>DCTU01000107.1:155-32420 GCA_002329445.1 bacterium UBP9_UBA1432
TCTGGCTCTCGGGTGGAAGAACCCGTCGCGGTCCCCACCCAGTCGAGGAGCTGACCGAGCAGCTCCTGGCGCGTGGCAGGGTCGCGTCCGGTGCGCCACCCCGCCAGCCGGGCCCCCAGGCCCAGCTCCTCTGCTGACATCGCTTGCAGGCCTTTCCACATGGCGATCCGATTCGCGGGCAGGAGACCAGAAATCCTGCCCCGAGTGGCCTCAGCGGAAAAGCCGGCTCCACAATCCCAGGGCGCGGACGGCGCGCTCGGCATCCGGCAGGACCGGGATGCGGTGCTGCTCGAGGAAGCGACGCAGGCCCTCGTACTGCGAGCCGCCGTTGACCGAGGCGACCAGGGGCTTGCCGTGGCGCCCGACCAGGTCGACCAGGATCGAGCCCATCCGCTCTTCCCCCTCATAGGGAGGGAACATCCCCTTCATGCCGTTGCCGTGGGGCATCACCGCGACCACGGCGGCATCGTAGCAGGAGGCGGAGAGGGCTGCATCCAGCACGGGGCCGTGGGCCTTGTCGGGGGTGGCCGGACCGACGTCCGCCGGGTTGTTGGTGCAGTCCAGGATCTCGCCCAGGTAGGGCTGCAACTCGCGCGAAACCTCGGGGGGAGGGGGGGGCATCTCCAGACCTTGGCGGGCCGCCTCGTCCGAGGCCAGCACGCCCTCATAGCCGGCCGCGTTCATCAGGAAGAGGTTGGGACCCTGGGGGCGGCGGTCTCCCAATAGCGAAGCCAGACGGACGACGTCCAGGAAGTCCGATTCGCACTCCACCACCAGGGCGCCGGCCTCACCCAGCAGATCTTCGAAGACCTCGGCCGAGCCGCTCATGGAAGCGGTGTGGGAGCGGGCCGTGGCGGCCCCCTTCTCGGTGCGACCTCCCTTCTGGATCACCACGGCCTTGCCTTGGCGTCGGCAGTCGCGGACGGCCTGGGCCAGGCGTGTCCCGGCTCCGGGGTGCAATCCTTCGAGGTAGACGGCCACCACCGAGACGCCGGGGTCCTGGGCGGCCATGGCGACGCCGTCGGCGGCGTCGGTCTGATAGGCGTTGCCCACCATGATCGACCAGCGGAATCCCAGCGAAGGCGAGCGGTCCAGGAAGGAGACGAAGCGGGCGCCGCTCTGCAGAACCAGCGCCGTGTTGTTCTGGGCGGGGGAGGCAAAGGAGGGGATCTCCATGCGTCCCTTGGGCAGGAAGTCCACCTGCACGTCGCCGGGAGAGCCCGTGTTGGAATACAACGCCATGGTATTGGGCCCCAGGATGGGCGTGGCTCCCATCTCGCGCACCGCGGCCTTCAGGTCTTCGGCGCCGGCCGCTCCTCCAGAGGTCTCGTCGAAGCCCGAGGCCAGCATCAGAACGGCCCCCAGGTCCTGCCCGAAGGCCTCGCGGGCCTGGCGCAGCGTCGGAGCGGTGAGGCGTGCGGGCAGGGCCAGGACCAGGACGTCCGGGGCCTGGGGCAGCTCGGCCAGGCTGCGGAAGACCGGACGGCCGGCGATCTCACCGCCTCGGGGGTTGACGGCCCAGGCCTCGCCCTGGAAGTCCGCCAGCAGGCGCTCGTACAGCACGCGACCGAGGTTGTCGGGGTCGGTGGTCGAGGGGCCGACCACCGCGACGGCCCGGGCCTGGTTCATCGACCTCAGGAGCCGGGCCAGGTCGGGGCGCGTGGTCTCCTCAAGAGCCCGGGGTTCCACGGTCAGGAGCAGATCCAAGGCCACCGGCTCAGCCCCGGTCAGGGCCAGGGGATTGATCTCGAGGTCGCGGATCACCAGATCGGGGCGCAGGCGATGGAATTCGCGGGCCATCTCGCCGAAGGACTCCAGCCAGGCGCTCAAGGACTCCAGGTCGGCCAGGGGAGCGGCGGAGCGATAGCCCGAGAACCAGGCCCGGGCCAGTGGGAGTCCGTGGAGGATCTCGGCGATTCGGCGGGCCGGGGTTCCCGGTTGCCAGCGGGCCACCGAGCGGCGCAACTCGGTCAGTCGGCCGCCTTCGCCGAAGACCACCACCGGGCCGAAGGCCTCATCGAAGACCAGGGCCAGCAGGGCCTCGCCTCCCTCGGGGATGGAGATCCGCTCGTCCAGCGTGACCCGCCGGACCTCCAGGCCGGTGCGCTCCTCGACCTCTCGGGCGAAGGCCAGGAGCTCTTCGGCATCTCCGCGCAGGGCGGGCCGGACGGCGCCCACCTCGGTCTTGTGCGGGATCACCGGGTCGGAGACCTTCAGGAAGGTGGCATGGCGGGGCAACTCCCCAGGGGCCCGGGGATCCACCTCCAGCGAGGAGGGGAAGCGCAGACCCAGGGCCTCCAGCGCGCGCCGGGCTCCGGCCGGATCCGGCTCTTGGGCCAGGATGGTGGCGGCCTTCAAGGCGGGGGTATCAAGAGCAATCTGGGACATCGGGCAACTCCACGTCGAATTCTTGGGTCCAAAGGGGGGGCGTGCCGGGTCAGCTCGAGGGTTTGAGCTCTTCAAAAGTCCCGCTGGAACGGTTCTTGCGCACGTTGTCCCAGACGAAGCAGCGTCCGTTCATGGCGATGTAGACGCCGGGCGGCAGGGTCTGGACGAAGGCCAGGGCACTGCCCAGGTTGAAGAGGCCGTCCGAGCTGCCAAAGGCATAGGGGATCATGGCCCCGGTCAGCACGACCGTCTTCTCGGTCATCGAAGGCCCCAGATGTCGGGCCGTCTCTTCCATCGTGTCCGTGCCGTGGGTGATCACGATGCGCTTCTCGGTCGCCCGCAGACACGCATCCCGAATCAGATCGCGGTCGGTCTCGGTCATCTCCAGGCTGTCGACCATCATCAGCGTCCGGGTGTTCAGGTCGACGTGGCAGCGCCCCAGGCGCAGCATCTCGGGCAGGTGGGTGTCGCGGAAGAAGAGGCGTCCTCGGAGCTCGTCATACTCCTTGTCGAACGTTCCCCCCGTGATCAGGACTCGGATCGGTTCCATGGTGCAACTCCAACGAGCAGTGGCGGGTGCTTCGCAGTCTGGGAACAGGCCCCTTCCCGGGGAGGGAATGTGTCGGTTCGCTCCCCGGTCGGCAGGGAAGCGCCCCCTTGGCCGTCGAATGGCCGCCTCTGCATTCTTGTTCGGGCACCCGAGCGTGGTGGCCCGAGGCAATTCGTGAGGAGGTCGCATGTTCCGAAGGATGTCCCGGGGCGCCCGCCACGTGCTCGGCGCCGTGCTCCTGGTTGCATTTGCCCTGACCCTGTATGGGGTGGCCCAGGCCGCAGTCGTCAGGAACGTCGTGGTCAGCAAGGCGACCGGCCAGTGGGTCAAGGTCGCGGTCCACACCGACGGTCCGGTGAACTACCGCATCAAGGAATTGCCGCCTGGTGCCTATGACTATCGCCAGGTGGTGATGGATGTCTGGCCGGCTTCGATTGTCGCGGGCAAGGAGCCCAAAGCCGTCCTGCCGGTCAACGAGGGCCTGGTGGCCCAGGTGCGCGTCCGCCAGCTCAAGGGCGGCGTGGTCCGGATCGTGGCCGATGTGGTCTACTGGCCGGAATACCAGGTGGTTCGCGAGGGCGGCGAGACGGGGCTGTTGTTCTGGGCCCACAAGCAGCGCGGCACGAAGTAGGTCGCTCCCCCTCTCCGGCCATGGCGAGCCCCTCGGAAGACTCCGGGGGGCTCTTCTCTTGAACGCGCCCGGTCCGGGGCCGGGCCTTGCGAACCTCTGCCGGAGGAGACGCCCCCACGCGGCGTCGAAAGGCCTGAATCCGCCGCCGAATGCCACGGCAGGTCGCGGATTCAGGAAAGGGGCTGGATGTTGACGATTCTCCACCAGGATGACCACATGCTGGCGGTCGACAAGCCGCCGGGCCTGCTGTCGACCCCCTCGCCCCTGGCCTCCGACCGGGTCACCTGCATGTCCTTGCTGCGTGACCAGATCGGAGCCTGGGTCTACCCGGTCCATCGGCTGGATCGCGCCACCTCGGGCGTTCTGCTCTTTGCGCGGGACTCGAGCTCCGCTGGGCGGATCGCCGCCTGGTTCCGAGAGCGGCTGGCCCACAAGGCCTATCTGGCCCTGGTCCGGGGGTGGGTCGAGGCGGAGGGGGAGATCGACCACCCCGTCGAGGGGGCCCACCCGGGCGAGAAGGTCGAGGCCCGGACCCGCTACCGGTGCCTGGGGCAGACCGAGGTCGACCATCCGGTGGGCCGCTACGCCACGGCGCGTTATTCGCTGGTGGAGGCCAGTCCGGTGACCGGCAGGCGCCATCAGATCCGGCGCCACTTCAAGCATCTGCGCCATCCCCTGGTGGGGGACCCCGACTATGGCGACACCCACCACAATCGCTTCTTCCGCGAACGTTACGGAGTGCGCCGACTGATGTTGCACGCCTGGCTTCTGGAAGTCCCGGAGGCGGGTCTCAGGATCCAGGCCCCGGTCCCCCAGGACATGCGGAGAATCCTGGAGGACCTGGGGTTGTCGACGCCTATGGGTTGACGGCAGGGACCGGGGTGCCGGCCTGCAGTCGGGCCACGAACTCGACGAAGCGATCCATCCCCTTGTCGATCTGCTCCATGCTGGTGGCGAAGCTCAACCGCACGTGGTCGGGGGCGCCGAAGTCCTCGCCCGGAACCACGGCCACCCGGGCGTGCTCCAGGAGGGATTCGGCGAAGGCCTGGGCCGTGTCCAGGAGCCGGCCTGCCGGGTCCCGTCGGCCGAAGACCGCCTGGGAGATGTCCGGAAAGATGTAGAAGGCACCGGTCGGGCGAGGGCACTTCACCCCCGGGACCGCGCTCATCCGGCGGTGGATGTGTTCGGCCCGCCGGGCAAATTCGGCCACCATGCGATCCACGGGTTCCTGGGGCCCCTCCAGCGCGGTCACCACGGCCGGCATCGTGAAGCTGGTGATGCTGGAGGTCATCTGACCCTGCAGCTTGGCCATCGCCGAGATGACCTCGGTCGGACCCACCGCATAGCCGACGCGCCAGCCCGTCATCGCATAGGCCTTGCTCACGCCGTTGAAGACCACCGTGCGCGCGGCCACCTCGGGGCTCAGCGAGGCAAAGCAGGTGAAGGGGTCCCCTCCATAGACCAGCCGCTCGTAGATCTCGTCCGAGAAGACCAGCAATCGGGGGTGGCGAAGGACCACTTCGGCCAGGGCCTGGAGCTCGGCGCGGGTGTAGGTGGTCCCGGCCGGGTTGGAGGGCGAGCAGAGCATCAGGACCCGACTCCGCTCGGTCAGGGCTTCCTCCAACTGACGCGGGGTGATCTTGAAGTCCTGGTCCACCGAGCCCGGGACCACCCGGCACGAGGCTCCGGCCAGGGCCGCCTGCTCGGGGTAGCTGACCCAGTAGGGTGAGGGCAGGACCAGCTCGTCGCCGGGGTTCATGATCGCCATGAAGGCCAGATACAGCGCGTGCTTCGCGCCGGTGGAGAGGATCACGTTCTGGGCGGTGACCTCCAGGCCGTGACGGGTCTTCATGTAACGGGCGACGGCCTGGCGGGCCTCCGGGGTCCCGGCCGTATCCTCGTAGCGGGTGCGCCCGGCCTGCAAGGCCTCCCAGGCCGCCGCCGAGATATGCTCGGGCGTCCCGAAATCCGGCTCTCCCGCCCCGAAGCTGACCACGTCCACGCCTTCAGCCTTCAGGGCCCGCGCCCGGGCCGTGACAGCCAGGGTTGAGGAAGGTTTGAGTTTCGTGACGCGGTCGGACAACTGGATCATGGCGACCTCCAGGGTAGATGCTGCGCGCCCGGCTTCGCGGAGCCCCAGGGAAGTCCTGGCGTTCGGAGCCGCCGGGGAGGTCGCCGCGCGGGCCGCGGGGAAGGCGCCTGCTGGAGGTGGCGGATGATCTTGGAATACAGAGGAAAGACCCCGCGGCTGGCCCGCGAGGCCTACGCGGCTCCCACCGCGGTGCTGGTCGGAGAGGTGGAGTTGGGCGAGGGCGCCTCGGCCTGGTTCGGTGCCGTCTTGCGCGCCGACAACGCCCCGATCCGGGTCGGGCCCCGGAGCAACATCCAGGACAACTGCGTGGTCCACGTGGACGAGGGCCTCCCGGTCACCCTGGGCTCGGACTGCGTCGTGGGCCACGCCGCCGTCCTGCACGGCTGCACCCTGGGGGACCGTGTCCTGGTGGGGATCGGAGCTCGGGTCCTGGATGGTGCCGTGGTCGAGGACGACGTCGTGATCGGGGCCGGCGCCCTGGTTCCCGAGCGGGCCCGCCTGGTCTCCGGCCAGGTCTACATGGGGATTCCGGCCCGCCCGGTCCGAGCCCTCCGGGACGACGAGCGCGAACGGATCGCCCATGGGGCCCTCCAGTACGTCGAGAAGGCAAGTCAGTACCGGCAGGCTCGACGGCTCGACGAGGAGGAACCGTCCCCAGCCAAGGAGTCCTGAGCCGGTCCAGGGGAGTTTGCCTTCGAGGGCGTCCTCAGTGACCGCCNNGGCTCGATGTGGAGGGGCCACTCCCAACGCCGGCTTCTTGAGCCGGACCAGGGGAGGGGCCGCCTCCCCTCGGAGGACGTCAGTGCCCGCCGGATTCCTCGGTCAGTTCCAGGAGCACCCCATGGGCGGCCTTGGGGTGCATGAAGGCGATGCGGGTGTGGTGGGCGCCTCCCCGGGGGGTCGAGTCGATCATCCGGATCTGATGCTCCTGCATCCGTCCGATCTCGGCCGACACATCCTCGGTGCGCAGGGCCAGATGGTGGATTCCACCGCCGCGCTCGGCGACGAACTTGCTGATGGGGGAATCCTCGGTGGTCGCCTCGAGCAGCTCGATGCGGGTCTGGCCGGCCAGGAAGAAGGCGACCTTCACCTTCTGGTCGGGGACCACCTCGGTCCCCTCCAAGGTCAGGCCCAGGACGTCCCGATAGAAGGGGATGGTCTCCTCCAGGCTGCGGACGGCGATGGCGATATGGCTGACTCCGGTGATCATGGAATGCTCCTTCCCGCCCTCGGCTCTTGGCCCCCCGGGAACCGGGGCGAGGGTCGGGGTTCGCGTCCTCTCGGAAGCCTCCTACCTCTCCAGGGAGCCTCGCCCGGCGCGTCGAATCCGCCAGGGTCCTCGTCTCCGGCCCGGGACCCCCGGGAGGTGGTTCGGGTTGAAGCCGCCCATCCTCTCGCTCCCCGCGCAGGGCGTGGACCCGGCCCTCGACCGGCGCCTGCCGGACCTGAACGCCGAGATGGTCTGCGCCGCCCTGGCCACGGTCTCGCTGGAAGTCCACGTGTTGGCCGTGCATCCGGTCGGGGACGTCGGACCCCAGGAACCCGAGGAGCTGCTGGTGCGGGTGGCCGGCGATGCGAATCTCTTCAATGCCCGGCTCTCCGGGGAGTTCGGGATTCCGGTCCGGGAACTGGCAGCCGTTGCGGAGGGGAGCGATGAGGGAATCGAGCGGCACCCTTTGGGGTGAGCAGCCGGACGGACCTCCGATCGTGCTGATCCTGACCCAGGATCGGGCCCTGGCCTCCTGGCTGGTGGCCTCGACCCTGGAGCCCCTGGACCTGGCCTGGCGGGTCGTGGCGGAGGCTCCCAGCGCGCCTCGGGCGGACGTCGCGGTCTGCGCCCTGGGGCCTGTTCAGGCCCGTGAACAGGAAGCCTTGCGACTGGCCGGGGGCTGGTCCATTCCAGTCGTGGTCCTGTTGGGACGCGCGGTGCACGACCCGTCCGCCTTGGAGGAGGCGGGGGTTCTGCCGTTGCGCTGGCCCCATGCTCCCTCGCAGGTGCGGGACGCGCTGTTGAGGGCCCTGGGGAGGGACCCTGCCGCCCGGCGCCGACCGCCTCTCGGGGCTCCGCGGGTCTGTCGGGCAGAGGAACACCGGGGCGGCTTTGGGAATTAGATGGATTGTGTGGACTCCCCAGCCTTCCAGCGCCTCGAAATCCCATCCCCTCTCGGGCTTCCGGCCCCACAGGCAGGCGCCGAACCGGCCCCGCCCGCATCCTCGTTCTTCGTGCTCGTCGTATTCGGTCTGCTGGGCGCCCGGCCCGGGTCGGCCCAGTCGAACCTGATCCGTGGCGGGCAGGGAGTCGGAGTCGTCCGCCTGGGCCAGACGCTGGGAGAGCTTCGCAAGGCTCTGGGCCCGCCGGCCCGGGTCACGGCTTCGCCCAACGATCCCAACTCCAGGCTGATGGACTATCCGAAGCGAGGGATCTCGGTCTTCCTGGGGTCCAGTGGAGCCGTCATCGGGGTCGTGGTGCGCGGCCGCTCGTGGCGGACCCCTGAAGGGGTTGCGGTCGGGACGCCTCAGGGGCGGGTCACGAAAGCCTTCGGCAAGGGCCTGGTCCGAGGGGAGGGCAACCTGACCTACCCCGATCGAGGCCTGGCTTTCAGCTTCCGAAGTGGCAAGGTCCACACGATCTACGTCTTCCAGCGTGAGGAGGACCGGGCGTTGATGGGAGACCGCCTGATCGAACCGGGGCGACGGGTCGGCCAGATCCTTCTCGGCGACCCCATCTCCCGGGTGGAGGACGCCTGGGGCCGAGCCGATCGGGTCCTTCCCCTGGGGCAGGGCGGTCAGGAGAGGTTGCACAGCTTCAAGGAGGAGGCCATCGGCGTGGTCGTGCTGGCCGGGCGCATCCAGGGCGTGATCCTGGAGACCGGGGACTTCATCACCCGGGAGGGGGTCAAGGTGGGATCCACCCGGGCCGAGGTCCTGCGCGCGTTCGGGACTTCCTACCGGGCCGAACCGGAGCGGATCTGGTATGACGTCCGGGGCATCGGATTCTGGTTCCAGGGAGACCGGGTCCGCCAGATCCAGGTGGTCTCTGGAAGTCGCTGACGCATTCTCACCGCAAGCCAGCCCCGGGCGGCCAGCGGCCTGGCCACCCGAACCCCAGATTCGGCCCGAAGATCGTTCCGGAGGAGTTTGACCGGGTCGGGTTTTGGGGACCATCCCTGCACGGCGGTCTCGGGCCCCCGCATTTCCCTGTCCAAACCCGGCAGGGGCTGGGGTCTCGCTCGGATTCGCCGGGTTCGGTCGGGCCGTGTCCTGTCTCTCCCCGGGGCTGGACAGGTGCCCACAGGCTCCGAATCCTGCCCAGTTGCTGGGCTACCACGAGGTACGAGGAGGCGTCATGAAAGCGCCAGTTCGCGTAGCTGTCACCGGTGCGGCCGGCCAGATCGGCTACAGTCTTCTTTTCCGGATCGCCGCCGGCGACATGCTCGGGCCCGAACAACCCGTCATCCTTCATCTGGCCGAGGTGGGGCTGGGCATGAGGGGCCTGGAGGGCGTCGTGATGGAGCTGGAGGATTGCACCTTCCCGCTTCTGGCGGGGGTGGAGTGTACCGACGACCCGGAGGTGGCCTTCGCCGATGTGGACGTGGCCCTCCTGGTGGGCGCCAGCCCGCGTCGCGCCGGCATGGAGAGGTCGGAGCTGCTCTCCCTCAACGGCGCGATCTTCAAGCCTCAGGGGCAGGCCTTGGGCCGCAATGCCCGCAAGCACGTCAAGGTCGTCGTGGTGGGCAACCCCGCCAACACCAATGCCCTGGTGGCCTTGAGCAATGCTTCCGGGCTGGATCCCCGGCAGTTCACGGCGTTGACACGGCTGGATCACAACCGGGCCATCTCCCAACTGGCGGCCCGGCTGGGCGCGCCGGTGGCCTCCATCCGTCAGATGACGGTGTGGGGAAACCACTCCTCCACGCAGTATCCCGACCTGCACCATTGCCGGGTCGACGGTCGCCCGGCCATGGATCTGGTGGCGGATCCGGGATGGTATGAGAAGACCTTCATCCCCACCGTGGCCAAACGCGGAGCCGCCATCATCGACGCCCGCGGTCTGTCTTCGGCGGCCTCGGCCGCCAATGCCGCCATCGACCACATCCACGACTGGGTGCACGGCACCCCCGAGGGGGACTGGGTGTCGATGGCCGTCTGGAGTGATGGCAGCTACGGGGTTCCCGAGGGGCTGGTCTACAGCTTCCCCTGCGTTTGTCGGGACGGGGCCTGGAGCATCGTGCAGGGCCTGGAGATCAACCCCTTCTCACAGGCCCGGATGGATGCCACGACGCGTGAGCTGGAAGAGGAGCGTCGGGCCGTCCTGGAACTGGGTCTGATCGAGAAGGCCTGATCCACCTCCGAGCCTGCGCGTCGTTCGGCGACCGCGCAGGCCCTCTCTCCTCCGAGGCCCGCGTCGTGCTTCGACGGCGCGGGCCTTCGCATCCGTCTCAGGCCCGGCACTCCGCCATCTCCCCGACTCAGGCGCTCATGCTCATGATCACCTGATACAGGGGCAGGAAGACCGACAACAACACGAAGCAGACCAGCAGGCCCATGCCCGCGACCATGATCGGCTCGATCAGGGCCAGGAGGCCATCCAGGGTGTAGATGACCTCCTCGTCATAGAACTGTGAGATGCGCAACAGCATCCGGGGCACCTCGCCGGTGCTCTCGCCCACGGCCACCATGTTGGCCACCATGTCCGGGAAGAACTCCAACTCCAGCATGACCTGGGAGACGCCTTGACCCTCCCGGACCCCGTCGTAGAGCGGGGTGACGATCGAGGTCCGGAAGAACTCGTTCTCCGAGAACTCCATCAGGATTTCCAGGCCGCGGGTCAGAGGGATGCCGGTCGAGAGCAGGGTTCCCATCACCCGGCAGAAGTGGGCCACCAGCATCTTCTTGTTGATGTCCCCGAACAACGGGACCGTCAGCTTCAAGCGGTCGAACTTGTACTTGCCCGCCGGCGTCTTGAGGTAGTCCTGGAAATAGACCAGGTAGTACAGGATGGCCAGGAGGAGCCCCAGGAAGACATAGGGGTTCCGGGCCAGCGAGACGACCATGAACATGATCCGGGTCGGCAGCGGAAGCTCGCCGCTGGCCATCTGCGAGAAGACGTCCAGAAGCCCTGGCAGCACGAACATGAAGATGCCGGCAATGACCAGGATGCAGAAGACCAGGATGAAGGCGGGATAGGTCAGGGCGGCCTTGGCCTTCTTGCGGACCCGGAGATCCCGTTCCAGGAACTCGCCCAGCTTGTCCAGCATCCCGCCCAGGTCGCCCGTGGTCTCACCCACCTTGACCATCGAGATGTAGAGCGAATCGAAGACCACGGGATGCTTGGCCATGGCCCAGGAAAGGGTGGAGCCGACCCGGATGTCGTGCAGGACCGAGGCCAGGATGGGCTTGAGCCTCTGGTCCTCTTCCTGCTCGTGCAGGACCTGAAGGGATCGGTCGACGGCCAGACCGCTGCGGACCAGGGCCACCATCCGCCGGGTCATCATGACGATGGACTCGCGGTCCACCTTGCCCAGCGCCGCAAAGACCGCAAAGGGATCGAAGCGGACAGGCTTGATTTCCAGGATCTTCAGCTTGCTGGCTGTCAGGGTGTCGATGGCCAGGTTCAGGTTGACGGCTTCGATCGTGTTGGTGACAAGTCGGCCGTCACGGGTCTGGGCCTGGTACCGGTAGGTCGGCACGGACGACGTTCCTCCTCGCAGACTGAAGACCAGCATTCCCCCCAACGGTCGCTCTCGACAGCCAGGGACGGAGTCCGTCCCTGAAGCGGTTTTCGCTTTGAATCGTCTGAAGGCCTTCCTGGAATCAGGTGAGGCTTGAAGCGTCCTCTTCGCGGGCGGGCTTGCGCGCCTGCAGGAACAGGATCAAGTCGCTCAAGGCCCGCCGGACCGGTGCGCTGTTGAGGGTGACCTCAGGTTCGAACCTCATCTGGCAGAGGATGTACTCGCCCTTGCCCTGTCGGATCACTCCGATCACCGCTCCCTTCACCCCGGTGCTCTTGTTCCTCCCGATCAGGTACTCCTCGTTCAGGGGGCGCTGGTTGCCCAGGTTGTAGATCTCCGGCGCAGCCAGCGCTCCAGCCAGCCGGGCCACATCGTCTTCCGAGATGGTCTGGAACAACCCCGACTTGGAGACATACTCGGTCGCGACATCCGAAGGCGACATGGGCAGGAAGGAGGCCGTGAACGGCATCCCGGCGGCAGATCGGGGCGAGTGGTACATGACCAGCACCCGGCCTCCCTCTTCGACGAAGGCACGCACCAGGTAGAAATAGGACTTGGCCTCTGCAAAGGATTCAGGAGCGACCAGCACCCCGCGGGGCCGCCGCGTGGTATCCGCGGTGGCGCCCTTGCCCAGAAGCATGCGCTCCTGGGTCAGGATCTCGGCGTTGAAAGGAGTCACCGCGTAGCCCAGATTGTTGAGAAGTTCCGTGAAGCGGCCATCTTCTTCATCGATGACCAGGAGCTCGTCCGAGAACTCCTGGCGCGAGACCGCGAAGCGAAGATAGCGGTAACCCAGGACGGCCAGGACCAGTCCCAGGATCGAGACCAGGACGATCAGTCCGCGGGTCAGCATGTGGACGGCCGGTCCGATGTCCGTGTTGGGGGCCGGAGTCCGCTCGTCGGAGCCGGGTCGGGCCTGGGTCGTGCGGGTGATCATGATCTTCTCGGGGTTGATCACCAGGCTGCTCAGGACGACCAGGTAAAGAGGCTGGTTCTCGACGTCCACCTGGGCGCGGCTGTACATGGTGAACCCGGTCTTGGGGTCCGGAGGATGGAAGCCCGCGTAGGTGGTCCGGATCTTCTTCCCCGTGCCGGAATCCGTGACCTGGACCTGGGTGATCAAGCCGGCTTTGGGATCGACCCAGATCAGGACGGGATGGCGTGAGTCCCGTGGGGTGGCCTGGATTCGCAGGCACTTGCGCCCGTAGACGATCTCGTTTCGGGAGACCACGGTGTAGGTGTAGGTCTGGGACGACGGATGGAGGGCATAGGGCCACAAGAAGAGCAGGGGGTGCCCCGAAACCGGGACCCTGGCCGCGGGGTCGAGATCCGTGATCATCGTGGGGGAGGCGGAAGGGGACGGATCGGGTGAGGGTGAGGGCTCCTCCTGGGGGGATGCAGAGGGAGACGGCGAGGGCGACGGCGAGGGCGACGGCGAGGGCGACGGCGACGGTTCCAGTCGGATCGGGGTGGGGTCCGACATCAGGTTGTAGATCCGCTCCGCGCCCAGGTAGGTGACCGCATCCCCGCGGAGAGCGAAGTGGTGGTAGTCCACCCCGGCCAGACGGAAGTACAGGTTGTACTGGCCGGAACGGGCGTCAAAGTTGACGATTCCGTTCAGGCTCAGGTTGTCGTAGAACGGGCTATCGGGGAAGAACTTCTGAAGGAAGGTCTGGTCCTGGCGGAGGAGGTTGAAGTCCGCCTGGAAGGATGTGATGCGGATCGACTTGGAGTAGACCGCCGCGATGGCCTCAATGGCCTCGGGATCTGAACTGCGGGCCCCCGCGGGTGCCGCCAAGGCAAACCAGCTCGTCAGCGCCAGGACGAGAATTCCGATCCGCAGTGTCCGACACCTGGTCAATGAGTTGGCTGCCTCCTGAATACTTCCGCCGCGGCGCTCGGTCGCGGACCCGGGCCCCCCTCGGGGTCCCGAGTGCCGGTCTCAGGCCCCGCTCTTCCAGGCACGTCCTGCCGTTCGGTCTCATCGGCCCGGGTGCCTTCTCTCGCCAAACCAGGTCCCCGGCTTCTGGCCGGGAGGCGATTCCCCTGCATCCGTCGACACTGCTGGACCCGCCTCCCAGGCTCCTGGAGTCCCGCACAGGGGCTTCAGGGACGGGCGCAGAAGGTTCACCCGTGTCCTCAGCCAGGTCCTCGCTCTTCCTCAAGAGGTCGAATCAGGCTCCGTCATCCTGGCCGCTTGCGCGGACCTGGTCTGCCAGCCTGTGGGGCCTCCTCTTCTTCGTTCTTCTGTTGGGGTCCTTCACTTCGGGGGCCGGTGCGGATGCCCGCGGCGACTACGTCCTGGCGACCCTGCGCCAGGTCCGCGATCTGCTCTTGGAAGAGCACGTCGATGCCCCCTCCGAAGCCCGGCTCTCGGCTGGTGCGTTGGCTGGGCTGTGCGAAATCCGGCCGGATCACGTCCCTGCTTCCGGGGGATGGCCTGCGTTGGAGGAGGCCCTGCAGGCGTTGCAGGCTCGGGAACCGCAAGCCCTGGGCGCAGCAGCCGAGAGGGCCATCCTGCGCATGGTCGAGGCGGTTGCGGATCCCTACACGGCCCTGCTGAACCGCCAGGACATGGTGGCGGACCGACAGGCGCGCGAGCAGGGGACCTTGACCGGGATCGGAGTCGAGCTGGCCTGGGATTCGACCCTGGTGGTGGTGGCCTGCCTGGACGGATCGTCGGCCCGCGCCGCGGGAGTGCTCTCCGGGGACCGGATCGTCGCCGTCGACGGGCGCGCCGTGCGGGGGTTGTCCTTCTACCGGGCTGGCGACCTGTTGACCGGTCCCGAGGGATCCTCGGTGCTTCTGGAGGTCGAGCGGCGGGGCCGCTTCCTGAAGATCCCCGTTCCGCGCCGGCGTTTTCGAATCCCCGGAGTCCAGGCCCGCCTGCTGGGTTCCCGAGTCGGGCTGGTTCGCCTGGGGTACTTCGGGCCCGAGGCGGGGGGGCAGACGAGAAAGGCCCTGGAAGCCCTGGCGGCCCGGGGGGCGAGTCGCCTGGTCCTGGATCTGCGGACGAACCCCGGGGGCGACTTTCAGCAAGGGCTTCAGGTCGCGGGCTTGTTTCGGGGCGGAGAGCTGCTCCGTGTCCAGACCCGGGCCGGCACTCGGAAGGTCCTGGCTCCGGCCGAGCCCGTCTGGAGGGCTCCCGTGGCCGTCCTGGTCGACCAGGGAACTGCCAGCGCCGGCGAGATCGTGGCCCAGGCCTTGAAGGGGACGCCGGGGATCCGGATTTTTGGGCGGCGGACTTTCGGCAAGGCCGTGATCCAGACGCTCCATCCCCTTCCCGGAGGCTACGGCGTCCGCATCACCACGGGGCGCTATCGGGGGCGGGATGGAGCCTCGTTGGACAAGGTCGGTCTGCAGCCGGACCAGGTGGTTCCGGCGGGTGCGGAGGCTCTGGACCGGGCTTTGGCCTGGTTGGCAGGCCTTCGTTGAGGGGGGCTGGAAAGCACGGCGACCTCCCTGGTCGGGAGGTCGCTGGGGACGGGTCCTGAGGGTCGAGGCTTCAGGCGGTGGCGATGAGGACTTCGGTCTCTTCGTTCCGACAGGTGGCGTCGACCAGGGCTTCCATCTCTTCCTCGTCGCGGCTGGTCACGTAGCTGAACTCGACAGAGAGCATCTTGCGCGACTGCTTGAGCATCTGCTGCTCCTTCGGAGAGAGCTTCTTCTGGCGGGAAAGACCGGTCAGGTCGCGGACGACCTCCGCCAGTTGGTAGATGTCGCAGCTCTTGATCTTCTTGAGGTTGATGTTGTAGCGCTCGGAAGACTTGGTGGGGAGGTTGCCTTCACAGTTGCGCAGGTGGTCCATCACCTGGTCGATTTCGGAGGCCTCGACCAGGGGGCGGATCATCGAGTTCCTCTGCTCGAGGTTCACCATGATCTTGAGCCGGTCGTTCTGGAAGGAGATACACGCGAACTTGCTCAGTTGGCCGAGGATGGTCTTCTCTTCGACCTTCTCAACCGTTCCCAGGCCGTGGAGGGGGTGTATCACCTTGCTACCAACCGTAAACATCAATCAGCTCTCCCTTTTCGGTGGTCCGTCCGAGTCTGCCCCCACCTGACACTTTATCAGCCGGTCGGGGTGAAAGTGTTACCGTGACGTGAAAATCATCCCGTCCCGGTCAGCGAGTCGGGCAATGCTCGGTCTCGCCGCGTTTCTGGTGCGCGAGAACCCGTTGCTTGTTGAGATCCGGGTGCACGGCCAGGCGTGTGGTCAGGGTCAAGGTGGCGCAGGCGATGCCCTGGCGGACGGCCGGCACGAAGTCCAGGCCCTCCACCAGTCCGCAGACGGTTCCGGCGGTCAGGGCGTCGCCGGCTCCCACGGTGTCCGTGACCACGGTCGAGATGGAGGGAAGGAACTCGACGCGCTCGCTCGTGGCAGCCAGGACTCCTTCCGGGCCCAGGGTGATGATCGCCCAGCGGACCCCTCTCTCGACCAGGCGGGCGCCTGCCCGGCGGACATCCTCTGCCGAACGCAGGGGGAATCCGGCCAGGACTTCTGCCTCCTCGCGGTTGGGGGTCACCATGGTCATCCGATCGAGGTAGGGCAGGATCTGGTGAGAGCGGGCCACCGAGATCGGTTCGACGCACAGGGGGATGCGGTTCTTCTCGCACTCTTCGATGCAGAAGATCAGGCTGGGTTCAGGGATGTCCGCATCCACGACGACGAAGGAGGCCGACTTGAAGAGGTCCTGGTGGGAAGCCAGATACTCCGGAGTCAGCCGGGAGAGGATCGACATGTCGGCCACGGCCGATTCCAGGTCCCCGTACTGGTTGAGCAGCGCCAGGAACATCCCCGTCGAGGCCTCGGGGGTCATGGCCACATGCTGGAGGTCGACCCCGGCTGCAGCCGTCACGTCCAGGACGTGACGCGAGTGGATGTCGTCGCCCACCACGCTCAACAGGGTGGTCGACAGACCCAGGCGAGCCAGGTTCTCGGCGATGTTTCGGGCGACTCCGCCGGCGGTGCTCTGGACGCTTCCCGGGTTGGAGGTCTTGGCGATGTGATAGGAATCCGTCTGGCCCTTGATGTCCAGATTCGACGCTCCGATCACCAGGACCCGGCTGTCTGACATGGGGGACCTCCGTCCAGACTCGAGGGGGGGGACCTTCAAGTCTCCAGGCTGACTGTGTGCAGGTGGACCTCCAACCGGAAGGCTCCGACGGGAGGTCCAATGTGGGCTGTCAGGGGAACACGTCGTCCCCTGCCTGGAAGGAGGAATTCGGGGTCTCGGGAGGCGTTCCTGTGTCCGGACGTTCCATGACACCTGGGACATTTCCACCATGTCGCCCGGACGGGGGGCTCCGGGGGAGGGGGCTACCCCGGGCGTTGCGGGCCTCGGCGGTGGCACAGGTCCACCAGGAGCAACTCCAGGATCAACCGCGGGTCCTGGCCGGTCTTGATCCTCAGATCCGCGCGGCAGACCAGTTCGAAGGCTCTTTGCAGGTCGCGGGTCGACCAGGTGCGGAGTTCCTCCAGGATCTTTCGGATCTGGAACTCCTTCTTGCCGGGGACTTCTCGGGCCAGGTTCGCAGCCGACGAGCCGTGCCGGGCAGCCAGGGCCTGGATTTGGGCCAGGGACCGCAGGTAGCTGTTGAGGTAGCTCAAGAGCCCACCCGGCTGCTCACCCTCTTCCAAGAGGATCTCCGCCAGGCGGACCGCGCTGCGAAGGTCGCGTTTGCCGATCGCGGCGGTCAACTCCCAGGTCTTGACCTCGGTGCTCCGCAACACCACCTTGCGGACATCCTCTCGGTTGATGCGGGCTCCGGGGCCGGCGTACAGAGCCAGCTTCTCGAGCTGCGAGGCCAGGTGGCGCAGGTCCGAACCCGTGCGCTGCAGGATCTCGGAGACCGCCGCCCCGTCGGCCTGGACCTTCAGCCGCTGGAGCGCGGCCTGGACCCAGGCGGGTCGGTCGGCGTCGGCCAGGGTGCAGTCCAGGTGGAGTCCCATTCGGGCGGCTGCCTCCTTCAGGGGAGAGGCCCCTCCGCCCCGCCCTGCGGGCCGCCAGCACAGGGCGACCACGGTCCCACCCGTGCGGCGGGTCTCTTCCAGCGGCTCGATCAGCGCCTTGGCGACGTCGGCCGGCAAGCTCTGGGCTTCGTGGATCTCCACCAGGCGCCGGTCGGTCATCATGGGCAGTTCCGAGAGCGCAGCCAGGATTGCGGCGGATTTCGTCCCCGAGGTGCAGTGGATCCGGCAATGGTTGAAGTCGGCGAACCCCGGGTCCAGGACTTCATGACGCAGGCGGTCCAGGACCTGCTCGCGCAGGAAGTCGTCGGGTCCTGCCAACAGGAATACAGAGGCCTCCGGCAGGCGAGGCGCGGCCAGGACCTCCATGGCCGCGCGGGCCCCTCCGCTTCGCGAGGCCCTGGGCGAAGCCACGGCCGCGCTCAATCGGGTCGGCCCACGGTCTTCAGGGCACGAGACAGGGATTCGGGGTAGGGCGGACGGAAGACGCCTCGTTCGGTGATGATGGCGCTGACCAGGCGGGCTGGAGTGACGTCGAAGGCCGGGTTGGCGACCGGGACTCCTTCCGGCGCGATGCGGTGCCCCGCGATTGCAGTCACCTCGTCCCCGCTGCGCTCCTCGATGGGGATGTCGCGTCCCTCCACCAGCTTGGGATCGATCGTGGAGTAGGGGGCCGCCACGTAGAAGGGAATTCCGTGCTCTCGGCACAGGACGGCCACGCTGTAGGTCCCGATCTTGTTGGCGACGTCCCCGTGGGCCGTGATGCGGTCTGCCCCCACGACCACCATGTCCACCTGGCCCCTCTGCATGAAATGGCCGGCCATGTTGTCGCAGATCAACCGGCAGGGGATCCCGTCCTGCATCAGCTCCCAGGCCGTCAGCCGGGCACCCTGCAGGAAGGGGCGCGTCTCGTCCACCCAAACCTGGCGGACCTTCCCGGCCTCGTGGGCGGCCCGGATCACCCCCAGGGCCGTCCCGTAGTCCCCGGTCGCCAGGGCGCCGGCATTGCAGTGGGTCAGGATTCGCGCGTCCTGGGGAACCAGGCTGGCGCCGTGCCGTCCGATGTCCCGGCACATCTGCTCGTCCTCGGCGGCCAGGGCCCGGGCCTCCTCGACCAGGGCCCTGCGCATCCCGGCGACGTCCGCCTGGCGTTCCCAGGTGGCCTTCATCCGCTGCAGGGCCCAGAAGAGGTTGACCGCTGTCGGCCGGGTGGCGGCCAGGAACTCGGAGGCTTCCTCCAGTTCACGGCGCAGGTCGGTGGCCTCGGTGGCCGCCGAACCCAGGGCGGCCAGGGCGACTCCGTAGGCAGCCGCGATTCCGATGGCGGGAGCCCCCCGGATCTTCATCGACCGGATCGCCTCGGCCACCTCGCGGGAGGTCCCGGACCTGAGCCAGTCCACCCTCCCCGGGAGGGCGGTCTGGTCGATCATCTCGACGTGGTCATCACACCAGAGGATGGGGCGCATCGAAGACTCCTTTGGTTCGGGGGTGGCGCTCCCTTCCTTGTCCGGGGAGAGCTTCCTCCCCGATGGTCCGGGGGAAGGCCTTCGTCAGACAGGGCGGCTGCATTCCCATTCGGAGGCCAGCAGGCCCAGCAGATGGACGTCCCAGAAACGGCCATCCTGGTAGTGCGCCTCCCGCTCGATTCCTTCGCGCAGGAAGCCGCACTTCTCGAAGCAATGGAGCGCGCGCGGGTTGCTCTCCAGGACCCGCGCGGACAGGCGGTGGAGCCGCAGGTCCTGGAAGGCAAAGTCGAGCAGCAGCCGGAGGGCCTCGGTTCCGCAGCCCCGCCCCCACCAGGCGCGCTCGCCCAGAAGGATGCCGATCTCGGCGCAACCGCAGCGCAGGTCCAGTTCGCGCAGTTCGATGTTGCCCAGATAGTCGCCCTCGGCGGTCTTGATCGAGAAGATTCGGATCTCCGGGTTGTTGGCGACACCCTCAAACCATCGTTCGATTTCCAGGACCGATCGCGGGCTGGGGTTCATCCCCGCAAAGCGGGCCAGCTCCCGGTCGTTGGCCCACTGGTAGTTCTTGAGCAGGTCGTGGCGCTCCAGGGGCCAGAGTCGGATCAGGTCTCCTTGAATCACGGGCGAACCTCCGGGATGTCTGGGATGAGCGTGCCTCCCCTTCGTGCATCCCTTCAGGGAATCCCCTGCCGATCTGGAGCGGAGCTTCCATCCCGGCGCTCTGTCGGACGGGAGGAAAGCTTCTTTCCCCGGGCGAAGGCGTCCGGGCTGGTTGGATTCCCGGTTTCGGGAGTCCAGCCGCGTGGACAGGGGAAGCGAACCGACCGGTCCAGGGGGCGTGACCCCTGGGGCCCGCGAGCCCGCGAGGAGTGACTGATGGCAGAGCTGGCAATTCATTCCCTGCAGAAGTACCAGACCATGGTCAAGCTGCATCCGGATGACCCCGACGCGCACTTCGGGTTGGGGCTGGCCTACGAGGAACAAGGGAATCTTGCGGATGCCATCCGCTCGTTGGAGCAGGTGACCCGGATCGCCCCTGCCTACGCCCGGGCCTACCTGCATCGAGGGTTCCTCTTCGCTCGCAACACCGAACTGGGGGGGGCCCTGGACGAGTGGCAGAAGGCCTTCGATCTGGACCCCCACCTGGACAACCTCTTCACGGACCCCTCCACCGCGGCCCTCTACAAACGCCGCATCGACGAAGCCTTGCAGGCCTTCGAGAGGCCTCTGCTGCTGAATCCCAACGACGGTTTCGCCCATCTGCAGATGGGCCGCGCCAACCGCTTCTTCGGACGCCCCGAGCTGGCGCTGCAGAACCTGAAGAAGTCGATCGAGATCAACCCGCGTCTCTGGGAAGCCTTCGACCAGGCCGGGCAGATCTACGCCGAGCTGGGTCAGAACAAGCTGGCCATCATGCATCTGCAGCGGGCGGTTGAGGCCAATCCCCGGTTCGCCGACTCCCACTTCCAGTTGGGGATGATCTACGACCAGGAGAACATGACGGCCCTGGCCCTGAAGCAGTTGGAGCGGGCTCTGGAGCTGGAACCCGCCAACCCCCGGTTCCTTTTCGCCAACGGCAAGGTCCTCATGAAGGCGGGGCGCTTCAAGCCCGCCATGATGCAGTTCCAGAAGTCCCTGGACGTCGACCCCAAGAACGCGGATGTCCACTATCAACTGGCGCGCTGCTGCAAGGAGATCTACCGCCCGGACCTGGCCATGCAGTGCTTCGAGCAGGCCGTCGCCCTCAACCCCAGGCACGCGGATGCCCTGGCGGAGTTGGGGCAAATCGCCGTCCAGCTTGGTGAGCTCCCCAAGGCCGCCGAGGCCCTGGGCAAGGCCCTGGAGCTCAATCCCAGCGACCCCTACGTGTATTACAACCTGGCCCAGGCCCACCAGAGGATGGGGGACCTGGAGAAGGCGGCCGACGCCTATCGCAGCGCAGTCGGCTTGAACCCGCGGGACAGCTTCGGCTTCTACAACCTGGGAGTGGTCTGCGAGGAGCTGGGACGCGTGGAGGACGCCATCCAGGCCCTGCGTCACGCCGTCGAGTTGAAGCCCGCCGATGCCCAGTACCACTTGAGCCTGGCCAAGACCCTGGTGCGCGGTCAGCGCCTGTCCGAGGCCATCAGCGAGTTGGAGGCGGCGCTTCGTCTGAACCCCAACGATCTGGACACCAACCGCCTGTTGGCCGAGACCAATCTCCAGGCGCGCAACTACGACCAGGCGATTCAGTACTTTGAGCACATCCTGGAGCTGGACCCGACCCAGGTGGAGGCTCAGTTCCGCATCGGAATGGCCTATCTGGAGCTGGATGAGCCCACCTATGCCTTCGACGCCTTCCAGAAGGTGGTCAAGGTCGAGCCCGAGCATGCCCGCGCCTTGCATGCCATCGGCCGGATGTATCTCCGCAGCCTGGACAAGGCCATCGTGGCCGTCGACTTCTTCAAACAGGCGCTGGACGTCCAGCCGGATCTGCTGGAAGCCCTGACCGACCTGGGCGAGGCCTACATCCAGGTGGACCAGGGAGAGATGGCCCTCGAGCAGTTCCAGAAGGCCATCAAGGTCCAGCCTGAGAACGTCGAGCTGCGCAGCCGCTACGCCCAGGTCCTGGGACGAATGGATCGCTATGACGCGGCCTTTGAAGAGATTCAGGTGGCCTTGATCCAGGCCCCCGAGAACATCTTCGCTCGAGCCACCATGGCGCAGTTGACCTTGGACCAGGGCGACTTTGCCGACGCCATGGACCAGTACCAGCGTCTGACGCTGATGGCTCCGGAGAACCGGGACTTCTGGTTGGCGGCAGGACTCCTGCAGGAGAAGGCGGGGCATCGTGAAGAGGCCAAGAAGTCCTTCTCGCAGGTTCTCAAGCTGGACCCCGAGCACCCCGAGGCCACCGAGCACCTGGAGGCGCTCTTCGCGGCTCCGGAGGAGGTCGCTCCCGAGTCCGAGCCGCTTCCGGGCGGCGAGTCCGAGGCGACCCCGATGTCGGCAGGGGCCGAGGGCGAGGAAGCCTCCCTCGTTCAGGACGAGGAACCCCACGTCCCGATGGTCCCCGGTTTCCGAGACTCGGAGACGCGCGAGCGGACAGCCGTGGAGCTCTTCCAGGAAGCCGTGGTGGCCCAGGCCACGGGCCGCCTGGAGCACGCTCGCAAGCTCTTCCTGCGCGCACTGTCGCGCGACTCGCGTCATTACCCGTCGTATCTGCATCTGGGGCGTCTGGCGGCGGCGGCCGGTGAGCGTTCTCGAGCCGAGGCCATGCTCGAACAGGGACGCCGCCTGGCCCAGGATGCCGGCGACCAGGTCATGACGCGGATGTTTGACGACGAGATGCGCGGGATGCGGCCTGCTGCGGCTTCGTCTGCCCAGACGGTGGCGTCTCCCTCCCCGGAGGTGGAGCATCCGCCGGAAGCCGTCGTCTCGGAGCCCGCGCAGGTCGAGTCGCTCCCGATCACCGCGGACACTCCCCAGCCCATCGCGGCGCCCGAAGAACCCCAGACCCCCGTGCCATCCCCGGTGGCTGCGGAACCCGCACCTGCGCCACCGGCTCCGCAGGTCGTGGCGCAACCCGTTCCGCCCGCTCAGGTGGCATCGACGGGAGAGCCCGTCCCGACACCGGTGGCCCCGGTTCCCGGCCCTGGCCCGGCCTCGCTCGACGAGATCCAGGACACCCTCGAGATGGCCGCCGACTTCCTGGAGCTGGGGCGCGTCGAGAAGGCCCGCCAGCGTCTGGAGAGGGTGCTCCTGGTGCACCCCCAGAACGCCGACGCTCATTTCCTGATGGGCGACACCCATGCGGTCGAGGAGGATTGGGAGAACGCCGCCGGGTGGTGGCAGCGTGGTCTGGCCTTGGAGGAGCGCCCGGACGTCTGCTTCCGGCTGGCCACCAGCCAGGAGCGGATGGCCCGGCCGGAGCAGGCGTTGGAGACCCTGCTGCGGCTGCAGCAGATCGCGCCCGAGGAGGAACGGGTGGAGCCCGGGATCGAGCGGATTCTGGCGGGGCAGGCCCTGGCCTTGGAGGAGGGGGGCGACCTGGACGGGGCGCTGGCAGTCTGGTCGCGCTTGCGCGGGATCCTGCCCCGCAGTTCCCGCGCCGAGTCGGAGATGGTCCGGATTTTCGGCGAGCGCGCCGGGGTGCTGGAGGAGCAGTCCCGCTTCGAGGACGTCATCAAGGTCTACCGCGAGCAGATGGCGGCCGGTCTGCAGGCCGAACGGGCCCGTTCGGAGATCTCCAGGATGTACGCCGAGTGGTCGGCCCGCTTCGAGGCCGATGGGGATTTCGAGCAGGCCATCTCGGTTTTCGAGGGGCTTGTGGCCGACCAGCCCGACCACCCCACCGGGCGGGACGAGATCGTCCGCCTGCACGAAGAGTGGGCGGAGGATTGTGAGGAGAAGGGCCGCTTCGAGGAGGCCGTCGAGGTCTACCACAAGCTCGCCGAGCGCGCACCGGGTCCCGACATCCAACGCGAGATCGCCCGGCTGTATGACAACTGGGCCTCGACTCAAGAGCAGCGGGGCGAGTTCGAGAGCGCCCTGGAGATCCTCCAGCGCCTGCGCGCCGAGCAGCCGCAGAGTTCGGAGGCCCGCCAGCGCGTGGCCCGGATCTGTCTGGCCTGGTCGACAGAGCTCGAGGCCGATGGGCAGCTCGAGCCGGCCCAGGAAGTGCTGCGACGACTGCTGGGTGAGCAGCCCGAGAACGCGCGTGCCCTGGCGGAAATGGCTCGCCTGGTCGGGGTCCGGGTTCGTGCCCTGGAGGCCGAAGGGTCCTTTGAACCGGCCATCTTGGCCTGTCGGACCCTGCGGGCCGAGCACCCCGGTTCCCCGGGGATCGAGGAGGAGCTGGGCCGGCTGTACGCCGCCTGGGTTGCCGCCGAGACCGGGGAGGGTCGTTTCCAGTCCGCCATCGCCGTGGCGCGCGATTGGGCGGCAGGCCAGCCCGAGAATGTCCAGGCCTTGGTGGCCGTGGCGCGCTCGTACGGAACCTGGGCCGATTCCTTTGAAGCTCAGGGAGACTACCTTCAGGCCGTGGCCTGCTTCCAGGAGCTCCTGGAGATCCAACCGGCCAACGAGATGGTGCGGGGTGAGATCTTCCGGCTTCACGAGGCCTGGTCGCGTTCTGCCGAGGAGCGGGGCGACTTCCAGGAGTCCATCGCCGCCCTGCGGCATCTGCTCGAGTCCCAGCCGGAGAGTTCCCTGGCCCTGGAAGGGCTCCCTCGCCTCTTCCACGCGTGGATCCAAAGGTTGCAGGCGGAGGGTCGACACGAGGAGGCCCTGGCCCGGGTGGCCGAGTTCCAGGCCCACGGCGCCGACCTGGAACAGGCGCAGGACTTGCGCCTGCAGATCTTCCTGGACTGGGCGTCGGGCCTGGAGAGGGATGGAGAGTTCGAGGCGGCCGTGGCCGTTTTCGAGCGCCTGGCCGAACTCGACCCCGCGGACCAGAACCCGGTCCGGGAGATCCGGAGAATCCATCTGGCCTGGGCGGATGCCCTGCAGGCCGAGAACCTCGAGGAGGAGGCCCTGGCCGTCCTGCAGGCTCTCGTCGAGAGGGAACCGGACCTGGACGAAGCGCGCCGTGCCCAGACGCAGCTCTTCCTCCGTTGGGCCGACCGCTACGCCCGGCACGAGCAGTATGAGGAAGCTCTGGAGGTTCTGGGGCGCGCCCTGCAGGCTCGACCCGGCGATTCGGAGCTGACCTCGGAGATGGCTCGGCTCTATGGCCTGCGTTCGTCGCTCGAAGAGTCCAGGGGACGACTGGATCAGGCCCTGGAGATCCAGGAGCGCCTGGCGGCCCTCCAACCCGAGAACGTCCAGGCCCGGGAGGCCATCTCCCGCCTGCACGCGCTGCGGGCGGACCAGGCGCGGGCCCAGGGGCGCTTCGAGGACGCCATCGGCATCCTGGAGGCCCTCCTTCAGGCGGACCCCGGCCGGGTCTCGGTTTCGGGGGAGATCGCTGCAACCTGCCAGGAGTGGGCTCGGGATCTGGAG
This sequence comes from bacterium UBP9_UBA1432, assembly GCA_002329445.1. GTDB lineage: Bacteria > Vulcanimicrobiota > Xenobia > Xenobiales > Xenobiaceae > Xenobium > Xenobium purgamenti. The sequence continues at coordinate 24,965 of DCTU01000107.1, forward strand.
GAGAAGGGGCAACCCCTGGAGGCGGTCGCGGTGCTCGAGGACCTGCTGCGCCGGGTGCCCGATCACCCGGAGGCAGGTCGGCGGATTGCCGAGCTGAAGGTCGTGGAGGCCCGTCGTCTGGAGTCCGCGGGACTGCTGGAAGAGGCCCTGGCCCTCTTCCAGGCGGTGTCCTCTTCGGAATCCGGCGGCGAGGCGCTGGCTGGGATGGTGCGCGTGAACCGCGCCCTGGCCGCCCGGGCCCAGGCGGAGGACCGTCCGGAGGAGGCCATCCGGGTCTGCGAGCAGATCCTGCAACTCCAGCCTGAGGATCGCGAGACGCATGCCCGGATCGAAGAACTCCGGATGGACCTGGCCGACAAGCGCTTCCGCGAAGGGCGCGAGCCAGAGGCTCGGGACTTCTACCGCAATCAGCTCATGCTGGACCCCGCGAATTCCCGTTCGCATCAGGGAATCCGCAGGATCTATGACCCGGGCACCCGCGCGGTGGAGCTGGTGGCCTTCTATCGCAGCCTGTTGGAGGCGGACCCCGAGACTCCCGCGCGCCTGGAGAATCTGGCCCGGGCCTGCGAGGATGTGGGGAAGGATTCCCTGGCCGTGGTCAACTATCAGCGCCTGCTGAAGCGAGACCCGAATCCGCAAGCCTGTGTCCGTCTGGCCCGAGCCTATGTCCGGCTGGGCAAGCTGCAGGCGGCCCAGCGGGCGGCCCGACGGGCCCTGGAGCTGGACCCGGGGTTCGCCCCGGCACACCGCGCCCTGGTCGAGGTCTGCCTGGAGGCGGGTCTGCGAGAGAAGGCGCTTCAGGCCGCCCAGGTGATGAAGCAGCTCCGCGGCTTGGATCCGGCGGAAGGCGAATGGCTGGTCGGGCAGTTCCCGGAACTGGCCCAGGCGCCGGTGGAATCCCCGCGCACGCGTCGGAAGGCTGCCCCCGCCAGACCTGCGCCTGCAGTGGAGGAGCCCAAGCCGGTGGTCGAGCAGGCGGCTCCGGCCGCAGAGGAGCCCAAGCCGGTGGTCGAGCAGGCGGCTCCGGCCGTGAAGGAGCCCAAGCCAGCAGCGTCGGCCCCTGGATCCAAGAAGGACTCCAAAGCGGGCAGGGGGAGTGCTGTCAAGACGCCCAGGAAGAAGGGGAAGGGCAAGAAGTAACCCCGTTCTCCGGGGGGGGCGCGGGCGAGGCGACCGAGGGGTTTCGGGCCGGGTTCCTGGGGCCGGGGGGGGCTCAGGATGGAATCAGCAGAAGTTCGTAGCCTCCCTGCACCGGTCGCCCCAGGGCCCGGCCTTCAAGCCGGGTGGAACCTGCCAGGACCAGGGCGGGCCCGTCGTACAGGGCGGCCCTCTGCCAGGGGTTGGCGCCCTGGCACTCCAGGATTTGCGTGGCCGGTCGGCCCCGCAGCTCGTCTTCCGAGAGGACCGGGCCACGCCAGGACACGACCCGCCCGCTGGCATCCAGCCTCATGACCCCTGCGGAAAGCTGCTCCAGCCAGGAGGCCAGGTGATCCCGGTCGCGCCGGAACTCGTCGGCCTCCTGGCGCAACTGGTCGTGGTCCCGCTTCTGACGGAGGATGGACTTGAGGCGGGCCAGGAACTCCTGCGGCTTGAAAGGCTTCCTGAGGTAGTCGCAGGCTCCCATGTCCAGAGCCGTCATGACGTCCTGGATGTCGTCGCGAACCGTCAGGAAGAGCACGGGGATCTCCCGAAGCTGGGGGTCCTGCTTGAAGGCAGCCAGGGCTTCAAACCCTCCCATCACGGGCATCATCGCGTCCATGACGATGACATCGGGGAGGAATCGGCGGGCAACCTCCAGAGCCTCCGCCCCATTCGCAGCGAAATCCGTGCCCAGGCCCAAGGTCTCGACCCAGCCTTGGACCAGGGCGATCATGGCGGTCTCGTCGTCGACGATCAGGACTCGCTCACCGTTGGGTACTGACTTCATCGCCTTTCGCGTTCGCCTGTCCGGATGGAAGTCCTTCGTCCCGCCCTGCCCGATTCCGGTGTCGGAGCGCTCCAGACTCCTCGGGTCGAAGTTCCTCGAGCGGGCAGCAGGGAGGGTTTGCTGCGGCGGGAATCTCCCTGTCGCCATGACCGCTCGCTTTCTCGAAGGGGGTGTCGCTCCACCTGCCGGACGGATCCGGCTGACGGTCCGTCAGTCGGATCGCTATGCCCGGCAGTTGCTGCTTCCTGAGATCGGGGGCGCAGGTCAGGAGCGCCTGGCCGCCTCACGGGTCCTGGTGGTTGGCCTCGGAGGCCTGGGTTGTCCGGCCAGCACCTACCTGGCTGCGGCTGGAGTCGGCACCCTGGGGCTGATGGATGGCGACCAGGTCGAGTTGTCCAACCTGCACCGGCAGGTCCTGTACCGTCCGGAGGACCTGGGACGTTCCAAGGAGGCGAGTGCGGGCCGGTCTCTTCTCGAGCTGAATCCCGAGATCCACCTCGTGACCCATCCCGGAAGGCTGACGGCGACGAATGCGCGGGAGGTCGTCCGGGGCTACCATGTGGTGGTCGCCGCGTGCGACAATCATGCCGCGCGCTATGTGCTGAACGATGCCTGTGTCCGGGCCGCCTTGCCCCTGGTGGACGCCTCGGTTCGACGCTTCGAGGGACGTCTGGCGCTGTACTGCCCGGGTTCGGGTTGTCTGCGCTGTCTGTTCCCTCAGCCTCCGGAGGCGGACGAGGTCGGCGGTCTGGCGGCCATGCAGGGGATCCTGGGCCCCCTGCCCGGGATCATGGGTTGCCTGGAGGCCTTGGAGGTCCTGAAGGTCCTGTTGGGCCTGGGTCGGCCTCTGTCCGACCGCTTGCTGCTCTTCAACGGTCTGACGGGGGAGCAGAGGCTCTTGAAGCGGACGCGGAATCCGGCCTGCCCGGTGTGTGGCAACCGACCGACCCCGGCCAGGCGTGCGGAGGACCAGATATTCGCGGGTCCGGACCCGCAAGCGAGGAGACCAGCCATGCAGAGAATCGAGATTCTGGAGATCGGCCCGGAAGAGGCCTGGCGCGAGATGCAGGCCCGCCCCGAGATTCAGGTGGTGGACGTGCGCGACCCGGAGTCCTACCTGGCCAGCCACGTGCCCGGGGCCCGGTCCATCCCTCTGGCCGGATTGCCACGCCGCGTCGGCGAACTCGACTCGTCGCGTCCGGTCTACGTGTTCTGCATGAAGGGCAAGCGCTCCCTGGAAGGAGCCCGGATCCTGTTGGATCAGGGCTTTTCGGAGGTGTTCACGGTCGCCCGGGGAACTGAGGGCTGGAAGGAACTGGGCCTGCCCCTCGAGTCCTGATCGCCCCTGGAGGACGGATGTTCTCTTCCCCCCTTGGTGGACGCAAGACGGTGATCGCTGCCATGGTCGGCCTGGTCGCGGTCCTGGTCCTGGTGATCTTCCTGCTCCTGTGGCTGGCTCACCCGCCGCTGGCCCGAGCCTTCATGGTCCTGGTGGTGCTGGCCCTGGGCTATGCCCATGCGGTGGAGCCATTCTGGGTTGATTACCGGACGGTCTCGGTCGGGATTCGGGGACTGCCCCGCGTCTGGGAGGGAACCCGCGTCGTGCTGCTCTCGGACCTGCACCTGGGCTTCGCTGTCTCCGCGGGTTGGCTGCGCCGGGTCTTCGCGCAGGTTCTGGAGCATCGTCCCGACCTGATCGTGGTGACGGGGGACCTCTTCGCGGGGGGGACGCGCGGCACACCCCAGGAGGCCGCCGAGCTGGCCGCTCTGGCGGCGCCCCTGGGGACCTTCGCAGTGCTCGGCAATCACGACCACTTCGCCCAGACTTCTGCGGTGCGCCAGGCCCTGGAGGATGCCCGGATCACCCTCCTGAGCAACCAGGCTCTCCCTCTCCATCGGGGGGGCGAGCGCCTGTGGTTGGCCGGGGTGGACGACGTGGGGACCGGCCACGACGATCTGGAGGGGACCCTGCGCGGTGTCCCCGACGGGGAGGCGACGATCCTGTTGTGCCACAATCCGGACCTGGTCGAGGAGGTCTCGGAGCGTCAGGTCCCCTTGATGCTGAGCGGACACACCCACGGCGGGCAGGTGTGTCTGCCGTTCCTGGGCCCGGTGTATTGCTTCTCTCGATTCTATCGGCGCTATGCCGCCGGGCTCTTCCAGGTGGGCGCCACCTCCCTCTACGTCAATCGGGGCCTGGGGAAGGCCTTGCTTCCGTTTCGTTTCCTGTGCCGTCCAGAGGTGACGGTCCTGGTCCTGAGGTCTTCCTGAAACCATGCCGGTGCGTGCCCTTCGCTTGATTCCGCAAGTCCACCCGCGCGTCTGGGGCGGAGACCTCCTGGCGCGGCGCTTCTCCCGCTGCGCCCAGACCGAGGGACCCGTCGGCGAGTCCTGGGAGGTCCACGGAGACCTGCTGGTCGCTGACGGGCCCGACCAAGGCCTGACCCTGGACGAGCTGGCCCGGCGCGAGGGCCAGGCCCTCCTGGGGAAGAGATGCCCGCCTTCTTCGACCTTTCCCTTGCTGGTCAAGTGGTTGGACTGTCGGGATTGGCTTTCTGTGCAGGTGCATCCCGACGATGCCGTGGCTCGGAGCCTGACGGGCGACCCCTTGGCTCGCGGCAAGACCGAATGCTGGTACCTGGTCGAGGCCGAGGAGGGGGCCGAGGTGATTCACGGACTGGCCGCAGGCGTCTCGGTCGAGGACCTGGCCCGGGTCCAGGGTCGAGAAATCCTGAGCTTTCTGCATCGACAGGTGGCCCACGCCGACCAGATCCTGTACACGCCGGCCGGGACGGTCCATGCCCTGGGCCCGGGGTTGCTCCTGCTGGAGATCCAGCAGAGCAGCGATCTGACCTACCGCCTCTACGATTGGGGGCGGGTCGGATTGGATGGACAGCCCCGGCCGCTGCACCTGCCAGAGGCTCTCCGGTCGTTGCGGGATTCGCGTCCCGAGCCTCTCTGGAACCTGCCGTCCGCAGGGGTGGGGCAGCCGCGGTTGGCCTGCCCGCATTTCGCCCTGGAGACGCTGACCGGGTCGGCCCGTTGGAGCCCGGCTGGGCTGAGCCTGGAGATCCTGGCGCTGGTCCGGGGGGAGGGTCGACTGGAAGTCGGGGGGCAGACCGAGCGGGTCGTCCCCGGCGACGTCCTGGTCGTGCCGGCCAGTGCCCCGGAGGTGCATCTGGAACTCCCGGCCGGGGGGTTGGTGGTTCGGGTCCGTCTGCCGGAACCGTCATGAGCGCGCAGGAGTCGGACCCGGTCAGTCCAATTCCGATCGCGATGCCTGCAAGCGTTGGAATCGTCGGGGCCACGGTGGCTGGTCTGGCTTTGGCCTGCGGGCTGGCCGACCAGGGACTGGCCTGCCAGGTCCTGGACCAGGGTCTTCCGACTGTGGAGGAGGATCACCCGGTGGCCCTGGGGCCGCGCTCGTTGGAGGCCATGGCCCGCTGGGGCCTGGCCGGGCAGTTCCGGGAACTGGCCCCTGCGATGCGGCGGATCCGGGCCTTCTATCAGGGCCAGGAGCTGGGGTGCGTCTCCACCTCCGAGTTGCCGACCCGGCATCCCTTCCATGCGTGTCCGACCCGAGGGAGGCTGCGGCGTCTGCTGGCCGACGTCGCCCGCTCCTCCGGGCGGGTCGAGCTGGCACCCTGCGCTCGGGTGGTCGGGGTCCAGGCCCGCTCGCATCGGGTGCGGATCCTGCTGGAAGATGGGAGCACTCGCACGTTCCGCTTCCTGGCGGCCACCTGTGCCTCGCTCCGCCGTCTGCTGGAGATCCCCTTGCTGCCGGACCCAGGCCTCTCCTGGCGCGCCTCGGGCACCGCCCCGAGTGCTCCTGGGGATGAGTTGGGCCTCTACCTGGGACCCTCCGGGATGGCCTGGACCTGCCCCCGGCTCGACGAGCCCCCCTTCCTGGCCGCCGAGGCCTGGGAGGAGGCGCGCGGTTCTGTGGAGCTGGGCCAGGAACTGCAACTCCCAGGGGACTTCCTGCTGGGCGCGGAGTCGGGGGGGGTGGAAGTGGGGACGGCTTCGACCTGGAGTCTGGGCCCGGTCTTCTTGCTGGGCGGAGGCGCCCGCAGCCTTCCCGCGGGCGCCTGGCGGAGTGCAGATTCCGACGTGGCCGAAGCCGAGGCGCTGGCCTGGCGCATGGCGGCGGTGCATCGGGGAGCTCCCGAGAGGCTCCTGGACGGCTACGGACTGGAGCGGAGCGCCCAGAGCCGGGCCCGGGTGAGCCTGGCGCGTTCCTGGCTCCCGCGCGTGTGTCGCCCGGACCTGGTTCGGGCCCTGGTTCCATTCCTGCGCGTTGGCTTGTTTCGCCACCCCCTGGGCCAGGCCTTGGGTGGGTTGACGGGGTGCTACCGCCCTTCGGAGTGGTGTCTGGACGAGCGTCCCCTCCGGCACCGCCCTCCGCCCCGACCGGGAATGCGCTTGCCGGAGGTGCGCTTCCAGGATGAGACGGGTCGGCGTGGCTGGCTCTTGGACCTGGTGGGGCGACGCCCCCTGGTCCTGCGTTTCGGGGAGGGGCCTTCCCTGGGCGGATTCCGCGTCTCGGCCAGGAATCGTGGCCCGGGGATCCTCCATGACGGCGATGGAAGCCTTCAGAGGGCCCTGAACGGCAGGCCTGGGGAGGTCCTGCTGGTGCGGCCGGATGGCGTGGTGGGCTATCGCGCCTGGCCCGAGGACCCGCGGCGTTCGGCGGCCTGGCTGGCCGGTCTGGGGGGGATGTGAGTTCCAGGATTCCCACGCTCTGCGAGAGTGCCTACTCGCGCTCGGCGTTCCGGGTCCTGGGATTGTCGGCCGAAGAACCGCCGGAATCCCTGGAGGCGGCGGCACGCGAGGCCCTGGCGGCGGTTTCCCGGGGAGTCGCTGGCCGCCCGCCCGGTGACCTTCCCTGGCTCCCTGAGGTTCGCCAGGACCAGGCCTGCTTGCGACGGGCCATCCAGGTCCTGTCCGAGGTGGAGGGGCGTCTGCGCGAGCGTCTGCTCTGGCCGCACCAGCGGACCCCTGCCGACCGGGAGGCGCTGGAAGCTGCACGGGCCGGCCGCTTCGAGGTCGCCGTCGAGTTGTGGCAGCGCGCCTGGAAGGAGGAACCGGGATGGCGAACCACGGCCGCGCACAATCTGGCGGTGCTGTATCATTCGCGCGCCCTCTCGGCCCCTCGAGGCCCGGCCGCCGCCATTCGCGACCTTGAGCATGCCCGGGTCTGGTGGCGCCACGTCGTGGACGGGGGACGCCTGGAGCCTCTCTTCCTGGATGGCGAGGGGCAACAGGGTCAGGCCAGGGACCTGCTGGCCCGGCTGGAACGCTCGGTCTCGCGGGAGCTTCAGGACCTCTTGTCTCCCGGGCGGCAAGGAGCCTCTGGAGGTGGCCTGATCCCGCTCTTCGGTCCCGGCTGGATTGGCCAGGAGGACGTGGGTTACGCAAGCCATCAGGCTCGCCGCGCCGGGATGCTCATCGCCCTGGAGGAGGCGGAGGAAGCGGTGCGCCGGGGGGACCGGGAGGCGGTCGAGACGGCCATCCAGGCCGCCCGCGACC
>DCTU01000095.1:0-21884 GCA_002329445.1 bacterium UBP9_UBA1432
ACCTCGGAGATCGGCCGACGTCTTCGGGCCAGGACCTCCAACACCAGGGCAATGCCGGTCAGGCTGTCGCGGCCCATGGCGACCTGGGGCAGGATCACCCCCCCGTTCCCCTCTCCTCCGAAAGCGACGACGCCGTTCGCCCTCTCGCGCGCCAGGGCCCGCGAGAGGTTGACCTCGCCGACCCGCGTCTCGACGATCCGGGCGCCGTGCCGGGCGACGACGGCGTCGAGTGCCCGCGTCGTAGCCACGTTGCGGACGACGGCCACCTCTTGCCCCGGGAATCGGCCCAAGAGATGATCGACCGCCAGGACCAGGGTGAACTCATCTCCCAAAGGTTCGGCCTTCTCGGAGACCAGGGCCAGACGATCGGCGTCCAGATCCTGGGCAACCCCCAGATCGCACGCGTGCTCACGGACGGCGGCGCATAGAGCCGAGAGGTTCTCGGGCAAGGGCTCCGAGTCGCGCCGGGCCTGCACGGGGACCACCCGACAGCCCAACTCGGCCAGGAGGCGAAGGGTCGGCTCGGTCCCGGCCCCACCCGCCGAATCGACCGCCACCTGGAAACCCACCTGTCGGATGCTCGGCACGTCGACCTGACCCAAGACCCGGTCCAGGTGCGCGCGCACGGCCTGCTCGTGCCGGTCCTCGACCGCCGGGGCCGCGAACTGCGCCGGCGGATCCCCGGTTCGCCGGACCCCCCGGATCAAGGCCTCGGTCTGCAGGGCGTCCAGGACCGTCCGCTCCGGCCCCAGCATGAACTTGAAGCCATTCCAGGGCTCGGGGTTGTGGCTGGCCGTGATCATGACCGCTCCCGCCGCCCGGGTCGGCTCCATGAAGAACTGGACCGTCGGCGTGGGCACCACGCCCAGGTCGAGCAGGCCAAATCCGAAAGGTGCCAGACCCGTCAGCAGGGCTTCCCGAAGCCACAGGCCAGAAGACCGGGTATCCCGAGCCAGAAGGATCGTCGCCTCGGGGTCCCGCGAGGCCACCAGGCGGCCGAAGGAGACCCCGTAGCGCCAAGCGGTCTGGCGGGTCAACGAGCCCCCCACGATCCCCCGAACTCCCGAGTAGCTGACCTTCAGGGTCTCCATGTCACTCCTTCTGCCAGTCCGGCTTGCGGCGATAGACGTCCAGATAGTATCTGCGCATCCTCAAGCGCCGGCCGGCAGCCTCGTCGACGAGGATCGTGGCGCACGGATGCATCTGCAGGATCGAGGCGGGAACCATGGCGGTCAGCGGCCCCTCCACCATCCGAGCCACAGCCGATGCCTTGCGCGCCCCGAAGGCCACCAACAGGCAGCGCCGAGCCTCCATGATGGTGCCGATCCCCATGGTCAGGACGTGTCGAGGCACCGCCTCCCCCGGCGGAAAACCCGGCCGATTGGCGGCGACGGTGTGAGGGGTCAGCGTCTTGAGGCGGGTCCGGGAGGCCAAGGAGGAGCTGGGTTCATTGAATCCGATATGCCCATCCTGTCCCAGCCCCAACAACTGGAGGTCGACTCCGCCCGCCATCCGAATCTGCTCTTCGTAGCGCGCGCAGCAGGCTGGGATGTCCTGAGCCAACCCGTCGGGCACGTGGGTCCTCTCCGGGGCCAGGTCGACCCTTCCGAAGAGATGCTCCTGCATGTACCGCCGATAGGAGGCGGGATGGTCCGAAGCCAGTCCCACGTACTCGTCGAGGTTGAAGGTGGAGACCCGGCGAAAGCTCAGGCCTTCCTCCCGATGCATCCGAACCAGCTCCGCATAGATCGGAATCGGTGTGGCCCCGGTCGCCAACCCCAGGACCGAATCGGGTCGGAGCCTCACCTGCCGCGCGATCAGGTGGGCCGCCAGCAACGCGCCCTCCTGCCCGGTCTCGACCAGGATGACTTCCAAGAGCACCTCGCTTCAGACAGGATCGGACGGCGCTTCGCCCCTCAATCCCCGAAGTCTTGCAACCTCTGACGCACATCCACCGCCAGGCGGTCGACCATCCCCAGGGCGAAATCGACCATGGAAAGGCTCGGGTCCCGCAGCAACGGGCCCAGATCCATGGCGTGTTCCATCAAGGTCACCTGGTCTGGAGCATAGGCGTCGTGATAGGTCGCGTTGGCGCGACGGCGTCCGGAGGTGGCCAGATCGTAGCGCTTGCCCCCCGCGATCTGGGAGTCGTAGACACCCGTCAAGGCAGCCGTCAGGTTCTCGTGGGCGCTGACGTCGAAGTCGACCCGATCCTCGGGCATGAGCCAATCCAGGCTCCTCCAGACCTCACATCCGTAGAATTCCCGGGGATGGTACTCAGGGCCCAGACGGCGCAGGGCCGCCACAACCAGGGTGGCCACGGCCACGTGGCTGGCGTGACGGTCACACAGGCTGTGCGTGTAGAGGACTCGTGGCCGGGTGGCCCTCAGCAGGGTGTCGAGATCCTCGCCGACCTCTCGGCGAGCCGGACCTCGGAGCTCCGCGCTGGAATAGCCCAGGGTCACCAGCGCCCCGTACTCCCCGATGACGGCCGCCTTGTGCTGCTCGTCGCGGCGGACCCGGGCCATCTGATCGTCGGAGAAGTCCGCATAGACCGCACACCGCGAGCTGCCCCGACCGTCGGTGACCGTCACTCCCGAGAACCAGCGGTCCCTGCGGTGCAAGCACTCAAGGATGCCATGCCAGGTCATGAATTCCAGGTCGTCGGGGTGGGCTCCGATCCCCAGATGGGTGGTGCGGGCGAGGGCCTGGGATTCCGGGGTTCGATCCGGAGCAAAAACCTCCGATGCGGAATGGTTCAAGAGCATGTCCAGATGCCTCCGAGGTGCAACACAAGGCCCTTCATCGCGAGCGTCCAGGAGCCCGGTCAGAGAATATCCTCGGGGCGCAGGAGGTCCAGGAGCAGGCGCGAGTAACGGTCCTGAGGCTTGATGCGGCTGGCTTTCTGGAATCCGACCCGCGCTTCTTCGAACTCACCGGTCTTGTAGGACATCAACCCGTAGTTGAAGGCCGCTTCGAAAGAATCCGGGTCGGCCTGCATGGCGCGCTGGAACTCCTCACGCGCGTCGGGATAGAAGGATTCCTGGTCGGTCAGGGTCAGGCCCATCGTGAAGTGCGTCCGGGCCGCCGCCGGATCCTTGGTCGGCTTGGGCTCGACCTTGACGAAGAGACCGAGCAGTTTGTCGAAGAGGCCCGGCTTGCCGGAGGAAGGCTTCTCGAGATGAGTCCGGGTCTTGATGCTGGCCGAGAAGCCCTTCGGAACCCGGACCTTGAAGTGAGGCTGCTGGTCATACTCGTCCCGCCTCTCCTTGTTGGACAGGATTTGATAGGCGGAGGTGCACTGCGTCATCTTCTCCTGGGCGGCCACCGCGATGTCCTGGTTGAGGTCGGGGTGGTAGCGCTTGGACATGGCCCGGTAGGCGGTCTTGATCTGCTCGGGGGTCGCCGTCGGGGGGATGCGCAGGACGAGATAGGGGTCTCTGTCAGACACAGCAAGGCTCCAATGTAGACTTGGCGAGGCCATTCAACAAATGAACAGCCTCGCCTTCCAAACCTGAAACTCCGTGAGGCCCCAAGGCCTCCCGCCCCTTTACTCCGAAGTTCCGGAATCCCCCGGGTCTCCAGATGCGGGCGACTCCTGGTCCTCGGCGTCCGATCGGGCGTGCGGAGTCTCTGCGTCCCCGGCCAGGATCCGGAGGACCTCCTCGGCGATGCCGGCCTCCCAGCGCAGGGTCGTCCCCCATTCGTTGGAGTGGACCCGACAAGCCTCCAGGAAGCGCTCCAACCGGAAGGCTCCCTCCTCAAGCCTCTTGTCCACGACCAGGAGGACGCCGGCCATGAAATCGTTATAGACCCAATCATCCTGGAAGGCCTCCAGGGCCTCCAGGCGCGCGGGCAGATCGGAGATGGGCAGGCCCAGAAGCCCCCGGAAGGTGGCCTCCAAAGCCCGATGGATGCCCGGTTCGGCGGGCCCGATCCCCTGCTCGAGAAGCGTCAGGGCCCCCGCGACGTCGCCCGACCTGGCCCGGGCCCTGACGGCAGCCTCGGGGTTTCCGGTGGCCAGGTAGCGATCCTCGGCCTCCTGGTAGCGCCCTGCGGCTTCCAGGCTCATCCCCAGGCTGTTCTCCAGGACTCCGACCAGACGCGGGTCCAGACCCTGCTGTTTGAGGATCGTCTCGAACTCGGCGACCGCCTCGGGATAGTTTCCCTGGTACCAATAGCTGAGGGCAACCTCGACCCACAGCCATTGGAAGGCATCGTGTGAAGGCGGCGTGACCTGCATGGCCGCATGGGCCAGCAGCCTGCGCCGCTCGGGTGTGAACTGCTGACAGAGGTGGACATAGAGGTTGGGCTCGTCCGTCCCCAACTCCAGGGCCTTCTGGGCGGCCTCCCAGGCCTCGTCCCCAGACCCCTCGCGCATTCGCGAATAGCTGCGCATGAGCCAGCCATAGAAGTCCTGGGGTTCCTGCTCGACCCCTGCCACCGAGTGGTCGACCGTCGGCTCGGAGGCGGCCGGGGCATGCACCTCCTGGTCGCCGGAGGCACGGGTTTCTGAGGGCGAATCCTCGGTCGGGGCCGTCGGGGACGGTCCCGCCTCCTCAGGGAGCCTGGTCTGGACGGGTCCCCCCTCGGGAACCGATTCGGGCGCGTCGGTCACGGGACACTTTCCCTTCCTGGTATTCCGCCCCCTCTTCGGCGCAGGGGGCTTCGACGCGTCCTGGTTCGGCCTCGGCGACCACGTTCCTGGACCCCTCGGGCCCAGGCCCCCCGGATTCTGCCAGCAGCGACTCAATCCTGGCCAGGAGCCCCGCCTTGCGGAAGGGCTTCTCGAGGAAATCGAACAGGGGAAGGTCCTCGAGGTTCCCCAAGCCTTCCAGGGGAACACCCGAGGTGAAGAGGATCGGGACCCCGGGATGCCGAGTCTGCAGCCGACGCGCCACATCCGGACCGCTGGCTCCGGGCAGACAGACGTCGCACAGCACCAGGTCGATCCGGATCCCCGGCGTGCCCCCCAGGTCCAAGGCCTCCCGGGCGCTGGCTGCCTGCAGGACCCGATACCCCTGACGCTCCAGGGTCCTGGCCACCATCTCGCGGAAGGTCGACTCGTCATCGATCAGGAGGACGGTCGACAGAGAAGCAGACGTCTCCCGTCGAGACGGACGCCGCGGCCTGCGCGTCTCCGTGGCCAGCGGCAGATCCACGTCGAACCGGGCGCCCCGGCCCGGAGCGCTCTGGATGCGGATCTCCCCCCCCAACTGACGCACCGTCCTCCAGACCTCAGAAAGCCCCAGCCCGGAGCCCTGGCGCTTGGTGGTGAAGAATGGCTCAAAGATGCGAGCATGCAGCTCGGGAGGGATCCCGCATCCGGTGTCCTGGACGCTCAATCGGACAGAGCCTGCGGGAATCGGGCTGGAGGAGGAGGGCCCCGCATCTCGCAGACGCGTCCGCAACCAGAGGGTCCCTCCTCCCGGCATGGCTTCCTGAGCATTGACCACGAGGTTCAGGAGGATCTGCTCGAAGCGGGCCGGGTCGAGCCGCACCTTCAGGGGAACCGGCTCGGTCTCCAGGACCAGGGCCACATCCGCACCCAGGAGCTGTTGCAGCATCCCCTCCATCTCGTAGAGCACCTGGTTGAGGTCCAGCGAACATGGGACGTCGCAACGCTCGCGGCTGATCGACAACAACTGACGGGTCAGATTCCGGGCCCGCTCGATCGAGGTCATCACCTCGTCAACGCCGACGCGGCGAGGATCCCCCTCAGGGATCGACTCTTCCAGCAGCTCCACCCAACCGGAGACCACCGCCATGAGGTTCTTGAGGTCGTGGGCCACCCCCCCGGCCAGGCGCCCCAGGGAATCCATCTTCTGGGAATGTCGAAGCTGTCGTTCCAGGTTGCGCCACTCGGAGAGGTCCTGAACCAGGAACTGGAAGACCGGAGATTCGCCCGGGACCTGCGGAAGCACCCAGGCGGTGAGACGCACGGGAACCCGGGTTCCATCGCCGCGAGCCAGCGAGACCTCGCGACCGACAACCTCCCGACGGGTCGCCAACTCCCTCCAGAGATCCCGGCGCTCGTCCGTCGAGGCGAAGAGGCGCTCGGGCTTGAAGCGGAGGCATTCCGCCCGGGAGGCTCCCAGGAGGGAACAGAACGCCGGATTGACGGCCAGGATCTCGCCCCGTCGGGCGCACAGGATGCCGTCGCGGCAACGCTGGAACAGAAACCTGCCGGGAAGGTCCAGCTCCCAATTCTCGTGCTCGGGCTCCGCCGCCTCCCCCTCGTGGGTCGCGGAGGCCGACTGGAGCGGCCTTGTTCGGTGCGGCCCGGCCCACAGTCTGACCTCTGTTCCGAACGACGGTTCAAGCATGATGAAGATCAACGCCCCCGAATCCCCGAAAGCCTTCTTCTCCCGGCGCAAGCCGACAAAAGAGGCCCGGATCGACCCCACCAGGAAGAGGTTACCTCACCGACGCGACGGAATCGAAGCCATCAGGTTAACTTTCCGACGAATCGATTTCGCAGTCCACCGCCTGCCGCACATGGTCCCCTACTCGACGCGGAGGCCCTTGAGGCACTTCAGGCGCGACTCGACCACCTTGGGGGTCATGTCGACGGCCCCGTAGGGGGACTTGACGAGCGCGACCTCGGTGTATCCCACGGAGACCATGGCGATGCCTTCCGCGAAGAGATCGGCGATGTCCTGGGCCCGCGTGCCCTCAGCCAGGTATTGACCGACCAGGTCGGCCTTGGGCGAGGAGACCCGGAAGCGTTCCTTGGGAACGGCTTCCCCAGCGGTGGCCCCCCGGCGCTGGTCGATGATGGCCTGCTCCTCCTCGGTCAGGCGGGCCCGCCAGGGTCGCGCGGTGTCCTCCTCCTTGGTCGCAGACCTGGCGCGGCTTCGGAATTCCTCGGCCAGACCCGCGCCGGGACGGATGTCGGCGGTGAAGCCGGAGCGGTGCTCCATCCGATAGTGGATGGCCGAAGGCAGGGAAGGTCCGCTGGGCAAAGCCTCGACCCAGATCCGGGTTCCCCTCCAGACCCCGGTCACCGTGGCCTTCCCCAAGCCTCCGGTCAGTTCAAACCTCTGCAGATCCAGCCCATGCTCCAATTCACAGAGATTGGCCTTCTTCATCTGGGTGGAGTACCAGACGCTGACGCCGGCGACTGCAATCAACCCCGCCAGGATGATCAGGTGCATCTCCACGATCGGGCCTCCTAGACTTCCAGGGTCCAGCAGTCGTCCGCCCTGCAGGACATGACGAAACCGGCCAGCAGGGTCGCGGCGTTCTCGAGATCGGACAGGGCCAGCATCTCACAAGGGCTGTGCATGTAGCGCAGTGGAATGCCGATCAACCCGGTGGCCACACCGGCACGAGACACCTGCAGGGCGCGAGCGTCGGTCCCCGTCATGCCGCCCGCCGTCTGGACCTGGAACGGGATTTCCCGCTCCCGGGCCACCTCCACCAGACGGCGGAAGACCCCAGGATGGATGTTCGGGCCCCGGACCAGGATCGGCCCTGCGCCCAGGGCGATCTCGCCCACCTTGCGCTTGTCGACGTCGGGGTAGTCCGACGTGTGGCTGACGTCGATGGCGATCCCGATCACCGGGTCCACCCCGAAGGCCGCCGCCGTCGCTCCCCGGACGCCGATCTCCTCCTGGACCGCCGAGACTCCATAGACGGCAGCCGGGAACTGCTGACCGTGCAGCAGGCGCAAGGTCTCCGCCATCACGAAGAGGCCGGCCCGGTCGTCGAAGGTCTTGGCAAAGGCCATGCCGTTTCGGGCCGGGACGAAGCTGGCTTCCAGGGTGACCGGGTCGCCGATGGCCACCAGTTCCCGAGCCTCCGCGCCATCCCGGGCGCCGATGTCCACCCAGACCTTGTGGAACTCGGACTTCTTCTTGCGCTCCTCGTCATCCATCAGGTGGATGGCCTTCTTGCCGAAGACCCCGGGGATCGGGCCATGGGCGGTCTGGACCCGCACCCGCTGGGCGACCAGGATCTCGACATCCCATCCCCCGACCCGCTCGACGAAGAGGAAGCCTCGTTCATCGATGTGCTTGACTACGAATCCGATCTCATCGGGATGGGCATCCAGCAGGATGCGAGGCGAACCGCCGGGATTGCGGATGGCCATCAAGGAGCCCAGGCGATCGGTCTGGATCCCGTCCACCCAGGGCTCGACCTCACGCCGGAAGAGGTCCTGGATCCCCTCCTCGAATCCGGAGGTCCCGTGGGCCTCGACCATCTGTTTGAGGAACTGCAACCGCGCTTCTTCCATGACCACCTCAACCTTTGATTTCCAGGAACAGCTCACTCATCTCGGGCGAGGGCGAGATGTTCAGCTCATCCTTCATGACCTGGGCGCATTGCTGGTACTGCCGGGCTGCCAGTTCCGGGCGCCCCTGGGCGACGAAGGCTCGCATCAGGGCCAGGTGGGCCTCCTGGTGACAGGGGTCCACCTTCAGGATCCGCCCGGCGTAGTCGTTGGAGACCTCGAATCGCTCCTTCTCGAAGAAGTAGTCCATCAGGCTCTCCAGCAGATCCAGGTAGCGCATCTGCAGTTCATCGCGCTGGTAGATGGCCCAATCCCCGTAGTATCCCTCCATGAACTCCCCGGCGTACAGGCTCTCGGCCTTCTGGAAGGCAGCCACGGCCTCCTCCATCCGGTCTTCAGCCTGGCGCGTCGCCCCCAGCTCCGCCTGGCGCTCGAACTCGCTGACATCCAGGAAGAACGAGCGGTCCACGTTGAACCGGTAGAACCCCTTGCGGGCCAGAACCACCCGATCCGCCTCGCCCGGCACCACGGCTTCCAGCGCCTTGCGCATGTGGGACAAGGCGGCGTACAGGCTCTGGCGGGCCTTCTCGGGGGGGGTCTCGGGCCAGAAGATGTCCATCAGGCGCTCGTCCGGGACGTCACGCCCCGAGTGCAGGGCCAGATAGGCAAAGAGATACTTCGACTTCCTGGTCTTCCAATGCTTGTCTTCGACCTCGCGCCCTCCGGCGAAGACCCGGAACTTTCCGAAGGCATACAGCGAGAGGGGAGGCGCCTGGTTGCTGCCTTCCCGGGAGGCGAAAAGACCCATCACCCGCTCGCGCAGCGAGGCCTCGATATCGGCCAGGAAGGGAGAGACGGCCTCAAACCCCAGCCCCTGGAGCACCTTGGCGGGAGCAGAGGTTTCGCCCAGGCGCGCCGCACAGCCCAGCAACAAAGGAATTGCCAGACTGCGCTCCTGGCGCAGGATCTGCTGACTCCCGTAGCGTTCGATCTCCGAGGCCGCCTGCGAGAGCAGGGCGTCGGCCTGATCCTCGCGGCCCGCTCCGGAAAGGACCCGAGCTTCATAGAGCAGCGCCCGCCCGGTCTCGAGGTGGCTCTCCCAGGCCGAGAAGATGTCCCGGGCCCGGGCCAGGTCCTCCAAACCCGCGTCGAAATCGCCCTGGGCTCCGCCGACCAGGCCCCGCACGGCGAGAGCCCGGGCGCTCTGCAGGGGGCTGCCCCCGGCGGCGGCCTCGCATGCCCGCGAGGCTGAGGCTGCAGCCGGTTCCAGGCGGCCGCGATGGAACTCGGTCAGAGCCAGGCCAATCAGGGCCTCCGCCCGCAGGCTCCGCGCGGTCTCGGGCGCCGCGTGGAGGACCTCGGCGTAGGCCTGACCTGAGGTCTCGACGTCGCCGACGGCCAGATAGGAGCCAGCCAGGCCCAGCATCAGTTGAGCCTGACGCTCGCGCGAGAGGGTCTCTTCGTGNNCCAGCATGACCCGGACCACCTCGGGGTCGAAATGGGAGCCCGCCTCCCGCTCCATGACCTTGCGGGCATCAGAAGCCGTCAGGCTTTGCCGATGAGGCCGAGGGCTGATCATCGCGTCATAGGCCTCGGCGGCGCAAAGGATCCTGGATTCCAGGGGGATCTCCTCGCCTCGGAGCCCTTGGGGGTAGCCCGAGCCGTCGAACCACTCATGATGATGGAGGATGACGCGAAAGACCTCGCGCAGGCTTCCCAGAGAGGTAAAGAGGATCTCGGACCTCTCGGCGGTGGCCTCCTGAACCCGGGCCCGGTCCTCCGAGACGAGGGCCTCTGCGCGGCTGAGCAGGTCCTGCTTGCGGTCCAGGGTTCCGATGTCGTGCAGGAAGGAGGCCAGTTCCAGGACCCCCTGTCGATCTCGAGGCAGGCCCAGGGTCCGTGCCATGCGACGCGACAGGTCTGCGACCCGACGGGAATGACCGGCGAAGTGAGGGTCCTTCTGTTCCAAAGCCTCGGCCAGCAGGCGGATGATCGTGGTGAAGTCCCGCCATTGCTGTTCCAGGCCCTGGGTATAGCGGCGCTGAAGGCGGAACGACTCCAGGCTGCGGCGGACGCTCTGCACGAACTGCCTGTCGTCGAAAGGCTTCATCAGGTAATCGTCGACGCCCAGCTTGATGGCCTGGATCGGGACGTCCGGGCTGGCATACCCGGTAATCACGATCGAGCGGGAATCGGGCTGCTGCTGCTTGAGGTTGGACAGCGTCTCGATCCCGTCCATCTCGGCCATCCGGACGTCGCAGACCACCAAATCGAAGTGGTCTTCGCGAGCCCGCTGAATGGCTTCCCTACCGGAAGCAGCGGTGGTGACCTCGTAGCCCTCGTCCAGGAGAAGGATCTCCAAGGCTCCAAGCATGAGAGGGTCGTCTTCGACAACGAGGATCTTCTCGGGCAAACGGATGGACCTCCTCCAGGCGTGGTCCTTGGCTACCGAGCCGTCACCGCCCACGCCGCCTGCAGTCGGACATCGGATCCCGAGCCGAACCCTGGTGCCCGGACCCGTCCCCCGAACGGCGCCGCGATCCTTCCCCCGCGGGCGGAGGGAATCCTTCAACCGCCCTGGCGAAGGAGCCGTCCCGGTCGGCCTGGAAGGCCCCGAGGTGAATATTGCGGGCTCCTCGGACGCACAAGAGACCTGGACGGTCAGCGGATTGCTGGGACGGCTGGGCAACCTGCTGGACGAGCAGCCGGACCTGCAGGAGCTGACCCTGCGCGCAGAGATCACCAACTGGACCCGGGCCCGCTCGGGCCACTGCTACTTCTCGCTGAAGGATGATCAGGCCCAGGTTCGATGCGTGATGTTCCAGGGAGAAGCCCGGCACCTGAACTTCGAGCCCGCCGACGGCGTGGCCGTGCGTGCGCAGGGTTCGGTCACGCTGTACAGGCCGCGAGGCGAACTGCAACTGCGGATCCGACGCTTGCGTGCCGACGGGGTGGGAGCCCTGTACGAAGCCCTGGAACGCCTGCGCCGACGCCTCGAGGCGGAGGGGCTCTTCGACCAGGACCGCAAGAGGCCCCTGCCCTCCCACCCCAGGGTGGTCGGCGTGGTCACTTCCAAACAAGGAGCCGTCCTGCACGACATCCGCACGACTTTGGCCCGCAGGAACCCCACGGTGCAGATCCTCCTGGCGCCTTCACCTGTGCAAGGCGAGGGCGCTGAAGCCGGACTGGTGCAGGCCTTGGAAGCCCTGCAGCGACGGCCGGAGGTGGACTGCATCATCGTCGCTCGCGGGGGGGGCTCCCTGGAAGACCTCATGGCCTTCAACTCGGAGGTCGTCATTCGCGCGGTGGCCGGATGCCGCGTCCCGGTGGTCTCCGCGGTCGGCCACGAGACCGACGTGACCCTCTGCGACCTGGCCGCCGATGAGCGGGCCCCCACGCCGACCGCGGCCGCCGAGATCATCGCCCCGGCCCTGGAGGACCTGTTGGGCGAGCTGGCACGCTTCCGGCAGAAGTTGTCCCAGGCCATGTCCAGAGAAGTGAACCTGCGACGAGAGAGGCTGGAGCACCTGCGCTCTGCCCCCCGCCTGCGCCACCCTCGACGGCGCCTGGAGGCTGAGATGCAGCACCTGGATTCGCTGGTGGACAGCCTGCGCCGGGGGATGGGCCGGGGCGTGCAGACCCGGAACGAGACTCTGGGCCTCCTGCGAAGAGGCCTGAACCAGCAGCATCCCAGAGCCCGGATCCAGAGAAGCCTGGATCTGCTGCGCGAGCGGATGGCCCGCCTCCAGCGCGGCATGGTGCAGCGCATGCAGGCCGCCCGGCAGGATCTCGAAGTCCTGGCTTCCACCCCAACCTTCCGGGAACCGCTCCGTCTGACCGCCTCCCGACAGGAAGGATTGCAGGCTTTGCGAACCTCCCTGCTGCGCGCAGCCTGGAGGGGTGTCTCCTGGCAGCGCGAGCGCCTGGACGCCGCGCGAGGACGCCTGGAAGCCCTCTCTCCCCTGCGGGTCCTGGAACGGGGCTACGCCCTGGTCCTGGATCGGGCGGAGGTGGTCTCCAGCGTGGAGGGCATCCGCCCCGGAGACCGTCTGGAGATCCGACTGCGCGACGGGGCCGTCAAGACCCGGGTGGAAGAGGTGGAGGAGGCGACATGACCGATCCTGAGCCGAGCTACGAGGAGTCCATCGAGAGACTCCGGACCGTGGTCGATCTCCTGGAGGATGGAAACCTGGGCCTGGAAGAGTCCCTGCGCCTCTTCGAGGAAGGCATGCACCTCTCGCGCCGCTGCGAGGAACGGCTTCGCGTGGTGGAAGAGCAGGTCCGCATCCTGACCGAGATCCCTGATTCTCAGCCGTGATCCGCTGCAAGGAGTCCCCCCAGGGGGACTCAACTCAAGATGGGAGATTCCCGGTGACAACGAATTCCGCACGGACTTTTGATCTGGCAGCCTACCTGCAGGAGCGGGCCCTGGAGGTGGACCGGGCGATGGAGACCTTCCTGCCCGCAGAGGCCGACTACATGGGCAACCTGGGAGAGGCCATGCGCTACGGCGTCTTCCCCGGAGGCAAGCGCTTCCGGCCGGTGTTGGCCCTGGCAGCCGCCGAAGCCCTGGGAGCCGACCGCGCCCTGGCCATGCCGGCCGCCTGCGCCTTCGAACTGGTCCACTGCTTCTCGCTGGTCCACGACGACATGCCGTGCATGGACAACGACGTGGAGCGGCGGGGCAAGCCCACCTGCCACGTGGCCTTTGGAGAAGACGTGGCCCTGCTGGCAGGCGACGGACTGGTCATCCACGCCTTCGAGGTGGCCGCCGCCACCGCGGCCCTGGCGGGAGCGGAGGTGGCGGTCCAGGTGGTCGGAGAGCTGGCCCGCGCCGCCGGACACCCCGGCATGGTGGGCGGGCAGATCCTGGACATGCACGCCCAACGACACGGCGTCGACCGGGCAGGATTGCTGGCCATCCACCAGGCCAAGACGGGCGCCCTGATCCGCGGAGCGGTCCGCGCCGGCGCCCTCGTCGGCCGTGCCAGCCAAGCCCAGTTGGAGGCCCTGACGGGCTTTGGAGAGCGGGTGGGCCTGGTCTTCCAGATCACCGACGACATCCTGGACGCCGGGGTGGATCCGGACCCCATCAGCTTCCCGGCCCTCTTCGGAATGGAGATGTCCCGCCGCATGGCCCTGGAGGCCACCGAAGAGGCCATCGACCTGCTCCGGCCCTTCGGCCAGTCGGCCCAGCCCCTGGTCCACCTGGCCTCCTACCTGCTGGACCGGAGCGTCTGAAGCGGGTGGGAGCCATTCCCCGCTCGCACCAGGCCCGAGTCGCCCTTTCGCAAGCCTTGCTGGAGGCGGCCCCAGGCCCCGTAGCCTGGAACGGAGCCGGCGGCGCTGCGCATTACCGTGCCTGCGGAGGGGTCTCGCGGAGCCTGGAGCGCATCGCTTCCTGGGCGGAAGACGAGGTGGACCTGCTCCACCTGGCCCTGGGATGGAGACACGCCCGTATCGGAACCGAGCTGGACGGCCCGCTGACCCTGGTCATCGAAGACCTGCCTCCAGGTTTCCTGGCGGCCCTGGAGGCGGCCACCCCTCGAAGCACGGACCTGATGGTGGTCTTCCTGGATACCGCCCGCCGCTACGGCGAGCCGGGACGCTCGCCGTGGAACCGCAGCTCGGGCTCGCCGGGCCCCTATGCCGAGGCCCGGGGTTTTCGGTTCAGCCAGGCTGTGGAGGCGACCCGACCAGACCGACTGGCCCGCGCGCTCCAAGGCGCGCTGTCGGAGACGGGCGTCCGCTTTCTGCACGTCCTGGGCCCGGCCCTGGAGGAGGAGTCCCCCACGCCCTCGGGGCGTCGATCGGCCGAGCACTGGCTGTCGACTCGGGTCGACCGGCCCAGACCCTCCTGGCCCGCCCCGGTCGAGCCCTCCGCCTCGGGCAGTCCGCCCGCGAGCGACTCGTTCGAAACCCAGGCCCTGGCCCGACTGACCTCCGACCTGGCCCAGACTCCCGAGGTGGTCTGTTTCTGGGCCCGTTCTGCGGCACCCGGGCCGCTGGCCGCCTTGGGCCGAAGGTTGCGACGCTGCAGCCTGAAAGGCGTCCTCCTGGAGGCGGCCGGGGCCGCGGCCGCCGGATGCCACCCGGTGGTGGCCGTCTCGGCCCCCCGATTGCCCCTGCTGCTGCCGGAGCTCTTCGAGATGGCCGTCTTTCCCCTGACCTTGTTGGTGATGGGCGGCGGCCTGACCCCGGCAGCGGGGTCGGACGAACCCAACCCGGCTGCCGTACGCGATCTGGCCTTCCTGCGCCAGCTCCCCGAAATCACCATCGCCGTCCCGGCAGACGAAGAAGAAGCTCGCGGGGTCTTGCGGGGCCTCCTGGAACTTCCCGGGCTGGGGGCCCTTCGACTGGCCTCCTCCCCCGCCGTCGGCGTCCCCGACGCCGATGAGCCCCCCAGCCTGCGACCAGGGGTTGGCCGCCGACTCCGCCCAGGAGGGGACCTGTCCCTGCTGTGCCTGGGCAGCACGGTCTTTCCCGCGATCCTGGCTTCGGAGGCCCTGAACTCGTGGGGTGTTCGGGCCGGCGTCTACGATCTGCGCTACCTCGAACCGGTGGATCGCCAGTTGCTGGCACAGGCCGCCGAATGCGGACGCATCCTGACCGCGGAGGAGCACTGCCTGAACGGCGGGCTGGG
Organism: bacterium UBP9_UBA1432; assembly: GCA_002329445.1. Lineage (GTDB taxonomy): Bacteria > Vulcanimicrobiota > Xenobia > Xenobiales > Xenobiaceae > Xenobium > Xenobium purgamenti. The sequence continues at coordinate 14,880 of DCTU01000095.1, forward strand.
CACCACGGTCCTGGAGAACCTGGCCCGGGCGGGCCGGACCGACGTCCAGGTGGAAGTGCTGGGGATCCGTCCCGACCTGGCGCAGGCCGATCCGGAGGCCCACGGGCTGTCGGCGGAGGGGATCGTGAAGGCGGCGCGTCGAATCCTGGGCCTGGGGGCCGGGCCAGGCCAACAGGCCAGGGAGGGCTGATGACCGTCGAGGTGGACGCGATCCGAACGGACAACCGCGAACGAATCCTGGTGGTCGACGACTCCGAGACCAACCTGCTGCTTCTGACCAGCATCCTGCAACTCGACGGCTACGAGATCGAGACCGTCCAGAGCGGACCGGAGGCTCTCCAGGAAGCCTGGGACCGGCTTCCCGACCTGGTCCTGCTGGACATCATGATGCCCGAGATGTCGGGGTTGGAGGTCTGCCGGATCCTGAAGTCCGATGCGCGGACCTCGGATGTTCCGATCATCTTCCTGACGGCCCTGGGCGACGTCCCCGACCGCGTTGCGGGCCTGGAGGTCGGCGGGGACGACTATATCGCCAAGCCCTTCCACCCGGATGAACTGCGCGCCCGCATCCGGGCCGCCCTGCGGACCAAGCAGGCCCGCGACCAGTTGCGGCGCGAACGCGAAAGCCTGGCCTCCCAGGCGGTGACGGATCCCCTGACCGGAGTCTACAACCGGCGCATGCTGGAGACCCGCCTGACTGAAGAAGTCACCCGTTCCCGCCGTTATGGACACCGCCTGACCTGCCTGATGCTGGACCTGGACCACTTCAAGCGCATCAACGACCAGCACGGCCATCCCACGGGGGACGCCATGCTGCGTCAGTTCGCCATCCTCACCCAGTCCTGCCTGCGGGGCAGCGATGTTCTGGCCCGCTATGGCGGGGAGGAATTCGTGATCCTGGTGACCGAGACGGGGCTGGAAGGTGCCACCACCACGGCGGAAAAAGTCCGCCGGACCATCGAAGACCACTGTTTCCAGGGCTCAGAGGGCCAGGCCCTCCGCATGACCACCAGCATCGGGGTGGCCGAGCTCCTGTCCGAAGAGACCCCGGAGAAAGTCCTGGCCCGCGCCGACAAGGCCCTCTATGAAGCCAAGCGGACCGGGCGCAATCGGGTGGTCTGCGCCTGAAAAAGAACCGGGCGATTCAGCGGACGTCCTTCTCCAGCAGATGGTAGGTGCCTCCGCGGACCTCCACCAGGTAGACCTCGCGCCGATCCAGTCGCCGTGCCAGGGCGAAGGTGCCTGTCACGCCGGCGTAGGGGGGCCTGCCACCCTCGGCCCCCAGGGACGCCAGGTAGTCCCGCACCGACTGCCGATCCCGGGCCCCGCTGGCAAGAGCCTGCAGGAGGATCCGGGTCGCATCGTAAGCCGTCGCATCCAGGTGCGAGGTCGAAAGCGAACCAAAAAGCTGCCGGAAACGACGCACATACTCCTGGACTTCCGGGCGCGGGCTGTCGAAGTGGTAGTACCCCGAAAGCAGCAGTCCCTCGACCGCACTGCCTCCGTCGGCCAGCAGGTCCCGGGTGAAAGGGGCGGTCTGGCTGGAGATCTGGGCATGCAGACCGGCCCCGCGAAGCTCCTTGGCGAACTGGGCCAGTACGGCGCCCCGATAGTCCGAAAAGAAGACCGTGTCGGGGTTGGCCTCACGCAGCTCGGCCAGGGCCTGGGAGAAATCCGCTTCGGCAAAGGTGGTGTCGCACACCACCCGGCCGCCCAGACCCTCGAACTGGTCCCGGAAGTACCCGGCCACCGACGAGGACAGGACGCTGTCGCGGTCGACGACGACTCCGGCCGTGCGATAGCCGGAAGCCACCAGGCGGTGAGCCAGACTCCGGATCCGGGGGAAGTTGGAGTCCGAGGCCGTGAAGACGTAGTGCCCGGCCTCCCAGAGGCGAGGGTCGGAGGCCACCGGGGCCAGGAAGGCCATCCGAGCCGCATTGAAGAGCGGTGCGACCACCAGCGAGCGCTGTGAAGAGAACGGCCCCAGGACCACCAGGTATTCGGGATCCTTCAAGACCTGATCGGTGATCTCCAGGATCTTCCCGGTATCCGAGCCGTCGTCATACAAATCGAAGACCACGAGTCGGCCATCGACCCCGCCGGCCTGGTTGAACTCGACCTGAGCCGCCGCGATGCCGTGCAGAAGCCGATACCCCTCGGGGGCGTCGAACCCTGTCAGGGACATCAGGGCCGGAATCCGGATCGGCTTGGGGCCCGCCATCAAAGCGTAGGTGTTCGACAGGAGGATCCGGGCCTCGGCATCGGCCGGATACCGGGTGACAGCCAGGTCCAGGAAGCTGGCGGCTGCGCGCAGATCCCCCTGGGCCAGCAACCGGCGGGCCTGTTCCTTGTCCGGGTTGTGAATCGAGTGGGTCTCCTCCTCCAGCACCGGGCCGACCAGCCAGACCGAACGAAGCCCCAGGAACGCCCCCAGGACGAAGAGCAGCGTCGCCAGCGCCATCAGGGCCGGAATCCAGGTCGGAAGCGCCGCAGCCCGTTGGGACCGCCCCAGGGGACGACTGTCAGGGGCTTCGGCCTCCGCCACCCGGACCGGGCCCGAGGAGGCCACGGGGCGACGGACCACCTCCTGACGAACCTCTTCTCGGAGAGGGAGGCCCGAGGGGCCCGGCTCGTCCGTCCTGGAAATCTGCAGGAGCAGTTCCCGGATCACCTCGGCGGCGCTGCCGTATCGGCCAGCCGGGTCCGGGTCCATGCAGCGCAGGACCAGGGTCTCCATCTCGGTGCTGAGATCAGGGCGATAGGGAGCCAGGCGATGGGTTCCATAGACCGGCGAGGGAGGACGGCCCGTCAGCACAAAGTAGAGCGTGGCGCCCAGCGAATAGACATCCGAGCGCGCATCGGTCTGCGCGGCATCCTCCCAGATCTCGGGCGGTGCGTAACCCACCGAGCCGATGGCCTCGGTGTCACGGCGCTTTCCCGGGTCGAAATGACGGGCCAGGCCGAAGTCGATCAGCTTCAGGTGACGGTCCTCGGAGACCATCACGTTCTCGGGTTTGAGGTCCCGGAAGATCACCGGCGGGTCCTGTGAGTGCAGGTAGTCCAGGACGCGGGCGATCTCCAGGGCCCAACGCAGCGCCTCGGCTTCCGAAGCCGGGCCATCGTCGTCGATCAGTTGGGCCAGGGTCCGCCCCTCGACCTCCTCCATCAGCAGATAGGTGCTCTCACCCTCGCTGAAGTAGTCGACGATCACCGGCAGGCTGCGATGGCGAAGCGCGGAGAGCATGTGGGCCTCGCGCTCNNAAGTTGCGACGGGCTTCGTCGATGAGGGCCGGTTCGGGACAGATCAGTTCCTTGAGCGCCCAATGCTTCCCGGGCAGACGCAGGTCCTCACAACGATAGACGGCCCCGAAGCCTCCCCGCCCGAGGACGTCGAGGATGCGGAAGCGGCCTTGCAGGACCGTTCCCAGGCGGGTTCCCTCGGGCGCAGTCAAGCCTTGGCCTCCGGCCTCGCAGCCGGGGAGGATTCAAAGTCCTGCTGCAATGGAAGCTGGATGACGAAGCTGGCTCCGGCTCCCGGCTCCGACTTGACCTGGATGGCTCCCTGGTGCTTGCGCACCACTTCCCGGACGATGGCCAGGCCCAGGCCGGTNNTTGGTCGTGAAGAAGGGTTCGAAGATGTGGGGGATGACCTCCGGGGGGATCCCGGGGCCGTTGTCGGAGAATTCGATCTGGATCCGCTCGCGGTCGCTGCGTGTTCGCACCTGAATCTGCGGATCGTCAACCTGGGCGCTGCGCAGGGCGTCGCGGGCGTTGACCAGCAGATTGTTGAAGACATGCGACCACTGGGTGGTATTGGCCCGAAACTCCGGAATCTCGGCCAGGTCCAGCGAGACGGAGATGCCGGCTTCCGAGAGGTTTTCGCGCATCAACTCGACGCAGCTCTCGATGGTCCGGTTCAGGTCCGTGGAGGCGCGGACGAACCGCGAGAAGGTCAGGCCCCGCTCGGTCTCGATGGGGCCTCGCGAATAGACCAGGAGCTTCTCGATGATGGCTTTGCACTTCTCGACGGCATCGCGCATGATCTGCAGACGCCGGGCGCTGGAAGGGTCCTGGACGGTTCGGGACAAGCTCCCGACCATGGTCAGGACGGCCCCCAGGGGCGTGTTCAGCTCGTGGGCCACCCCGGCCGCCAAGCGGCCGACCCCGGCCAGATGGCTCTCCTCGGCGATCTCCACGTGCAGGGCCTGAAGCTCTTCATGGGCCCGTGCCAGGGCTCCCTCGCGCGCGAAGCGCGGGGCCAACAACGAGGCCACGGTGGCCGCCGCATCCAGAAGCCCGCGCTCCACCTTGCCCGGCGGGCGGCTGGACTCCCAGGTCACCAGCAGGGCGCCTCCCCCCAGATGCCCCGGCCAGACCGGCACGGCCACCAGCCAACGGCCTCCGTAGTTGGACTCCACGCTCTGACCGGTGTCCCATGCCTGGTTGAGCAGATCCCGAACCACACCCGGCCCGGTCTCCTCCGCAGGCCTGCCGGCCTGGGCCGCCCTGCGGAATCCGCTCTCCTGTTCTCCGGGCTGCAGATACAAGCTGCATCCCGAAGCCCCGGCCTCACGGGTGCAGGCCTCGCACAGCATCTGGGCCTGGCCGGCAAAGTCGTCGATCTCCAGAGGCGCGCGCAGGATCGCCAGGACGCTCTGGTGATAGGCCTCACGCCGACGCAGATAGATCAACACTCCCCAGGCGCCGGTCAGGGCCAGGGCCGTGGTCACCAGCCACAACAGGTACAGTGCCATTCGAGTCTCGTCACCAATCCTCGACAGAGAATGGGCCCGCAGAAGGGTGGGCAGGAGATTCCTGCGTCACAGGTCCGGTTCCTGCGTCCTGGGGTCGTCCTGGGGCGTGCCCCGCCGGCATGAAGTCCTCCCCTCCCCATCCAGGCCGTGACCGCAGGCAGGGCAGAAGCGATGCCCCTCCAGAGTCCAGGCCCCGCAGCGGGCACAGGGGCGCCCCCCTCCCTGGGTCCTGCCACAACCCGGGCAGAAGGCCATCTGAAAGCCGACCCGCTGTCCGCATCCCGAGCAGCGCGGGCAGGCCACCAGTACCGAAGCCCAACGCTTGCCTGCCCGTCCGTATCCCAGCACCTCCAACAAGGCTCCGATCCCCAACAGGGCAATGCCCAGTGCCCCGACCTGGATCCCCGGTCCCAGGAAATCGGCCGGCTCGACTCCCCGCGGCATCAGATCCACGGGCTCGGCGCCCACCTTGGCCAGAAAGGAGTTCAAGCCCATGATCGAGAGCTGGACCCGGCCCAGGGTGTAGGCGGTCCTCTCCGTCACCAAGGTGACATCCCAGTAGAGAAGGCCCGCGGAAGTCGCCGCCAGGACAAGCTGTGCCCCCGGCCAGGGACGCTTCAGGAGCGCCAGGAGCACGGCCAGGGTCCCGCAGACCAGCACCCCCCCTCCGTGAAGGAAGAGGCCAGGAACCGGGACTTGCAGCGACAGGACGGGCACACTGGCGAAGGCCAGGAAAGGCGCCAACTGCAAGATCAAGCCGCCAGCCAGTTCCAGACCCGAAGCCCAACGGACCAACAATGGGGTTGGAGGTCTCATCGGGTCCTTGTTCCGGACCCTCCCCCTTGCTCCTGCCCTGGAGGAGGAGGCACCGGGCGCAGGACGAAGGATTCGGGCCGACAGCCCCCGTGGTTGTCGATTCCTGTTTCTTGGAGGCTCCCATGGGAGACATGTCCCCGAAGCCCGTCAATCCCGTCCTGGCCGAAGTCCTCAAGCTCGAGCGGACCGAGAAGGACTCCGTTTCCTGGGTCAAGGCATGAGCACCGGCCTGAATCCGCCGCCTGGCCATGCCCCGGAGGCGACGACCTCCCCCGGGCCCCTCCCCGTCCGACAGGACGCGGGACAGGTCATGCCCGGCAGCGGATTCAGGCCCGACGCCGGCCGCCTTCGCCCGGCCCTGAAGCTGACCGAATCCTGCAACCTGGCATGCCGCTACTGCTACCAGGAGGGGCGGCTGGACGCAGGGCAGTTCATGTCCACCGAGACCCTGGAGCGGATCCTCTCGGAGGTCGCCGGCAACACGCAGGGGCCCATGCACCTGCTGTGGTATGGTGGCGAACCCACCCTGTTCGGCACCCGGCGCTTCGCAGACGCATTGGAGCGAGCCGCCCGGGCGTTTGCGGGACGTCCTCTCTATCACGGCGTGCAGACCAACGCGACCCTGATCGACCAGGAGTGGGCCGACCTCCTGGCAGCCCACCGTTTCGCCGTGACCGCCAGCCTGGACGGCCCGGCCTGGCTGCACGACGCCCAGCGTCCAGACCGCCGGGGCGAGGGGACCCACGCGCAGGCGATGGCCGGAATCGCTGCCCTGCAGGCTCGAGGCATTCAACCGCGGGTGTCGGCAGTCCTGACCCCGAAGAGCCTCCCCCACGCCGAAGAACTCGTCGACTGGTTTGCCGGGAACGGCCTTCACGAGGTCGACTTCGTCCCGTCCACCCGGTGCGCCCGGGGGCGAATCGAAGTCGAGGTGGATGGCGAGGCCTTCGCCGACTTCATCATGAGGGTCTTCAATCGCTGGCTGGAGTTGGGACGGACGGACTTCCGCGTCCGCTTCCTCTCGGAACTGGCCCGCAAGATGGCCGGGCACCACCCCTACTTCTGCAAGCTGGAAGGCAGTTGCTCGCAGTTCGCCGTCTTCGGCTGGAACGGAGACGTCTATCCCTGCGATGAATTCTCGGGCCTGCCGGAGACCTGCCTGGGGAACATCCACCAGGCGTCCCTGGCCGAGCTGCGCAGCTCGGAACGCGCCCAGGCCCTCTTCCGCGAATGGGCCACCATCCCGGAAGCCTGCCGGGACTGCCGCTGGGTGCGGCTCTGCCGGGGCGGCTGCCCCTGGGAGCGCCGGCTGAGCGGAAGCCCCGCCAACCCGACCATCATGTGCTCAGCCCTCAAGGCGCTGTACGAGCGCCTGGCCCAGGAGATCCCGGGGACGGCCGAGCGCTGGGGCGCCGCCTGACGACTTCCAGACCTT
>DCTU01000095.1:21996-23639 GCA_002329445.1 bacterium UBP9_UBA1432
AAAACGATATATCCATATCGATAAAACCTTATCGAAACTCCCAGACATCCCTGGAGGTCACACCGTGAGTCCCAGCCCGAACGACCTGACCCCCGTGGCCATCCCGGAGCCGACCCTCAAGCGCCTGCCGTACTACTACAAGTTCATCCAGGGGCAACGCGAGGCCCGGCGGGAGTTCGTCTCCTGCACCACCCTGGCCGAGGCCCTGGGCCTCAACGCCATCCAGGTCCGCAAGGACCTCCAGGCCACCGGCGCAGTGGGGCGCCCCAAGGTCGGATACCACGTGGAAGCAACGCTGGATGCCATCGAAGAGTGCATGGGCTACCACAACACCCAGGACATCTTCCTGGTCGGAGCGGGTCACCTGGGCCAGGCCCTGCTGGCCTACCCGGGCTTCTCCGAGTTCGGATTCAACGTGGTCGCCGCCTTCGATTCGGACCCCGCCAAGGTGGGGACCGAGTTCGCCGGCAAGCCCATCCTGGAGGCCTCGCGACTGAGCGACCTGGTTCGGCGCATGCACATCCAGATCGCCATCCTGGCAGTGCCTGCAACCGCGGCCCAGACGGTCACCGACACCCTGGTCCAGGCCGGGATCCGCGCCATCTGGAACTTCACTCCGACCCGCCTGGCGGTTCCCAAAGAGGTCCTGGTCCAGGACGAGAACCTGCTGGCCTCACTCTCGGTCCTGTCCAAGCAGCTCGAAAACTCCCGCGTCAAGTCACACAAGGAGTCCACCCATGGAAAACCTGAGGAACTTTGATCAGGTCTGTGCCATCCTCAAAGAGCACGACCACAACCCCAACCGCCTGATCGCCATCCTGCAGGCGGTGCAGGATGTCTATCGGTATCTTCCGGAGGAGGCGATGACCTTCATCGCCACCTCGCTGGGGATTCCTCCAGCCAAGGTCTTCGGGGTGGCCTCGTTCTACGCCCACTTCACCCTTGAACCCAAAGGTCGCTTCGTCGTGAAGGTCTGCGACGGGACGGCCTGCCACGTCAAGAAGTCCAACGACATCGCCGAGGCCCTGCGAAAGCACCTGGGCCTCACCCCTCAGAGCCAGACGACGTCCGACATGCTCTTCACCCTCGAGACGGTGAGCTGCCTGGGGACCTGCGGTCTGGCCCCGGCCCTCGTGATCAACGACGAGGTGCACGGGCTTCAGACCCCGCAGAGCGCGGTGGAACTCGTCTCAGAGATCCAGGCCAGGGAGACTGCCGTCCATGCTTGAAACGATGACCCTCGAGACCCTCAAGTCCAACCACGACCGCTGTGCCGAAAAGGTCACCAAGCGCATCATCATCTGCGCCGGAACCGGGTGTATGGCCAACGGTTCCATGGCGGTCCACGACGAGTTCGTCCGTCAGCTCGAAGCCCATGGCCAGAGGGCCATGGTCGTGCTCGACAAGCCCGAACCTGGATACCTGGTCTCGGGAAGCGGTTGCCAGGGATTCTGCCAGATGGGTCCGCTGGTCTCCATCCTTCCCGAAGGCCTGATGTACTGCAAGGTCCGCCAGCAGGACGTCGCCGAGATCGTCCAGGAGTCCGTGCTGGGAGAGGGCTGCGTCGAACGCCTGGCCTACAAGTGCCCTGACAGCGGCTGCACCTGCAAGCACATGGACGACATCCCCTTCTATCACCGGCA
>DCTU01000221.1 GCA_002329445.1 bacterium UBP9_UBA1432
TAGCCGGTCTTCTCGGCCACCACCTCCAGGATCGTGGACGTCACCCCCTCGCCTGCGGCTCCTGGCTTCGGGGCCGGCGCGGGGGGCGGAGTCGCCGGTCTGGCCGCCGGCAGGGGAGGTGCCGCGAGGGTTACGGGAGGCGGAGGCGCAGGAGGGGCCATCGGCGGGGGAGGCGGAGGCGCGGCGAAGGCCATCGGCGGGGGAGGCGCCGGGGCCGTCAGGGGCGTGGGAGGCATCGGGACGGACATGGAGGGAACCCCCATGGTCGCCTCAGCCAGGCGCTGCTGGCCGGCCAGCAGCGAGTGGAAGACCCGTTGCACCTGCTCCTGGCCTTCCAGGAAGCGCTGGTGGGCCGCCGTGGTCTGCTGCTGCAGGGCCTGCATGGCTGACAGCCCTTCCTGGNNGTGCGGAAGGCTTCGCTCAGGGCCTCGGGGGAGGGAGCGGGTGGAGCGGGCGGAGGTGCCGTCCAGGTGTTGGCCGGAGGAGCGGTCCACGGCATGGGCGCAGGAGCGGCCTGCCGGGGAGCGGGCGACGGCGTGGGAAGATGCGGGGCGCCGACCTGGTGCGCGGCGGGCTGCGGTGCCTGGAAGGGAGGCGCGGGCTCATAGCCCGGAGCGGGCCGCTTGGGTTCCTCCCAGGGCGGCGTCGGCCGCGATTGGGGTGAACGGTAGTTGGCTCCCACGATCGGTACCTCCATCTTCTTGGGCCGGGGTTCAGAGGCCGGCTCCTCCCAGCGGTCCAGGTGGACCGGGACGCCCAGGGCGGCCAGTTCGGCCAGGACCCGGGCCAGGTTCTCCAGACCGTTGTTGGTCCCTCGCGCCTCCAGGCTCAGGGTGCGGTGCTCGCGCTCGGCCAGGGTGGTGCGGACCAGTCCGGTCAGCACGGCCTTGGGTCCCACCTCGAGGAAGGTGCGGACTCCGGCCGCGTACAGGTTCTCGACGATCCCCACGAAATCCACGGGGCTCAGCAACTGGTCGGCCAGCAGGGTCCGGCAGGCCTCCGGGTCCTCGGGATAGGGCGTTGCCGAGGCGTTGGCGTAGACCGGGACCGTGCCCGGCAGGAAGGGAAGCTCGGCCAGTGCCTCGGCAAAGGGCTCGCGGGTGGACTCCAAGAGCGGGCTGTGGAAGGCCGCCGAGACCTCCAGTGGACGAGCCTGCCAGTTGCGCTCCTGGCAGATCGCCTCGGCTCGGGCCAGGGCTTCCCTGGTGCCGGAGAGGACCCCCTGGAGAGGGTGGTTGCGGTTGGCCAGGACCACTCCCGTCTCGGCAGCCAGGGCCGCGATCTCCTCCAGGGGAGCCTGGACGGCCAGCATCGAGCCTTGCCCCTGGTTGGCCTGGGCCATCAACCGCCCGCGCAGACCCGAGAGGCGGATCAGGGCGTCGGCTTCCAGTCGGCCGGCCGCGTGCAGGGCGACCAGCTCGCCGAAGGAGTGGCCGGCCACCGCATCCGGGCGCAGCCCGAAGCGTCCGAGCACGCCCAGCATGCCGACCTCGACCGCCCCCAGCGCGGGCTGGGCCACCTCGGTTCGGGTCAGGTCCTGCCTCTGTTCGGCCAGGGTCTCTTCGTCGAAGGCGGGCCGGGGGAAGATGCGCCTGGCCGGAGCCTGCTCGGGAGGAAGGAGGGCCTCGGTGTGTTCCAGGGACTCCAGCACCTCGGGGAAGACCGTGGCCAGGGCCCGGCCCATTCCCACATACTGGCTGCCCTGACCGGGGAAGAGGAAGGCGGTCTGGCCTGGAGTGGCCTCCGGCCCCCCGGCGAAACAGTCCGGGGGAAGCTCCCGCCCGGCCCGCAAGGCCTCTGCGGCGCCGATCAGGCGGGCCGGGACTTCGGAGGGCGAGGCCACCACCAGGGCGCGCCAGGGGTCTTCAGCCCGGAAGCTCCGGCGTGACTGGTCCGCCCGCCAGCTCAGGGTGTCGGGCCGACCTGCCGAAAGCTCCTCCAGCCGGTCCGCCACGGCCTCCCGGGTGGCTCCGGAGGCCGCCAGGATCTGCACCGAGCCATCCCAGGCAGGAGCCTGGCGGTGCGAACCGTGCTCCTCCAGGATCATGTGGAAGTTGCTGCCCCCGAACCCAAAGGAGGACAAGGCCGCCCTGCGGGGGTGCCCGACGGGGCTGAGCCAGGGGCGGGTCTCGGTGTTCAGGTAGAACGGGCTCTGGTCGATTCCGAGCTTGGGGTGGGGACGGCGGACCTTCAGGGTCGGAGGCAGGACCTTGTGGTGGAGGGCCAGGGCCGCCTTGCACAGGCTGGCGGCTCCGGCGGCTGCCTTGGCGTGGCCGATCTGGGACTTCACCGTGCCCAGGGCGCACCACTGAAGGTCGCTGGAGTCCTCGGCGTACACCGAGCGCAGGGACTCGAATTCGACGGCGTCGCCGACCTTGGTTCCGGTTCCGTGGGCCTCGACCAGATCGATGCTGCGGGGCGGGGCCCCAGCCTGCTCGTAGGCGCGCACCAGGGCCCGCCGCTGGCCGGAGGCGTCCGGAGCGTAGATGGCGCCGCCGCCGCCATCCGAGGAGGTCCCCATGCCGGTCAGCACGGCGTAGATCCGGTCTCCGTCGCGCTCGGCGTCAGCCAGGCGTTTGAGCACCACGATGCCCACCCCCTCGCCCAGCAGCGTGCCATCCGAGTCGTCCGAGAACGGTCGG
>DCTU01000455.1:0-4788 GCA_002329445.1 bacterium UBP9_UBA1432
CGACAGGTTGCGGATTCGCAAAGGTACCTGCGCGGGCCGACCGGGTCGGGACACGGTCCAGGGCGGAAGGCTCAAGCGGGGCTTCTGGAGGTCGGCCAGCATCCGGGCGGCCTCCGAAGCCTGCGCCGACCGGGGAAAAGCCTGGAGCAGGGCCTCGAGGTCCTCCCGCGCGTCGCGATGCCGACGGCTGGCATTGAAGGCCCGGGCCGAACGCAGACGGGCCTCGGGAACCAGCGGGTGCTGGGGTTGGACACGGGCCATCTCGCGCCAGACGTCGACGGCCCGATCCAGGGTCAGGTCCCAGACCTCAGGAGTTTTCAGGTAGAGATCGCCCAGGACCAGCCGCGCCTCTCCCGCCGGAAGCCCCCGGAAGTCGCCCCGGATCACCTCGACCAGGTCGGTCTCGGCCGCGGGTCGACGATCCTTGAACTCCGGGGCGGAGGCGCGCAGGCGGCCTCGGCCCAACAGGGCCTGCAGGCGGTCTTCAACGGTTCCTGGAACCCGCCCGGACACCTCCAGGGCCCGGGTATAGGCAGCCTCGGCACCGCGGGCCTGACCGCCCCGTGCGCGCAGATCCGCCAACAGGATCCATCCGCGGACCTGCCAGGGATCGGGAGGGGCCGTGGCCAGCCAGTCTTCCAGCGAAGCCCGGGCTTCGCTGGAGCGCCCCAACTGATCCAGGCACTGGGCCACGCGATAGTGGACCTCCGTGGCGCGCGGCCCCTCCGGTTGGCCTCCCAGATAGGAACGGAAGGCTTCCAGGGCCTCTGCGGGCTTCTGGTTCCGGAAAGCCTCCTGGGCGACCGAAAGCCGCTCGGCCGGCGCCTGAGGGAAGGCAGGAAGCCAGAGCCCGCCCAGGAGCAGGAGCAGGATGGACAGGATGTGGAGACGTGAAAGATGCATGGTCTGGAAAGAAGCCGGAGTCTGGAACAATCCGCCCAGGTTGGACGTCCGAAGCGAAGGCTCCTGCGCCGGGAAGGGGCAAGGTTCCTTCAGGAGACCGAAGGAGCCCTGAGGGCGCGAAACTCCTGAGGGTTCAAGGCGCGAGCCAGGGCCGTGTCGTAGCTGATCTCTCCCCGTTCATACAAGGTGCGCAGGCAACGGTCCATCGGCACCATGCCCTCGCCGGCGCCCATCGAGATCAGGTTGCCCAACTGCTCGATCTTGCCCTGACGGATCACGTTGCGGATCCCCAGCGTCCCCAACATGATCTCGTAGGCCATCACCCGCCCCTTCTCGGCCAGACGAGGCAGGAGCTGCAAGCTGATCACCCCCTGCAAGGTGCCAGCCAGTTGCATCCGCACCTGATTCTGCTGATGGGCGGGGAAGACGTCGATGATGCGGTCCACGGTCTTGGCCGCCGAGTTCGTGTGCAGGGTCCCGAAGACCAGGGCCCCCGTCTCGGCGGCCTTGATCGCGTTGTAGATGGTCTCCAGGTCGCGCATCTCGCCCACCAGGATGATGTCCGGGTCCTCACGCAGGGTGGCCCGCAGGGCATCCGCGAAGGACACCGCGTGCTGTCCCACCTCGCGGTGGTCGATCAGGCAGCTCCGGCTGGGATGATAGAACTCGATCGGATCCTCGATGGTGATCACGTGAGCCCGGCGAAGCTGGTTGATGTGGTTGATCATCGCGGCCAGGGTCGTGGACTTGCCCGACCCCGTCGGTCCGGTGACCACCACCAGGCCGCTCTGGAACATGGCGATGTTCTTCAGGACCGGAGGAAGGTTCAACTGTTCGATGGTCGGGATCTTGCTGGGGATCTCGCGGAAGACCGCTGCCAGACCGCGGTTCTGCTTGAAGTAGTTGGCCCGGAATCGGGCCAGGTCCGGGATCTCGTAGGCGAAATCCAGGTTGCCGCAGTCCTTCAAGCTGTCGATCCGCTCGGCATCCACCAGGGGGAAGAGGATGGCCTCGGCGTGCTCCTGGCTCAGGGGGCGAGCTTTGGAGACGACCAGATCTCCATGGATCCGGAAGACCGGCGGGACCCCGACCGACAGGTGCAGATCGGAACCCTTCTCCGAGACCAGCCGGCGCAGGAGGTCATCCAGGCGGTAGCCCTCCTCCAAGGCGATCTCCAGTTGGGGGGCAGGCGGTTCGGGTTCGGGTGCAGGCGGGGGAGCCTCGGGCAGGTCGGGGATCTCCTCGGCGAACGAGGCTACCGGCTCGGCGGGAGGCGACGCGGGCTCCTCCTGCATGGTGAGTTTCCGGGTGAATTTCTGGAAGAAGGACATGGCGGCTCCTACTCGGTGGGGCTGGTGTTCTCGATCTGGCGATAGGGGGCCTTGTTGACCGAGCGGGCCATGGCCTCTTCCTTCGAGATGATCCCCTTCTCGAAGAGGTCCAGGATGGCCGAGTCCATGATCCGCATCCCATCCTTGCGTCCGGTCTGCATGGCCATGGGGATCTGGTAGGTCTTGCCATCCCGAATCAGGTTGGCGACCCCGACGTTTCCAACCAGCACCTCGACGGCAGGCACCCGCCCCAGACCATCCTGACGCGGAATCAACTGCTGGGAGATCACGCCCCGCAGGGATTCCGAGAGCATGGTGCGGACCTGGGCCTGCTGGTCGACCGGGAAGGCGTCGATCAGGCGATCGATGGTCTTGGCTGCCGAGTTGGTGTGCAGCGTGCCCAGGACCAGATGCCCGGTCTCCGCGGCGGTGATGGCCAGGGAAATGGTCTCCAGGTCGCGCAACTCGCCGACCAGGATCACGTCGGGGTCCTCGCGCAGGGCCCCCTTCAGGGCCAGGCTGAAGCTCTCCACGTCGCGCCCCACCTGGCGCTGGTTGACCAGGGCGCGCTTGTTGGGATGGATGAACTCGATGGGGTCCTCGACCGTGATGATGTGGACGGGCTTGGAACTGTTGACGACGTCGATCAGGGCTGCCAGCGTGGCGGTCTTGCCGCTGCCGGCCTGCCCGGTGGTCAGGACCAGGCCCTGGTGGTAGCCGACCAGACGGGCCAGGTCGGAGGGAAGGCCCAGGTCCTCGAGGGTGGGCACCGCAGAGCCGATGCCGCGCAGGACCAGGTTCGGCCCGTTCTTCTGGAAGTAGGCGTTCCCGCGGAAGCGCCAGGGGCCGCCCTGCTCGGGGGTGCCGTGGGCCAAAGCGAAGTCCAGGTTCTTCTCGTCCTGGAGACGTCGGATCTCTGCATCCGTCAGAATCTCGCGGATCATCGAGACCACTTCGGCGGCTGAGAGTTCCTGCCGGGGCAGTCGCTCCAGGGTCCCGTGGACCCGCACGATGGGCGGGACCCCCGAGGCCAGATGCAGGTCGGAGGCCCCCATCTCCTGCATGAGCCGGAAGTAGTGTGCGATTCCAGGCATCCGTCCTCCAGGTCCGCGGGATGGCGCCGGGTTCGGCGAGCGGCAGAGGAGTTCCTCCGCCCTCCTGGCCTCCCGGGGAGGCAGGCATCCAGGCACCGGAGGGGAATGCCCTCGCCTCGTGATCCACTTCACTCCCCCCCCCGAAGTCCACCTCGGACCGGTCACACTGAACTGCCACGGGACCTTCTTCCTGTTGGGAGCCGTCACCGCCTGGGTGTGGACCCGGGCGCGCGTGCCCCGGGAGTATCACGTCCACCTGGACAACCTGGCCTCCTGGCTGACCCTGGGCGGGATCGTCGGCGCCCGCGCATTCTACGTCCTGCTCAACCCCTCGATGCTGCTGGACCCGTTGTCGGTGCTGGCCATCTGGGAAGGGGGGCTGGTCTCCTACGGAGGGTTCTTCGGCGCCCTGGCCGCGTGGTGGTTGTACCTGCGCTGGAACAACCTGCCCCGCGAGCTCTTCAACGATGCCGTCACGCCGCCGGCGCTGGCCGGCTGGGGCGTCGGGCGAATCGGTTGTTTCTTGAACTGGTGGAACGAGTACGGGACGGTGACCGCCGTCCCCTGGGGGCTGGTGGTCGGAAGCGACCCGCCCCGGCACCCGGTGATGCTGTACCTGGCCATCGGCCACATCCTGGCCGCCCTCACGGCCGCCCGCCTGGGCCAGCGCTGGGGCGTGCGCGCCGACGGGCTGGCCTTGATGGGGTATGGCCTGACGCGCTTCATCCTCGACTTCTGGCGCGACTACGACCCGGCTTCGCTGCGCCTGGGCTCGCAGGCCCTGGCAGGCGTCTTCCTGGTCGCCGGGCTCTTCCTGGTCCTGAAGGGCCGGATTCCCGACCGCTCGGTTCCTGCCCCCACGTCCGAGTAGAAGGAACGACCCGAATCCTCGGGGAATCGCGCGGCACCTCAAACAAAGGACGTCTGCCCATGGAGACCGCTCGCAAGTTCTTCGAAGGCCGCCGGGTCCTGGTGGTGGCCCCCCATGCCGATGACGAGGCCATCGGCTGCGGGGGCGCGATCCTGCGCGCCTCCAGCCTGGGCGCCCAGGTGGGGGTCCTGATCGTCACGGTCGGCGACCTGCAGAGGGTCGGCGATGGAGGCCGGGTGGTCGAGGGTTCCGAACGGCTGGACGAGGTCTCGCGGGTGGCCGGCTTCCTGGGGGTCCACGACTGGGAGGTCCTCATGACCGACGACCACACCCACATGCGCCTGGACGGGATCCCCCGCCGCGACCTGGTCGCCCTGCTGGAGCGCGAGGCCCGCCTGTCGATCCGCAACTTCAAGCCGGACATCGTGTTCCTGCCGGCCCACTCCTACAACCAGGACCACGAAGCCGTGCTGCGCGCGGGCCTGGTGGCCACCCGACCTCACGACCACGGGGCCCTGCCCCAGGCCGCTGCCGTCCTGCTCTACGAGTACCCCCCCAACTCCTGGTGTCTTCCCCACGAGCGGGTGGT
>DCTU01000455.1:4888-6038 GCA_002329445.1 bacterium UBP9_UBA1432
CTAGCGCAGGTAGGAGCGGGGCTGGAGCAACTGGGTCAGGGCCTGGGGGCGCAGCGCCGCCAGGGTTGCCGCCTCCACGCTGACCACGCCCTCCTGGACCAGATCGGCCAGGGCCTTCTCCATGGTGACCATCCCCAGGTCCCGGCTGGTCTCGATCATCGAGTAGATCTGGTGGGTCCGGGCCTCGCGGATCAGGGCCGAGATGGCCGGATTGCCCAGCAGGATCTCCCGGGCGGCGACCCGACCGCTGCCGTCCAGCCGGGGCAGGAGGGCCTGGGCGATCACGGCCCGCAGGCCCGAGGCCAGTTGCATCCGGGCCTGAGCCTGCTGGCCCGAGGGCAGGGCTCCGATGATCCTCTCGATGGCGCCCGGGGCGTCGGGGCTGTGCAGGCTGGCCAGGACCAGATGACCGGTCTCGGCCGCGGTCAAGGCCAGGGAGATGGTCTCGGGATCGCGCATCTCGCCCACCAGGATGACGTCCGGGTCCTGGCGCAGGCCGCGCTTGAGAGCGGTGGCAAAGGTGTCGGTATGGCGGCCGACCTCGCGCTGGCTGACGATTCCCATGCCGGGTTCCAGAACGAACTCGATCGGGTCCTCGAGGGTCAGGACGTGAACCGGAGAGTGCCGCAACACCGTGGCGGCAAGACACGCCAGCGTGGTGGACTTGCCGACCCCCGTGGGTCCGGTGGCCAGGACCAGGCCGCTGGGGGCCATCAGGAAGTTCTGGACGGCCTCCGGCAGACCGATCTCGTGGAACTCGGGAACCCGGGTCGGGATCAGGCGCAGGGCGGCCCCCGGCCCGGTGCGATCGAAGTAGGCGTTCAGTCGGAAGCGACCCAGGTCGCGGACCTCCAGGGCCGTGTCCAGCTCGTGGTTGAGCTCCCATTCCTTGCGGCGCGCGTCGTCCAGAAGCGAGAAGATCAGCTCTCGAACGTCCAAGGCGGAAACCGGCTCACGACCGGGAATCGGCTCGAGGCGCCCCCGCCGCCTCAACATGGGAGGCAGACCGGGCTTGAGGTGGAGATCGGAAGCTGCCAGGTCGACCGCGTCCCGAAGAAGGGGCGCCGCGTCGAGGGGGGGACGGGTCACGGCCGCACGGGGTGCAGACTGCAAGGTGGCCACGAAACACCTCTCACGCCGGAATCCGGCG
>DCTU01000254.1 GCA_002329445.1 bacterium UBP9_UBA1432
CACCACCGAGGTTCCCGGGCGCGTCCCCCGGATCTCCACGAGGATCTGCTCCAGGCGGGGGTCGGCCGGGACCGGCGTGGTCCGAAGCCTCCAGTCCAGGCCTTGCTCACTCCCGGACTCCTCTCCTCGGAAGCGCTGGTCGGCGGCCTTCTCCAGGACCCGGCTGGCCGTCAGCAGGGCCTGGTAGCGAGGCTCGATCCGGGCGATCCTCAGGGTCTGGACCCCGGCCGAGGTCAACAGGGTTCCCAGGACCAGCGCCGCCAGGGCCAGGGCCAGGAGGACCTCCAGGAGCGTGAATCCTCCCGTCGGGCGGCCGATGGCCCGGGAGATCAGCGCGCCTCGCGCGCCTGGATGGCGGCCCACAGATCTTCCTGTCCGGTCATGTCGATGGCGAAGCGCTGGACGATTCCGGCCCAGGAATCGCCTTCAGCCCGACGCTCCAGGACCACCGCCAGCTCCAGGCCGCTGGAGCGGGCCAGCGCCAGGGCGATGGCCTTCTCGGCCAGCTCCAGGCCCGCTGCATCCAGGCGGGCTCGTTCGCCCGGCGTCTCCTGGTAGGTCCAGCCCAGCAGGGGACGCAGGGCCGTCTTCTGGGTGGTGGGCAGGCGCTCCAGATCATAGCGCAGGGGGAGCTGGTCGGGGAATCGGGTGCGGCGGTGGGCAGAGAGGACGGTGTGGGGCGGGACGCCGGTCAGGGCGGGGTAGACGGCCGCCAGGGGGCCCTGAGTGAGGACCTGTGGGCTCATCCCGAACAGGCTGGTCACGTCCGCCCACTCGATCACCTGGCCCAGGCGCGTTTCCAGCAGGGTTTCCAAGGGAAAGGGCTTGAATTTCGCCAAAGTGGCGGCGATCAGCCAGTCCGCCGTGAGGAGCGTCCGACCGGCGGGCAGCCTCAACCATTCTTCCGGGACCTCGTTGGGGTTGTCCAGGACCCGCCGGATGTTCTCAACCTCTTCGGGTCGCAGGCCGAAGCGCTCCACGGCCACCGGATCGGGGATCGTCGGAGAGAAGGCGGGCAGGCGCAGGCGCTCGGAGAGTCCCGGGCGCACGTCGGGCAGGAAGTGCAGCGGCCCGGGAGCGGGCTGATCGATTCCACTGCTCATCAGGTCGCGGATGGCCCCGGGCAGCCGGTCGACATCCACCTCGACCTGGCGGGCGACGTCAGGCCAGAGGTGGCGTTGTCGCAGCTCCAGGACCTCGTTGAGGGAAGCTCCTCGACCGACCAGGGCCAGGGCCACCAGGGTGTTGCCGTACCCATACCCGGCCAGCAGCATCTCTTGGGGGACCCGGCTGGGGATCTGGTAGGCATAGGCCAGCCACTGAGAGGCCAGCCGCAGATCGGCGGCTGCCACCCGGCGACGGGATTCGACCTGGAGAGGACCTTCCTGAGCCTGGCAGACTCCCGGCAGGAGGGCGCCGAGGAGCAGGGCGACGAGGAGCAGGAATCGGAGAAGCTTTGGCATGGCGATGCTTCCCAGCGTTCCGCGTCCTGGGCTCCTCCTCCTCCCCAGACCTGTCGGCTGGCGGATCCAGAGGAGGATTCGCGTCCGGCGCGGGCAGGGTTGGCCCCGAACGAGCGGAACCTTCCCGCCATGGCTGAGCTTGCGCGCCGCACGCACCCGTTTGCTGGTCTGGTCGGCTGGTTGGCCCTGGTCGGCTCGGCTTTCCTGTCGGCGGATCTGCTCAGCGCCAGCCTTGAGCGTCATCTGCAGGCGCCGCCGCGCCCCTTGGAGTCCATTCAGGCCACCTCCCGAACCCCGTCCCCACCCCGCTCGCTGACTGGAGTGCATGCGGTCCTGCGCCAGCCCCAGGGGCAGAGTCCAGCGAGTTCGAGTTCGCTCTCGGGACGGAGCCCTGCCGCTGGGGAGGCGACCCTTCCCGTGACGGGGGGACTTCAAGGAGTCAGCCTGAAAGGGACGCTGGTGGCCGGAGAGACCCGCCTGGCCTTCCTGGAGGCAGCCGGATCCACCGTGGCCGTCGGAATCGGCCAGGAGGTCGGGGGAGCCCGGGTGACACGGGTCGAATCCACCTGGGTGGGGTTGCGCCGAGGATCCCAGGATTTCTCACTCGAGCTGGAGTCCATGAAGCCACCCCAGTCGAGCCCAGGCGCCTCCACGCTGCGCCCGGGCGACCCGACGGCGCAACCCCTGGTCTCGGGCGCAGGGACGGGCGCTGAGGGTCCGGTTGCCACGGGTCGCCTGAGCCTGGACGAGATCCGCGCCCAACTGGACAATCCTTCCAGGATGGCCCAGGAGGTCCGGGTGGTCCCCAAGGCCCGGGACGGCCAGACCTATGGCGTCATGCTGGAGTTCCGCAAGGCTGACAACCTGATGGCCCGCCTGGGTCTGCAACACTCCGACGTCCTGTTGGCGGTCAATGGCAGCGCGATTCGCGGAGCCGAGGATCTCTACCGTGCCTATATGACCCTGCGCAACGCCGAGGCCCTGGAGTTCCAGGTGGAGCGAGGCCAGGAGCAGACCACCGTGCGCTATGAGCTGGCGCGGTAGGGTGGGCGGGATTCTGCGTGAGCCCCCCCTGGGGGTGGGCTTGACGGCGGGGGCGCTGGTGGTCCTCAGCGTCTTTCTGGGGGGCGACCTGCTTTCCGCCCTGGTCAGCTACCAGGCCGAGATTCCTCCCCCGCCTCTGACCCGCGAGGCCGACAGGAACCAGGACGGGCTGGGGGAGAGCTCCTCGGGTCCAGGCCTGACCGTCCTGTTGCGCCGCGAACCGCGGACCCCGTCCTCCACCGCGGTACCCTTGGACCCTGATCTGGACGGGGTAGACCCGTCGGTTCCGGGGAACCNNTCTTGCGCCGCGAACCTCGGACCCCGCCCGCCACCAGGGCGCCCTTGGACCCGGATCTGGGGAGGGGAGAGCCCCCGGTTTCAGGGAACCCTCAGCTTGCAGTCGAGCTCCAGGGGGTCATGGTGGGGGGCGGGATCGGGGTGGCCGTCCTGCGGGTGGACGGTCAGGACCGGACTCTCGGGGTGGGTGAGTCGGCCGGGGGCTGGGAGGTCGTGGAGATTCACCCCGACCATGTGGTCCTTCGCCGCGAAGGGCAGCTCCATCCCCTGGCTCTCTCGGGCGCCCCGGTCTCGCCTCCTCCCGGGCAGGGCCCGCCGGTCCTGCCGCCTCCGGACCAGGTCCCTGTGCCACCCGCTCCGCTTCCGGTCGCTTCCGAACCCGAGGAATCCCTCGAGACGGTCCACTCGGATCGGGTCCTCGACTCGACCTCGTCTGCCCCGGAGCGCCTGGAGGTTCAGGCCTTTCTGGAGCAGGGGGCAGCTCTGGCCCGGGACGTGCGGGGCGTGATGGTTGCCGAGCCGGGCCGAGGGGTCCGCCTGGAGTTTCGCAATTCCGCCAATGCCCTGGCCGCGCTGGGATTGAAGGATGGGGATGTGGTGCTCGCGTTGAATGGTGCGCCCATTCGCACCACCGAAGAGCTGTACAACTCCTGGCTGATCCTGCGCAACACCCCGCGCGTCGAATTCGAGGTCTTGCGATCGGGCAAGCCCCTTCAGGTCCGTCACGACTTCGCCGACGAGGGTTGAAGGCTCAGGATCTGTCGGGCCAGGGCTGGAGTGGTGGCCACGTGCGCCACGATCCGGCGGTGGTTGTCTGAGAGGGTGATTTCCCGGGGGATGGGGTGGGCCATCTGGTTCCCGGCAGCCTGCATGGTGGCCGGACACACCAGGATCTCTCCGGTGGTGGTGGCGCTCAGGAGGTCGTTGGCCACTTCGATCGGCCCGCCCAGGATCAGGTGCTCGCGCCGGTCGATCGGGCCCATCAGTCCCGAGATGGCCTCGCCCGTGGCGATGGCGGCTGCGGTGCCGACCAGAGGCTCCTCGACCGAGCGCCCCTGCTCGGCAGCCACCGCATCCATCGCCTTCCGGGCGCAGCGCAGGGCGTCGCCCGGGTCGCACGAGCCGCTCAGGCCGAAGAGGGCCATGACCCGCGTCCCCAAGATCCGGCTGAGGACCCCGCCCGTGTCCTTGATGGCCCGGTTCACCTGGTCGAAGTAGAGGTCGACGATCCGGGAGACCTCGTCGGCCGGGCGATCCATCAGGCTGCTGGTGCCTCGCAGATCCATCAAGAGGGCTGCGACGTAGACGTGCCCGGTGGCGTTCTGCTCGACGGAGGCGGAGGTCTGGTGGTGCAGGAGTCGGGCCCACTCGGCCCGGTCGACCCGGGCCAGCAGGTCCAGCGAGCGCTTCTCCATGTCGTGCAGGCGCAACTGTCGGGCCAGGTGGACGGCCTCGCCGTAGTGGTGCACGCAGCGGTCCAGGACGCCCCATTCCTCGTAGAGTTGGGCCAGTTCCAGCGTGCACAGGACCGTGTAGAAGCCCGGCACCGTCGAGAGCTCGGCCAGGCTGGCTTCCAGCTCGTCGGCCGCCTCCTTGATCCGGCCCTCGCGGCGCATGACCATGCCCTCCAGCATCTGCTCGAGGCCCTTCTCCAAGGGACGGCCGGTCCGGTTCGAGGCCGCCTTCAGGGATTCGACGGCCTCGCGGGCCTGGGTGACCTTGCCCTGCTCGACGAACGACAGGACCACCTGCAGCAGCGTGGTGCTCAGCCCCTGATGGTCGTTGAGGCGCGAGAACAGGCCCCGGGCTTCCTCCAGGCTCTGTTCGCTGCGCTCGTAGTTCCCCAGAAGGCGTTGGATGCGGCCCACGTTCTTCAGGGCGTGGGCCCGGGAGGTGAGGTTCCCCGTGGAAGTGGCGATGTGGAGGTCCGTCTCGTAGAAGTCGGCGGCCTGCGAGTAGCGGCCTTCGGTGACCAGGATGTCGCCGATCCGCGAGTGGACCTCCGCCTCTTCGAAGGGGAAGCGGCCCTCGCCGCATTGCACGCGCGCCTCTTCGAAGAAGAGCAGGGCGTTGGTGTATTCCCGGGCGGCGTAATAGGCCCGGCCCAGGCTGATGCTGGAGCGGATGATCCCGTAGGCCGAGCGGACCTCCTGGGAGACCCGCAGGGACTCGCGCAACTGCTCGCTGGCCTTCTCGAGCTGGCCCATGCGGCTGAAGACCTGCCCCCTCCCCCGAAGGCTGCGGGCCATCGACAAGGGAAACTGGATGTGGGTTGCCACCGTGAAGGAGCGGTTGAAGCAGGCCTCGGCCTGTTCGAGCTCCCCCGCCTTGAGAAGGGCTTGCCCTTGACTGGCGTAGATCTCGGCCATGAAGGCCAGATCGACGCGATGTGGAGGTTCGCCTTTGAGGCGCTCCAGGGCGCGCTCGAGGGACTTCAAGGCGCCTGCCGTCTGCCCCTGAGCCGTCAGGATCTCGCCGCGCATGTAGCCGCGGAACGACTCCAGGCGTTTGCGCGTGCGCGAGTTGGAGGCCTCGACGTCCAGGCGGTCCAGGGCCTCGGAGGCCTTGGACAGTTCGGATTCCTCGAACAACACCCGCACCTCGAAGAAGTCCGCCAGTTGCTCCAGGTCGGGGAAGCGGCCTCGAAACCGGGTCTTCATGTGGGCCAGGGTGTGTCGGGCTCCACGCAGCTTGTGCAGTTGCACGCGGGTTCCCGCCAACCACAGCAAGGACAGCGCCACTTCCCGGTCGGGAAGGTTGCTGCCCTGACCGACCCGGCGTTCGAAGTGGATCTGGGCGGTGTCCAGGGCCGCCATCTCCGCATTCTCCGGGTCCAGGACGTCTCCGATCAGGGCCAG
>DCTU01000030.1 GCA_002329445.1 bacterium UBP9_UBA1432
TCCCGCCAGACCTCGACCTCGAGGTAGCGCGAAAGGGCGTTGGTGACCGAGACCCCGACGCCATGCAGGCCGCCCGAGACCTTGTAGCCCTTGCCCTCAAACTTGCCGCCGGCATGCAGTTGGGTCATGACCACCTGGACGGTGGGGATGCCCTCGGTGGGGTGGATGCCGACGGGGATGCCGCGGCCGTTGTCCACCACGCTGACCGAACCATCCCGATGCAGCCGCAGCTCGATCCGGTTGCAGGCCCCGGCCAGGGCCTCGTCCACCGCGTTGTCCACCACCTCGAAGACGATGTGGTGCAGGCCGCGCGGGCCGGTGTCGGCGATATACATCCCGGGGCGCTTGCGAACGCCTTCCAGTCCTTTGAGGACCTGGATCTCGCTCTCTCCATAGGCTCCGGGCAGCGCTCGGCCTCCGTTCTCTGCGACCAGCAGATCCACCTCGGCGCTGGGCGCCACCTCTGTCGACCAGGTCTCCATCCGAAGCCTCCTAGAACTCTTCCTCGCGCCGCTGCCGGCGTGTCATCACCCGGTCCAGCACGAAACCAAAAAACGCCCCCAGGAACAGCCCGACTCCCCCACCCACCAGGGCCCCCATGAACTCCATTCCCAAGGCCGGCGCACCGAGCGATTCGGCGTGCAGGCGGAAGGACCAATAACCGGCCAGGCCACCCCCGACCACCCCCAGGGCCATGGGAACCAGGCAGCCGACCAGGCTGCGCTGCTCGCTGAAGCTCTCTCTCAACATGCAGCCTCCGAGCCGCCTGGCGATGACAGGTGCGGTGCGGAAGACCGCTCTGAACGAGCCCGAACTCACTGCCGAAGCCGCCTGGGATCTCTCCCGGCGGCTTCGGAAGGGGGGCCCGCTCTCGCCTATTCCCTAAACATCATGGGATTCGACGTTCCGGATCCGGGTCCTTCTCTCAGAGCCCCACAGGCTGCCTGCTGGTAGAGCTCCAACATCCGCGCTCCCATGGCCGACATCGAAAAGGCCTGAGCCTGAGCCAGCGCGCCTTCTGCCAGGCGGGACCGAAGCTTGCCGTCGGTGACCAACCGCAGCAGGGTCTCGGTGAAAGACGACAAGTCGCCGGGTTCAACCAGCAGACCGCTGCGTCCGGAGGCGACGGCCTCGGTGCACCCCGAGGCCCGCACCGCCAGGACTGGGAGCCCGGCGGACTGAGCCTCCAAGAGGACCAGCCCCTGGGTCTCGGTCTGGGAGGCAAACACGAACAGGGTGGAAGCCGCCAGGTAGTGCTTCAAGTCGCCCCGACCGCGATACCCCAGGAACACCGCGGACCCTTGCAGGCCCAGTGCCTCCGCCCTCTGTTCGAGCTCCGGGCGATGTGGGCCGTCTCCAACCAGTAGCAGGCGCAACCTGGGGTCGGCCTGGCGCGCACGAGCCAGGACCTCCAGCAGGAACTCCAGGGACTTCTCGCGCGCCAACCGGCCCATGTAGAGCAAGATCGGCTCGTCCAGGCCAAGACCAAGCTCCTCTCGCGCGAGGCGCGGATCCCCGCCCTGGAAGCTCTCGACATCGACTCCGGTCGGAATCACCCGCAAGGGACGGCACAGACCCTGCTCCCGTTGACGTTGAGCGACCTGTTGACTGGGCGCCACCACCATGAACGAGGTATTCCAGAAGAAGCGACACAGCCCCACCGCAATTGGACGCAACACCTCTGGAGGCAAGGGAACATAGTGGAGGTACTCTTCAAAGAGGGTGTGATGGGTGAAGACCCGCGGGCAGCCCAGACGAGCCGCCACCAGCCAACCGATCGCACCGACGTTGAAGGGGGTGTGCAGGTGGACCACGTCTGGCCTGAAGGCCAGGGCCTCCCGGACGTGACTCAGGGGGACGGGAAGGCTGACCCTCTCCTCCGGATGAAGAGGAAACCGAACCGATGCAAAGCGCCGAACCCAGGGCTCGCTGTCTCGGTAACCCGGGACGGCCGGGGCGAAGAGTCGGACCTCATGTCCGGCCCGGGTCAGGGCCTGGAGCAGCAACTGAATCGACGTGGTCACCCCGTTGACGATCGGGTGATAGCAGTCGGCGAACATCGCGATCTTCATCGGCCAGTCTCCCTCAGGCTCAGGCCTCTTCCAGGCTTCCTGCGACGACCCGGAACAGCCCGGCGCACTCCGGCAGGTTGGGCGGAGGGGTCGTGGTGGTCAGGAAGACCTGCCGGTATCCCCCAAGAATCTCCAAGAGTCGCTGCCCGCGTCCGACATCCAGTTCCGACAGACAATCATCCAGCAGGACCAAGGCTGCTTCCTCCGCGCTCTCTCCCATGACGCGGGCCTCGGCCAGACGGAGCGCCAGCGCGGCGCTGCGGTGCTGACCCTGCGAGCCATAACGCTGGAGGCTCCGCCCGTCCAGCAGAAGCTCCAGGTCATCGCGATGGGGGCCCGCCTGGGTGCTGCCTCGGGCCAGATCCTCCCGACGCCGCGCCCGCAGGGCCGACAGAAACCGCTCGGGTTCCGGAGGGGCGGCGGGTCGATAGGTCAGGCAGAGGTCGGTCTGACTGTCCGACAGGAGTCCAAAGATCCCCGAGACAGCCTCCTGCAACGAACAGACCACCTCCTGGCGTCGGGGCACCAGGACCGCACAGGCCGCTGCCAGTTGTTCGTCCCAGGGGGCCAGTTCTGCCGGGCTGGGAGCAGGCCGACGGCGCAGCAACTCGTTGCGCTGCCGCAGGACCGAGCCGTAGCGCGCCAGGGCCCCCAGGTAGACAGGGGAGATCTTGCACAGCAGCAGATCCAGGAAGCGACGACGCCCCTGAGGCGCGCCTTGAATCAAGCTGAGGTCCGCCGGGGTGAACAAAGCCATCGGCACCTCGCCCAGCAGGTCTGCAAGGCGCCGTAGCGGAGCCCCATTCCGCAGGATCCGCCGCTCCACCCCCGCCTCTCCCGCCCGAATCCAGTTGATCTCCAGCTCGCGCGTCGACCCCCGATCCCGACGAAAGAGCGCTCGCACGCGCGCCTGCTGGCGACCCCAACCAAGCAGCTCGGCCTCCCGCGAGGCTCGGAAGCTGCGAGAAGTCCCCAGCAGATAAAGCGCCTCCAGCAAGGCGGTCTTGCCCTGCGCGTTCTCCCCCACCAACAGGACCAGACCCGAAGGCAGGTGCAAGTCCAGCTCGCGGTAGTTGCGAAAATCCACAAGTTCCAGGTGTTCCAAGACCACAGTCCAGCCTTCGTGCCCGCGCCCGGCGACCCTCCGCTCACAGGCCAAGGAGCGACCGATGTCGAACCCCCCCACGCCATGTTCAAACGACTTTCGGAGTCCCTGGGCAGGGCCGCCGCCTCCCTCCACGCCGACGAAGGCCTCCGGCGCGGCCGACTGCTGCTCTCATGGCTGACGGCCGTCGGACCTGGGCTGGCTCGCCAGGTGGCGCCTGCGGAAATCCGCGGCGACACCCTGGAGTTGGTCTGCTCCGGCCCCCTCTGGGCGCAAGAGGTCCTGCTGCGCCAGAAGGACATCCTGGCCCGACTCAACCCCCTCCTGGAAGGCGCGCCCCTGCGCCGGCTGCGCTGTCGCCCGGGACGATTCCACCCGGTGGAACCTTCACCGACCCCGCCCCGCGAGGAACCGTATCCTTGGGAATCCGTCACCCTGGACGCGGGGGCACTGGAACGCATTGAGAAGGCTGTCGCAGAGGTCCAGGAACCGACCTTGGCAGAGCGCCTTCGCCGGCTTCTGGTCCAACTGGAGCGTCGCCGCCAGGTGGCCTTCGCCCAGGGTGCAATCGCCTGTGGGGCCTGCGGGACCCCAACCCGGCGCTCCCCATGCCGAACCTGCCGGCGCGAGGCCCGCGCCCGGCGGCGGCACCGCATCGAGCAGCGCCTGGCACGGGAACCCTGGTTGACTGGCCCCGACCTGGCCGCCGAATTCCCCGACCTTCACCCGGCGGAGTTCCTCACCATCCGCACGTCCCTGCGCAGTCGTCTGGAACAGGACATCTGGGCCATGATCCGAGCCTTGCCAGCGGGCTCCTCCCTCCCGGATGGCTTGAGGGCCCGCATGATCGAACTGGTCATGCTGAGCACCGGACTTCCCGCCCACCGCCTGGACGCCCGACATGTCCGACACGCCCTGTGCCCGACGCTGGCTCGAGCCTACCTGGACGACCAGGCCTGCGGCCCCTGGGACGGCAAGCCTGCCGCCCGACGCCCGAAGACCCGGACGCACCCGGTCGCGGCGGACTACCAGGCGCGGAAACCTTCATCTCCTGCCGAGTCCTCTTCCTCTTCCGGGTCCAGAGGCTCCCATTTGAATCGGCGTTGGCCGGAGGGAGCGCCGGGCTGAGGCAACAGGCCGGGCTGGAAGTCCTCTTCGCGCTGCGGGAGGAGCCCCG
>DCTU01000323.1:0-1526 GCA_002329445.1 bacterium UBP9_UBA1432
CCCACGAGCAGGGCCATGGTTCTGGGGAGCCCGAAACGGCGGGGTCGCTGAGGCACTGCCCTCCAGGTTCCATTCGAGCCGGCCCGTTCCTCTCCCGGCGGTCCTCCGACAGCCTCCCCGATTCCCAAGAGAGTCGGCACCCGGCCTCGCGCTTCAGGCCGTGGTTCAGGGGCCGCCTCCGACGTCGTCGATTGTGGGCCGGGTGTCGTCGGGGAGGCTGGCCTCGACCTGGAGAACCTGCCGGGAAGACGGGGAGGCTTCCCCAAGCCTGGACTGCAGGATGAGGGCGCCGGCCACGGTCAGGGCCAGGGATGCCAGCGTCAGCGGGGGATTGTCGAGAGCCAGGTTGGGGGTGTAGCGCATGACGGAAAGCCAAGCCAGGGTGGTCGTGCTCCCGTAGAGGATCGAAATCGCCCGCAGCCGGTTTCGGCCTGGATGGGAAAACGTCGAGAGTCCGTGGCAGCACAGGGCGAAGGGGACCGCGATGACCAGATCGATCAGGTAATGGTCTCCCACGTTGAAGGTGCTGAGGATGGTCAGGAACACCAGCGCACCGCCGACCATCCGGATCCGGGAGTTGAATCTTCGAAGGGCCCAGAAGGAGGTCAGGATCCAGGCCAGGTGCAGGGAAGGCATCGCATTTCGGGGGAAATACAACGGGGCCTCGACCACTCGCACGGGGTCGGGAACGGGTGGCCAGGGGCCGTGGGGATAGACTTCCCCGCACAGGACCCGAATGCCGACCGCGGGCAGGTAGGCGTACAGCAGAGGCCCCAGTGCGGCCACCACCAGGTAGGCCAGCACGGGTTGGTTCAAGGCGCGATTCGGGTGGCGTGTGACCAGGATCTGGGCCAGGCTCATCCACAGCGGCAGGTGGAAGTATACGATGTAGAGCAGGATGCGCAGGGGTTTCCAGGAGTCCACCGTCCTGGCGATGAGGAAGCTGGGTTGGAATCCGAGCAGTCCGTCAAAGGCGTAGGGAACATAGTCATAGACCAGAGGGTTCTCAGAGCTGATGAGGCTTCTCAGGAAGAGTCCGAAGACCAGCATGCCCGGCAAGGCGATGGCCAGGCTGAGGGTCTCCTCGGCGCGGGCGCAGTCGGGGCCGCGCCGAAGAAATCGGCTCAGGCTGGCCACGATCGCGGCCAGCCCGAGCCCCAGGCCCAGGTGGAGCAACCTTCCTGCAGGGCCGATGATCTGGGCTCGGTGGATGTCCAGCCAGTAATCCAGGAGCCCTCCGAACAGCAGCACCAGGCTCAGTTCAAAGCCGCGACGCGGCAGCATGAACAGGTAGAAGGCAAATGAACCCGCCAGGGCCGAGGCCAGCAACGGCTCTTCCAGGGCCATGGGGAACAGCGAGCGATGCGGTGCGAAACCAACCTTCAGGAGGGCGGGGACCACCTCGGAGGCCGCCAGGCAGACGGCGACCAGCACCAGCAAGGTGCGAGAGGTGAAGTGGAAGGGCGGGCGGGTCAGGGGAGGGACCTCTCAGGAGATTGGAACTCGTCCGGCGGCGTTCGGTGGGG
>DCTU01000323.1:1562-10193 GCA_002329445.1 bacterium UBP9_UBA1432
GCCTCGCGTTCCAGCAGCCGGTCCACGATGAAGGTCGCCACGTGGTCGGCGAAGGTTCCCTTGCCGAAGCCTCCGTCGAAGCCCAGCTCGACGGCCAGCTTGTTGCCGATGCGGCTGCCGCCCACCAGGACGATGAACTGCTCGCGCAGGCCCCGGGCCTGCAGCATCTCGATGAACTGGGTCAGGTTCTGGATGTGGACGTCCTTCTGGGTGACCACCTGCGAGATCAGGATGGCGTCCGCCTTCACCTTCACCGCGAAGTCGATCAGCTTCTCGTTGGGGACCTGGGCGCCCAGGTTGTAGGCCTCGAATTCCGGGTAGCGCTCCAGGCCGAAGTGGTGGTCGTACCCCTTCATGTTCATGATGGCGTCGATGCCCACCGTGTGGGCGTCAAAGCCCGTGCAGGCGCCCACCACCACGACCTTTCGTCCCAGCCGGGTCCGCACGATCTCGTTGGCTTCGTCCATGGTGTAGACGCTGGGGCCGGTGGCCTCCTCGACCTGGATGGTGGACAGATCGATGCCCGTGGCCGTCCGGCCATAGGCCACGTAGAACGAGAAGTCCTCGGCCAGGGCGTGCGAGTGGACCACGTCCACCTGGTCGAACCCCCACTTCTCGACCAGGTGACGGGCGGCCTCGCGACCCAGGGGGCCTTCGGGAACCGGAAGGGTGAACGAGAACTGGACCGCCCCGTCGTCCAGGGTATCTCCGTAGGGTCTGGCGATCATCAGGTTTCCTCCTAGTTGGCGGTCAGGCCCAGCTCGTTGGCCAGGTAAGTCTCGAAGGGGTTGTAGTAGTTGGGGCCCTTCTCCTGGATGCCCTCCAGGCCCTTGCCCATGTCCCGGGGGCGCTTGACCTCGGCGAAGAGGCCCTGCTCCAGGGCTTCCATCATCCCGATGCGTTCCAGGACCTCCAGGAAGTCGACGGTCTTGTCCAGCACCTCGCGGGCCCGGCTGACGATGATGCCATCCTTCTTGAACTCGATCTCCGAGGCGAAGTCCTTCATGCTGTTCATGACGTAGCGGGCGTTCTCAAGGGAAAGGGCCCGGTCCATCATGAAGGGGGTGTGGATGGCCTCGGTCAGCATCCCCAGCAGGTGGATGCCCTGCTCGGTCGCCATCGAAGCGAAGTTGAACATGGCGTTCTGGACGTGCCCCATGAAGATGTTGCCCGTCATGTGCTTGGTCGGGGGCATGTACTTCAGGGGGTGCTCGGGGAAGATCTCCCGGGCCATCCGAGCCTGGGCCAGCTCCCAGAGGAAGCCGTTGGGGATCGAGGGGTCCATCTCGAAGGCGTGCCCCAGGCCCATCAGGCGCGGGGGCAACCCGGCGTCCCGGGCGAAGCGTTCGTTCAGGAACTGGCTGGCCAGGACCGTGTGGGCCTTCTCGACCGCATCCGAGGTGGTCAGGTAGTTGTCCTCGCCGGTGTTGATGATGATCCCGCCGAAGGAGTTGATCATCCGGCTGAACTTCTGGTCGACGAAGGTCCGGTACATGTTGATGTCGCGGAAGAGGATGCCGTAGATCGAGTCGTTGAGCATCATGTCCAGGCGCTCGATGGCCCCCATGGCCGAGATCTCCGGCATGCACAGGCCCGAGGCGTAGTTGGTCAGGTGGATGTAGCGCTCGTGGCGCTCCATCTCTTCGTCCAGGGCCGCCCGCATGATGCGGAAGTTCTCCTGGGTGGCGTAGGTGCCGCCGAAGCCTTCGGTGGTGGCCCCATAGGGAACATAGTCCAGCAGGCTCTGGGCCGTGGTGCGGATCACCGCCACCACGTCGGCTCCCTGGTACACCGCCGCGCGGGCCTGCTTGACGTCTTCGTGGATGTTGCCGGTGGCCACGATCACGTACAGCAGGGGCGAGTGGTTCTTGCCGGCATAGCGTTCCTTGCAGGCGGCCCGCCAGGCGCGTCGGGCCTTGACGTGGGTGGCGAAGGACTCGACCAGTTCCTCGGCCTTGCGCTCCAGGGCGCCCCGGTCGCCCAGCGGGAGCTCGTCCACCCGGAAGCCCTGGGCGATTCTCTGGTTGAGGCCTTCGATGGTGTCCCCGGTGCGCAGCAGGGCGTTGACGTAGGGCAGAAGCGCTCCGTCTTCCAGCCGGTCGCGCACCTGGTCGACCACCAGGTTGGGCACGGGGACCCCCTCGGCGTTGGCGCCGTCTGCGCCTGCCAGGCGCAGGGTGGCCCGCTCCACGCTGACGGTGGTGTGTCTCTCGATGAACTGGTTCACCGGGCGCGCGATGCGCTCGGCCAGCTCGCGGGCCTGGTCGATTCGGTCCTGGGGCAGGCCCAGCTTGGATTCCACGGGTGCAGTCATGATGTCGTCTCGTTTCCTTCCAGGAAGAAGCGTTCGGCCCGGCCGGCCAGGGCCGGGTCCATCCCCAGGAGAGTCGCCACGGCCAGGGCGTCGGAGTTCCTGGGGATCCCCTCGTCGGGGACGAGGAGGTACTCCATGTGGTTGTCGATCAGCCGGATTCGCTGGTCCAGATCGGTCCCCGTGGCCTGGCCGGAGTCCGGGCCTTCCGCCTTGGCCTGGCCGAAGTCCAGCCCTTTCCTGTCCAGCCCCTTCATCCTCAGGTAGCGAACTCCTGGAAGGCGTCGCACCCCCCGGAAGTGGGTGGAGAAGAGCGCCACCGCCCGGGGATTTCCGGCCAGGGCTTCGAGGATCGCCGAGATCAGGGCTTCGGCCTCCTGGGAATGGGTGGTCCGGGCGAATTCGTCGAAGAGCGCCAGGGTCGGCTGGTCCAGGTCCCGCCAGACCCGATTGAACTGACGGACCTCGAAACCAAAGCCGGACAGGCCCTGGCTGGAACCGCGCTCGGCCCCCTCGCCGACGTAGTGGAAGCTGTGGAAGACGCGGGTGACGAAGCGTCCGGCCGGGACGAAGAGTCCGGTCTGCGCACATGCCTGCAGGAAGGCCAGGGTCTTGAGGACCACCGTCTTGCCCCCCATGTTCGACCCGAAGACCACCGTGGCGCTGGTGTCGAAGGTGGCCTCCAGGGGGCGATAGGTCGTCCCCAGTCGCCGGCAGGTCTCTTCGCAGGGCACGAAGCGGCCGCCCTGGATGTGGATCGGTCCCTCCAGGGTCAACCGAGGGCGGGTCAGGGCCTGCTCCCGGCTCAGACGGGCTCGGGCCAGGGCCAGGTCAAAGGCCTGCACCGCCTTGCGACAGGCCTCCAGGTGGGGAAGCTCGGCTCGAACCCGGGACGAGAGGTCTTCCAGGACCCGGTCCTCGGCCGCCCGTTCGCGCGCTTGCAGTCCCGAGCGTTCCTCCTCCAGGCGCAATTCCTCGGCGCTGGCGCGGGGCCGTACCAGGACGTGGGCCTGGTCATAGGCCTCGACCAGCAGCCATCGCTCCATCCGGGCCAGTCCGGCCTCGGGCGAATCCCCAGGGGACCTCAGGCGTTCTCGGGGCACCACCAGGAATTCCCGGGTGCCGAAGCCCAGGTTCCATGCCTCTTCGATCTCCGCGGCCCGTCGGGCCCGGACTCGGGCCAGGGTCTCGTCCACCCGCCGGATTTCGGCGCGGATCCCGGCCAGCTCTTCGGAATACTCGTCCGAGACGTAGAAGGTCTCGGGGCTCTGCCGACCGACCCCCAGGCGCTCCAGCAGGTCCTGGCAGGGCCACTCCAGTCCGAAGAACCGTTGCACGGACTCGGGGAGCCTCTGCACCAGGGCCCGGTAGTTGTGCAGGAACTTCTTGACCTGGAAGAGCTCGACCTCGTCGTACAGGGCCCTCTCTTCACGGGGGATGCGGGGAAGCCGCTTGAGATGGTGGCTCAGGCGGCTGGCCTGGAACTCGTCGCACCCGTCCAGCAGGTCCAGGGCCACCTGGGTCTGGTCCCACAGGGCCTCCAGCTCGTCGGCCCGGGTCTGCACTGGTCGGCGGGCGTGGACCTCCCGGCCAAAGGGGGTCAGGGGCCTGAACTTCTGCCAGAAGTCGTCGAACTCTGCGTAGGTGAAGAATTCCCGCATCAGGCCGCCTCGTAGGGGTTGAACAGGATCCGCGGGGCCCCGTGGGGTCCCAGGGCCTCCAGGAAGGCCTGCCGGCTCAGGTCGCGCAGGATCACCGCGAAGCAGAGCAGGTGGAAGGTGCGCCGGACCAGCACGCGCCGNNCCGGAGGAACTCGGGGGGCTCGACGAAGACCTTGGTGAAGTCCTCCAGCGAGAAGGCCGTGGCCCCCTGGGGCAGGGCCCGCAGCCCTTCAGACGTCAGGGGGCCTTCCAGCCGCAGCACCTCCGGATCGCGGCCGTCGTCCAGGGGCAGGTCGGCCAGTCGGTCCAGGAGGCGGATGCGCGCGGCCACCCGGGCCAGGTTGCCGCGGTCGGCGCGCACCGCGAAGGCGAACTGGAGCCTGCCTGCGGACCGGGTGGACTCCGGCCCGGGCGGGGCCCATCCGGGAAGGGCGGCAATCTGGGTCATCCGGGCCACGGCCCCGTCGATCAGGGCCGAGGCTGCCCAGCCTTCAGCCCGGATCAGGGTCATGGCCTGGGACAGCGCGCTGAAGTGTTCGGCGCCCACCAGGGTGACGCATCCCCCCCTCCGGGCCCGGCCCAGCACCAGGCGGCCCAGGGCGACGCGCCCGGGCACGGTGTGCAGGATCTCGAAGCGGGACTCGGAGGCGCGGGCCAGGGGTTCGGTGGTCAGGACGACGTCGCCGGGTTCCACCCGGATTCCGGCCGAGCGGCTGCGCTTCGCCGGGCCTGAGGCTCCGTCCGACCCGATGGTGAACAAGGCCACCGGGCCTGCCTGCCGGGCGTGGGGGAGTGCCAGGCTCAGGAAGGCCGTCTTCCCAGAGCCCTTCTCAAAGCCGGTGATGGCCGTGACCGCTCCCGCCACGCCCCGCAGGACCTGCTCCAAGGCGTCTCAGCCGTTCTTCCGCAGCTTCAGCATCTGCCGGACATCGTCGGGACAGGCCACCTCGAAGCCGGCCTCCAGGACCAGGCGTTTGCAGCGCTCCACCAGCTCGGCGTTGGACTTCGCCAGGACGCCCTTGGAGTAGTAGACGTTGTCCTCGAAGCCGACGCGGACGTGTCCGCCCATGCCCAGGGCCCCGAAGACCGCCGGCAGGCTGGCCCGGCCGATGCCCATGACCGTCCAGTTGGCGCCGGCGGGCAGCTTGCGCAGGAAGAGATCCAGCACGTCCACCTCGTATTTGACGCCGCCGGGGACGTTCATCACCAGACCATAATGGAGCGGGCCATCCAGCAGGCCTTCCTTGATCAGCACGTGGCTGGCGTAGATGTGGGACAGGTCGAAGCACTCCAGGGTGGGGCGCACGCCGTGGTCGCGCATGGCCTGGGCGAACTCGCGCATGATCGGCAGGGTGTTGACGATGTACTCGTCGCCGAAGTTCACCGTGCCGCAGTCCAGGCTGGCCATCTCGGGCTTCAGGGTGACCGGCTGCAGGCGTTCGGCCGGGGTCATCCCCACGGCCCCGCCCGTGGTGGTCTCGATCACCAGGTCGCACTTGCGCCGGATCAGCTCGATGGCCTGACGGAAGACCGCCAGGTCCTGCGTAGGTTGCCCGGCCTCATCGCGCACGTGGAGGTGCACGATCGAGGCGCCAGCCTCCCAGGCCTCGTAAGCGCTCTGGGCGATCTCCTCCGGGGTGATCGGCAGCGCGGGGTTCTGCTCGCGGGTCGTCTCGGCTCCGGTGACCGCGCAGGTGATCATGACCTTTCTCATGGGTGCCTCCAGGACGGAAGGGGGAACGGCCCTCGTCGAGCCGTTCCCCTCCGCAGGGTCGGCCGCTCTGGGGTGTGAGCGGCAAGGGTCGGTCGTCGCGTCGGCTCAGGCCGTCGGGAAGGCGGCGGCCACGACGGCCAGGGCTTCGCGGATGATCTGCAGGGCGCGGGCCAGGTCCGCTTCGGTGTGGCCGGCACAGATGTACCAGTGGTGGAAGGGCTGGATGAAGAGCCCGCGGCGGATGGTCTCGGTATAGAAGCGCTCGCGGCGAGCCTTGTAGTGGGAGTCCACCCGGTCGAAGGTGAGGAAGGGCATCGGGGGAATCCCCGAGACGGTGACCGGCACACCCGAGTCCGCCACCAGGCGCTCCAGCTCCTCCAGGAAGCGGGTGCCCCGCTCCCAGATCGTGTCCAGGGTCTTCTCCCTCTCCAGGATGTCCAGGCACTTCATGGCTGCGACCATCTCCAGGGAGTTGGGGAAGAAGGTGCTGGAGATGAAGACCTTGCTCTCGCAGACCTTCATGTACTTCTCCTTGCCCACCACGGCGCTGATCGGGTAGCCGTTGGCCATGGCCTTGCCGAAGGTGGACAGGTCCGGAGTCACGCCGTAGCGCTGCTGGGCCCCGCCCATCGACACCCGGAAGCCCGTGCGGATCTCATCGAAGATCAGGACCGCGCCGTAGCGGTCGGCCAGCGCCCGCACGCCTTCCAGGTAGCCCGCTGGAGGGGCCATGACCGGCGCCGCCAGGGGGTGGCCGACGGGGGTGATGATGATGCCGGCGACGCGGTCCTTGTTGCCCTCCAGCCTGGCCTCCAGGTCGGCCAGGTCGCCGTAGGCAAACTCCTCGGTCAGGTCCTGGAAGGCCTGGGGCACTCCGCCGTGGTTCTCGACGGCCCAGTCGTGCCAGCCGTGGTAGCCGCAGCGCAGGATCAGGTCGCGGTCGGTGGCGCCGCGGGCGATGCGGACGGCCACCGAGGTGGCGTCCGAGCCGGTCTTGACCAGGATCACCATCTCGGCCGAGGGGATCAGCCGGGTCAGGCGCTCCTGCAACTGGTTCTGGATCGGCTGCACCAGCGAGAAGCAGAAACCCTTGTCCATCTGGGCCTTGACGGCGTCGTTGATCTCGGGCTCGTCATAGCCCAGGATGATCGGCCCGTAGGCGCACAGCATGTCGATGTAGTCGTTGCCGTCGACGTCCACGATGTGGCCGCCGTGGCCACGTTCGATGAAGATCGGGTACTCGCCGACCACGAAGTTGTAGGGGCGGCGGATGCCCATCATCCCGCCGGGAGTCAGCCTCTTGGCCTCCTCGTACATGGCCATGGACCGGGTCAGGTTCAGCCGGGGCATCTGGGTGGAAGTCTGTTCAGACATAGCGCTCCTCGAAGAACTTGCGGAGCCGCGGGTTCTCGCGCAGCTCCCAGAGGGTGATCTCGGCGTGGTCCCTGGCGTAGCCGTTGCCCACGATCATGGTGACGTCCTTGCCGACGCCTTCGGCTCCCAGGGCCGCCTTGGTGAAGCTGGTGGCCATCGAGAAGAAGTAGACCAGGCCGCCCTCGCGGGCGGGAAGGATGCTGGCCATCTCGGTGTTGGGCACGTTGACGCAGTTGATCACGACGTCGTATTCCCGACCGTGGTTGGCTTCCAGGACCTTGCCCAGGAAGTCCAGCACGTTGGTGGCGTCCGAGCGGGTGGCCTCGTGGACCAGACCCATCTCCAGCAGCATCTTCGCGTCGGCCTCCTTGCGGACGTTGCCGACCACGCGGCCGGTGGGGCCCACGCGCTTCATCGCCTCGTAGGCCACCAGCATCCCGGACTTGCCGTTGGCTCCCAGGATCAGCACCGAGTCGCCGGGCTTGACCATGCGGGCCGCCTGCGCCGGGGCGCCGGCCACGTCCAGGGCGGCCAGGGCCAGCTTCTCGTCCATGTCCTCGGGAAGGCGGGCATAGACCCCGGACTCGAAGAGGATGGCCTGCCCCTCGATGTCGACGCGGTCGAGATCGGGGTGGACCGCCAGGATCCGGTCGATGCGCAGGGGCGTCAGCGAGAGCGAGACCAGGGAGGCGATCCGGTCGCCGGGCTTGAGGCCGCGGTCCTGCAGGGCGCTGCCCACCTTGGCGATCTTGCCGATGAACATGCCTCCAGAACCCGTCACCGGGTTCTGCATCTTGCCGCGCTGGCCGACGATCTCCAGGATCCGGGCCTGGATCTTCTCGACGTCGTGGCCGGCCTCCGTCTCGATCTGGGTGAAGCTGGCCGAGTCGATGTTCAGGGCGATCACGTCGACGAGGATCTCGTTGTCGTGGACCACCGAGAAGTCGTTGTTGAGCTTGGTGGCGGGCTGGGGGAGAACGCCCGCGGGTTCCACCACCCGGTGGGACCCGTATTTGCAGGCCGTGGCCATCGTGACATCTACCTCCTGGAGATCCGGAAAAATCCGGTCATTTCGGGCGCTCGTTCTTGTCGGTCAGAGAAGATCCTGCCGTCCTCCAGGGCGGTCGCCAGGGGCTTGGAGAAGGGCCGCACCGACCCGATGTCGCGGGGCACGCGGCGGGTTTGAACGCGGGGCGACTGCGCGTCATGTCAGCTTGTTTACAGCGCAGCCCCTGACCCCCTGGACGCCGGGCGGGATACTGGGGAAATGACTCGATCGGCTGAGGGAACCAGGAAGCGACCCGACTGACATGACCCAGGTCCAATCCCCTCCGGCGCAGGCCGGAGAGTCCGCTTTGCCGGCTTCGCCACCTTCCAGGGGCGGGCGTGGGTTCCGGCTGCCCACTCGGCAGTCCTTGCTGGATTTCGGCCTGATCTTCGGCGGAATGGCCTTCGCCACCGCCGCCGGGTTCATCCTGAAGGTCCTGATCGGCCGCGGATTGAGCGATACCGGCCTGGGCATCTTCGCGATGTGCTACGCAACCCTGACGGTGACCACCACCCTGGGCGAC
>DCTU01000074.1 GCA_002329445.1 bacterium UBP9_UBA1432
GGGATGTTGGCCTTGCCCATCCAGTAGATGCCGTTGGTCGAGAAGTTCCACTTGCTGGAAGGCACGTCTTCCAGGCCGATCATCACGCGGGCCTTCTGGCCGGCCTGAACCAGGGGATGGGACTCGTCCAGGGCCCAGGCCGGGAAGTACTTGTCCACCGGGAAGACGAAGCCCGTGTAGGAGGGGTCCTCATAGCGCATCATCTCGACGGTGACGTCCTTGCGGTGCTCTTCGGGAAGCAGGTTGCGGACCTGCTCGATGGCCTTCTCGGCCGTCTCGCCGAAGGTCATGCGGCGGTCGATGTACACCCGGCACTCGTTGGGGACGGCGTTGATCGAGGGGGTCTGGACCTTGACGTCGCTGACGGTGATCTTGCCGTGGCCCAGGAACTCGTGGTCCCCGAGCTCGGGCTCGAGCTTGGAGATCCCTTCAATCAGGGGCAGGACCTTGTAGACCGCGTTGTCCCCCAGGTGGTTGGAGGCGGCGTGGGCGCTCTTGCCCTTGGAGATCACCTCGATCTCGACGCGGCCTTTGTGCCCCCTGTAGACGTTCATCTTGGTGGGCTCACCGATCACCACGAAGTCCGGCTTGATCCCCTCGTGCTCGACGAAGGCGTGGGGCCCGATTCCGTCGCACCACTCCTCCATGTTGCCGAAGTAGTAGGCCTTCCAGCCCTTCAGCATGCCCAGGCGGTGAGCGATGGCCAGGCCATAGACCATGCCCGGGGTGCTCCCCTTCTCGTCGCACGCGCCGCGCGCATAGAGGACTCCGTCCTCCACCTTGCCCTGGAAGGGATCCCACTCCCACTCGGCGGGGTCGCCGATGCCAACGGTGTCGATGTGGCTGTCGAACACGATGGTCCGGGGGCCTTCGCCGATCTCGCCGACGATGTTGCCCATGCTGTCGAACCAGGTCTTGGCGAAGCCGAGCTTCTTCATCTCCTCGGCGATGCGCTCGCCCACGGGGCCGATCTGGGACTCCATCGACGGGATGGCGCAGATCTCCCGCATGAACTTGATGATGTCGTCACGGTGCCTGGCCACCTCCGCCTGGATGGCGGCGACGTTGAGGGCTGGTGCGGACTGGGTCATGATCAGTCTCCGTTCCTGATGATGATGGCCCCGGAGGGGCTCAGAAGTTGGTCGGTGCCGTTCGGGTCGGGTCGAAGAATCGGGTCGATCCGGCAGGGTCGGTCCACCGGTTTCCCGGGAGGTTCCCGACGAAGAGAGGGGTTCCTCCCAAAGCCGGAATCCCCCTTGGAGTGACCGAGCCCCCCCTCAAGGGAGAGCGCGACCAGTCCGAGGAGGGGATGCCGGAGAGCCGCTCCGGGTCAGGACGGGCAGCAGGCTCCGCGCGAGCAGCAGGCCGAGCGGCCGTGCAGACGGCGCCAGTTGGCCAGATGCGCGGAGATGAGGCCCAGGCCCCCGACGGCCGTCAAAACGCCTTCTGCGACATGCCCCAGGGTGTCGTGCATCAGCGGCCCGGCCAGGATCAGCGCCAACCCCGCCAGACCCAGGGCGGGAATCCACAACTGACGATGCCTCCGGAAGCCCGTGATCAAGGCCAAGGTGGCCACCGGGACCACGAGGATCGTGGTCAGCAGGTGCAGGCGCTCGTCGGCGTGGTAGTGGACGCCGAGGACCGGCAGCAGGGCCAGAAGGACGGGAAGAAAGGTGCAGTGCACCAGGCACAGCCCCGAGAGCACGACCCCTGCAAGATCCAACCCCCCCAGGCGCGGGGCAGGGGTGGCGGGAGTGGGGATGGTCTGGAGCATGGGCTTCCGGGTCCTTTCTGGCGGCCTCCGGAACCTGGAGCTCCGGCGAAAATGATAATAGATTCTCAACTCCCAGATGTCAACCGGCAACCGGGGGCCGGGGCCCAGAATCCCCCACGGGAGGAGGGGCGTCCCGGTCCGGCCGGATCGCGACGCGGACCTCGCGGCGCGGACCGGCGACCCGGTAGCCCGCCTTCTGGATGGCCTCTCCCAGGGCCATCGCCAGATCGCTGCGGACCTGGAGGACCAGGGCGGGGTCGTGGACCCAGACCTGCAGCACGAAACGAGGTGAACCCTCCTGGAATCCCGTGGACAACGCCAGGGGTCCCGGCTCCCGGGCCACGTCCGGATGCTCCCGGGCCGCCTGGCGAGCCAGATCCAACACGGCCTGGGCATCCAGGGGGCCGACCAGCGCGAAGTCCAGTTCGATCCGACGCGGCTGCAGGTTGGAGGCCGACCCGTTGATCACCTGCTGACTGATCAGCTCGGAATTGGGGACCACCAGGTCCCGCCCGTCGTACAGCCGGACGGTGCTGGCCCGCAAGCCGATGTGGACCAGTTCTCCCTGATGTGCGCCGAACTGGATGGGGTCCCCCAGCGACAGGGAAGGGTCGAAGAGCAGAATCAGCCCCGAGACGAAGTTGTTCACGATGTTCTGCAGCCCAAAGCCGATGCCCACACCCAGGGCGCCCAGGAGGACGGTCAGGCGGGTCAGGTCCAGCCCCACGGCTGCCAGGGCAAAGAGGAATCCAAACAGCAGGATCGCGTAGTGCAGGGTCAGCGAGAGGGCATTCCCGGTTCCGCGCTTGAACTGGAGGCGTGGGAAGACGTCCTCATCCAGGACGAACCGGACGAAACGGGACAACTGGACGGCCAGCCAGAGCGACAGGGCGAAGACCAGCAGATCGGCCAGGCTGAGACGGAAGGAGCCCAGGGCGACCGAGGCCCGCACCATCCTCCCCAGCCCTCCCAGCACCTGCTGGTGGAGCGAGAAGGCATCCAGGGCGACCAGGCCCCAGACCAGCATGGCTGCCCATTGAATCGCCCGACCCAGGCGGGCGACCATCAGAGGACGGTTCTTGCGCACCGCCTGCGACTCGCAGAGGGGGCGCACGTACAGGAGCCAGGCCACCAGCCCCTGCAGGATCCGCGAACCCGCCGCCAGGACCAGGCCGGCATAGGTGCAGCGCAGGCTCCCCGTGCCCAGCAGATCGGCCAGGGCCACGAAGCCCAGGAGGTTGGCCAGCGTCGAAGCAGCCAGGATCGCCGCCGCCACCCGTGCCAGCGTCATGGCCCGCGCGCGGACGGCCTCGCGAGAAGCGACGGGGACCTCGAGCCAGCGGGCCGGCCGCAGGAACCAGACCACCAACACGAGCAGGGCCAGGACGGTCTGGGCCAACAGCACCAGGCGGTCCAGCGTGGGAACCGGCTGGGCGACCACCCGCACCAGGTCCAGGACGAACAGGAGCGCCACGACGCGAAGCAGGGGCAGCAGATAGGGTTCCAGCAGCACGCGGAGGATCAGGAGCGTCGGCACCAGGACGACGGCCCCCAGGAGCCCCAGGAAGAGATCGGGAGCCTGCAGATCCGTCAGCCCCCCGAAGGCGACGGTGACCAGCATGGCGACGGGAACCGGCGCCTTGAGCAGGCGCGAGAGCTGATGCAGGCAGGGTTCTTCCAGAAGCTGAGGCTGGAGGTGGCGTTGGACGCGCCGCAATCCCAGGAACACCAGGCCGAAGACCACGAGCAGGAAGCCCAGTCGCACACTCCCGGCCCGAAGGAAGGTCTGCAGCTCGATCGACTGGGCCCGCAGATTGGACCCGATCCTGTGCTGCATGTCCAGCATCTCTCGAAGGCCCCCGGGCTTCCACAGAGGAGGAGAATCCTGCATCAGGGCCCGGTCACGGGCCGACTCGCGAGCCTCGGACAGCCCGCTGGCCGCCCGGGCCAGCCGGTCCTCCTGCAGGGCAGCCTGTCCCTGGAGGTCCAGGATCCTGGCTTGATGGTCCTGGACCCGAAGAGTGGCGGCTTCCAGGGAAGCCAGGACCTGATCGATCTCCTCGACCAGGGCCTGAGAGGACCCCTTCTCGCGGGCTTCGGCGGCCGTGGCGCGCCAGGATTCGCGAAGGACCCCCAGGCGCGCAGCCTGGTTCTCGAGCAGCTCGGAACGCTTCGAGAGGAGGTTCCTCCAGGTCTCCAAAGGGGTTGAGAGCTGGGCCAGGGCTGCCTCCCGAGCCCGCAGGACCTCCAGCGGCGGCTGGTCCAGGAGAATCCTCTCGTTCTCCTGCAGGTGTCGGTCCAGGCGAAGCGACCAGTCCAGCAGGTCAGCCTGCAGCAGGGCAGGATCCGTCGCCTGCAGCGTCTCCGAGTCGACCTCCTTCAGCCAGGAGCGGGCCTGGGCGGCGGCCTCCGCGATCGAGGCCAGGGGAACCGGACTCGGCGCGACCGGGCCGGGTGGTTCCTGGGCCCGGACCCGAGTGCCGAGAGGCATCAGGAAGACGAGAAGAGCGAGCCAGAAGCGGGCACCTGGTCCTGCCATGCCAGGGCCTTTCGCCTGGAACCGTGCCGGAGCCTTTTCCGGAAGCAGGAGGGAGAAGCCCCACCGGGCGAGAATTTCCTCCGCTCTGGCTTGAAGGCCATTCCACGACTTCTGGAGGACCCGGATGCTTCGAACGGTCCTGGCCCTGTTGACGGTCGGCCTCTTGACCCTGGGAGGGCGGCCGGTCCTGGGCCATGAGCCCCAGACCGATGCCAGCCACCTGGTGCCCGTGTCGGCATCTGCGGCAGACGTGTTCCTGATCCCCTTCCAGCCCCTGCCCGCCCAGGAGGACGTGTCCCCCTCGCCCCCTGTCCGGACCGACATGCGGACGGCCTGGGGTTTCGGGGCACGCGAAAACCAGTTCAACGAGACGATCCTGCACGCGGTCCAGAGCGCCTGGCCCCACAGGGGGCTGGCCCTCCCCCCGACCCTGTTCAAGTCCGTGATCGCCACCGAGAGCGCCTTCAACCCCCAGGCCGTCAGTGCGACGGGGGCCAGGGGCCTGGTCCAGTTGACTCCGGACACGGCCCGCCGCTTCGGACTGAGCCTGCAGGCGGCCCACGATCCCCGCCAGGCAGTGCCCGCCGGGGTCAAGGTCCTGGCCGAGAAGGCCCGCGCCATCGTCGAGCCAGCCCGCTACCACGAGCTGCTGGGGCGTCGAGCCGAGGACTGCCCCTACGCCGTTCGGGTGGCAGAGGCCTACCAGCTCCTGGGGCCGCCCTCACCCGACGAGTGCTGGCCCCTGGTCCTGGCGGCCTACAACGGCGGAGGGGGAACGGTTCTTCGGGCCATGGCCGTGGCCTGGGAACGCGGGTTGGATCCCCGCCGATGGGAGAATCTGGTCGGCGACCCCGCCCAGCCCAAGGACACCCCCCTGTACCTGGCCTGCGTGGAGATCTACCGCCATGGAGCGGCCGGCAAGTATCGCGAGATGCGCCACTATCCCGAAAAGGTCATGCGCCTCTACCGGTCCCACTGACGGCCCCGACTTCTCAGGTCCCTCCGGCCCACCCCAGCGAGATCCGGCCCCTCTCGGCCTCGATCCGCAGGATCGTCACCTCCACCACGTCGCCCGGACGCACGGTGACCCCGCGGGGCATGCGGGTGGTGTGCAGCAGGCCGTCCTGCTTGACCCCGAGATCCACGAAGGCCCCAAAATCCACCACGTTCCGGACGGTTCCGTGCAGTCGCATGCCGGGTTGGAGGTCCTCCAGGGCCAGCACGTCCCGGCGCAGCAACGGCGCGGGCAGATCCTGGCGGGGATCCCGACCAGGACGAACCAACTGTTCGAGGATGTCGGTGAGGGTCGGCTCTCCGGTCCCCAACTCCCGAGCCAGCCGAGACAGGGGCACCTGGGCGAGCAGGGCTTCCAGGGCCGCTGCCCGGCGCAAAGGCTCGGACTTCCCCGAGATGCCCGCCCGCTCCAGGACAGCCCGGGCCACCTCGTAGCTCTCCGGATGGATGGCCGTGGCGTCCAGGGGTTCTCGACCCTCCCGAATCCTCAGGAAGCCGGCGGCCTGCTGGAAGGACCTGGGTCCCAGCCCGGAGACCTTCAGCAGATCCTTGCGGCGAGCGAAGGGACCGTGCTCATCGCGCCAGGCCACCACGCTCCGAGCCAGCTTGGGACCCAGTCCCGCCACGTGGGTCAGCAGCGCCGGTGAGGCGGTGTTGAGATCCACCCCGACCCGGTTGACCACATCCTCGACCACTCGCTCCAAGGCCTGGGTCAGTCGGGTCTGGTTGAGGTCATGCTGGTACATCCCGACGCCGATGGACCGGGGTTCGATCTTGACCAGTTCGGCCAGCGGGTCCTGCATGCGCCGGGCGATGGACACGGCGCTTCGGAGCGACACGTCAAAGTCCGGGAATTCCTCCGCGGCGAGCTTTGACGCCGAGTACACCGACGCTCCGGCCTCGCTGACGATCACATAGCGCACCTCGCCCGGAAGCGTCGGCAGGAGCGAGGCGATGAACCGCTCGGCCTCGCGCGAAGCCGTGCCGTTGCCGATGGCGATGGCCGTCACGCCGTGGCGCTTCACCATGCCGCGAATGATCTGCGCCGCCTGCTCGGCCAGGCGGTCCTGTCCCGGGATGGTGAAATGCCCCACGCCCGTCTGAAGCACCCTGCCG
Source organism: bacterium UBP9_UBA1432 (assembly GCA_002329445.1). Lineage (GTDB taxonomy): Bacteria > Vulcanimicrobiota > Xenobia > Xenobiales > Xenobiaceae > Xenobium > Xenobium purgamenti. The sequence continues at coordinate 6,444 of DCTU01000074.1, forward strand.
CTTTCGTCCACCACGGCCAGCTTGCACCCGGTGCGAAAGCCCGGGTCCACGCCCAGCGTGACCTTCCCCTTGATGGGCGGCTGCATCAGAAGCTGCCGCAGGTTGTCCGCAAACACGCGCACCGCCGCCGTGCCCGCCCTTTCGGTCAGGTCGGCGCGCGTCTCCCGCTCCAGCGAGGGAAAGATCAGCCGCTCGTACGCGTCCTTCGCGGCCAGCCACACCTGCGCGCCCGCCGGGCCGTCGTTTCGCACGAACGCCTCCCTCAGCACCCGCAGCGCCTTTTCGTCGTCCACGCGCACGCCGGCCTTCAGCCACTGCTCGCGCTCGCCCCGGTTGACCGCCAGCACGCGGTGACCGGGGATGCGCCGCACGGGCTCGGAAAACGCGTAATACAGGCGGTAGACGCTGTCCCCCTCCTTGGCCTGGCGCGATTCCAGCACCCCCTCCGCGCTGATCAGGGCGCGCAGCCTGCGGCGCACCTCCGGGTCGTCGGCCATCGTCTCAGCGAGGATATCGCGCGCGCCTTGAAGCGCGCTTTCCGCGTCCGGCACCTCTTTTTCCGGGTCGATAAACCGCGCGGCGACCGCCTCAAGCGGCGCGTCCAGCGGCTTTTGCAGCAAAAGCAGGGAGGCAAGCGGCTCCAGGCCCCTTTCGCGGGCAATCATGGCGCGGGTTCTGCGCTTGGGCTTGAAGGGGCGGTACACGTCCTCCAGCTCCGCCAGCGTTTTAGCCGCCGAAAGCTGGGCCGAAAGGGCGTCCGTCCACACGCCCTGTTCCTGCAGGGACTGCTCGATCGCCTCGCGCCGCTTGGCAAGCCCGCGCAGGTACGAAAGCCTTTCGTTCACCTCGCGCAGCACCTGGTCGTCCAGCGACCCGGTCGCCTCCTTGCGGTAGCGCGCGATAAAGGGGATGGTATTCCCCTCGTCAATCAGCTTCACCACGCTTTCCACCTGGGATACGCGCAGCGAAAACTCGTTTGCCAGCTGTTCCATGATGTGCATGCCCGTTCATCCTCCCATAAAAAGGGGCCGTCGCTTCCGCTGCCGCGACAGCCCGTGCCGATCGTTCGGCCTTTTGCGCAAGGCAAGCCCTATCGCGCCGCCTGCGCTTTTTCGTTTCACAAAGCCCCTTCGCCTTTGTCAGGGCGCGGGATCGCCGCGCTCAGCGCCGGCGCATTTTCCGTATTATACCCCGTTATGCCCCGCTGTCGCGGGCCTCGGCCGTTTCCAGCTTGGAAACCAGCGTGCTTTCCACGCGCCGGTCCTCGATCTTTTCCACCTGAATGCGCAGGCCGAAGGCTTCCACCACCGGCGTCGCGCCGTCCTCGGGGATGGCGGACATGCGGCTGTACACCAGCCCGCCCAGCGTGTCGAACTCATCGTCCAGCGGCAGCTCCACGTTCAGCGTTTCCCCGAGCGTTTCCAGGTCCACGCTGCCCTCCACGCGCCAGAGGTTCGGCTCCAGCTGCGCAATCTCCTGCTCCTTGAGCGGGTCAAACTCGTCGTAGATATCGCCCACGATCTCCTCCAGCAGGTCCTCCATCGTCACCAGGCCGCAGGTTCCGCCGTATTCGTCCACGACGACGGCCATGTGCATCTTCTTTTTTTGCATGTCGCGAAACATCACGTCCGCGCGGACGGTTTCGGGCACAAAGTAGGCCGGGCGGATCAGGTCCCGCAGGGGCTTTGGGTTCCCTTCCTGGAAGTTCAGCAGGTAGTCCCGCGTGCTCAATGTGCCGATGATGTCGTCGATGTCCTCGTCGTAAACCGGAAAGCGCGAAAAGCCGGTCTCGCGGATCGTCCTCAGGATGCTTTCCCGGGTATCGCCAATCCAAAGGGCGGTCACGTCGGTGCGGTGCACCATGACCTCCTCGGCGGTCAGGTTGTTGAACTCAAAGATGTTCTCGATCAATTCGGCCTCGCCGGCCTCGATGGCGCCCTTTTCCTCGCCGATGTCCACCATCATGCGGATGTTTTCCTCCGTGACCTCCTCGCCGCCGCCCTCGGTCTTCATGCCGAACAGGCGAAGCACCAGGTTCGTGGAAACGGACAGAAGCCAGATGACCGGCCGCATCCCCTTGGCAATGCCGCGGATGGCGCCGGAGGAAAACCTGGCCACCTTGTAGGCATACTGCATCGCCGCGCGCTTTGGCACCAATTCGCCAAATACCAGCGTGAAATACGAAAGGATGATCGTCACCAAAATGACACAGATGGAATGCAGCGTCTGATAGGAAAGGAAGGTGATCCCCCAGGAAACCAGGGTGCGGGCGATGCGGTCGGCAAAGCTGCTGGCGGCAAACGCGCTGGCCAGGAAGCCCGCCAGGGTAATGCCCACCTGGATGGTGGACAAAAACTGCGACGGCGACTGCACCATGGTCAGCATGAAGCCGGCTTTCTTGTCCCCCTCGTCGGCAAGCCGTTTGAGTTTGTTTTCATTCAGTGTCAGGACGGCGATTTCCGTCGCTGCAAAAAACGCATTGATCAGGATGAGTATGGCCTGCAACAGCAAACTGCCCCATATAGTAGGGTCGGATGCGTCGGATGACAAAAAAGATACCCCCTTGTGTTTTTAATCTACCCTACACTATACCACATTCCCGGCAAAAAGTGAAGCAACGTTGGAAAATGCATGCCATCATTCCCTGCCATTCACTTTCTCATGCATTCGAATATTATTTCATCCGCCCTTGCATTGTTATGGAGGTCGTGATACAATTCAAATAATACCTATTCACACCCCCCAGCTCGACAATCAAAAAAGGAGGAGAACCCATGAAGAGAACCCTGGCCATCCTGCTGTGCCTGGTGCTCGGCTTGAGCTCCAGTGCCGCCCTTGCTTCCGAAGCGTCAGGTATCGCCGAAAAGCAGGTCTACCGAAGGGCCTATGCAGATGAAGTGGAGACATGGAATTATCTCTACCAAAGCTCCGGCTCGCAATTCTCTAACTTTGTCGAGGGTTTGATCGAGTACGACAAATATGGCATCGCAAAGCCGTGTGTCGCCGAAAGCTGGGAAATTTCCGAGGACGGCACCGTCTACACCTTCCACATCCGCAAGGACAACTACTGGTACACCCACACGGGCGAACAGTATGCCCCGGTGACCGCGCATGACTTTGTGTTTTCCGCGAAAACGATCCTGGATCCGAACTACGGCTCCAAGACGAGCGACATCCTGATGGGCTTTTTCAAAAACGCCGAAGAGTATTTCAACGGCCAGTGCGAATGGGAGGACGTCGGCGTCAAGGCGCTGGACGACTATACCCTCGAATATACGCTCAAGGCCCCGATCAGCTACTTCCTCTCCAACCTCACCTACGTCTGCTTCCTGCCAGCGAGCGAGCAGTTCGTCACCGAGTGCGGCGACCGTTGGGGCACGTCCAACGAATACTGGCTCTACAACGGCTGCTTCATCATGACGGAGTTCAAGCCCCAGGTCGGCCGCACCGGCATCAAGAACGAAAACTACTGGGATGCCGAAAACGTTCACCTGGAGCGCATCGAATACGTGTACAACGCCGAGGTGTCGACGCTCGGCCCGATCATGGTGCAGACCGGCGAGGTCTCCTACGCGGACATCCCCGGCCCCATGGTGCCGTCCTGGATGGAGGATCCGGCCCTGGCCACGAAGATCCGCCCGCTGAGCTACGGCTCAAGCACGTACTCCTATTGGTACGAGTTCAACTTCTGGCCGACGTTTGACGAGAGCGTGGGCGGCAGCCATGAAACCTGGCTCACCTGCGCCAACAACCTGAACTTCAGAAAGAGCTTCTTCTACGCCATGGACCGCATCGCGGCAATGGTCACCAAGGAGCCCTACGCGCCCGAGACCAAGGTCAACCGCTCGATCACGCTGCCCGACTTCGTGTTCGCCGACGGCGTCAGCTACAGCCAGATGGGCGATCTGGCCAAGTTCACCAGCGAAGAGCAGTACAACCCCGATCTCGCGCTTGAGTACAAGGAAAAGGCCGTGGAAGAGCTGAAGGCCCAGGGCATTGAGTTCCCGGTGAAGGTCTACTGCCCCTACGACTCCAGTTCCGCCGAGTGGACCAACCGCGCCCAGATCGTCGAGCAGCAGATGGAAGGCCTGCTGGGCACGGACTACATCGACATCATCATCGAGGGCTATCCCTCCACGGACTTCCTCAACAAGACCCGCCGCGCCGGCAACTACGCCTGGATGGAGTGCTACTGGGGCGCCGACTTCCAGGATCCGTCCACCTACTGCGACCCGTTCCGCCTTGGGCAGAAATACAACTACATGTGGTACGCGGACGGCTTCGCCGAGGAAACCACCGCGGACGATCCGGACGGACGCCAGGGCTTTGACGGCCTGTACTGGAAAAACTACATCTACGAGGACATGTACAACGAGGCGGCCGCGGAGCAGGTGGACCTTTTCAAGCGCTATGAGGCGTTTGCCAACCTGGAGGCGTGGCTGCTGGATACGGCCATCGTCTCGCCGTTCTCGGTCGGCGGCGTGGGCTACTGCTGCGCGTACTACAACCCCTTTGAACTGCCGTTTGACCCGTTCGGCATCGCGGACGACAAGTTCAAGTACATGTACATCTACAACGAGCCCATGGGCATTGACCTGTACGAAGAAGCGCTTGCCNNAAGCTTCCAAGTAAATCACCGGTCTATAGGGGGGGCGGATGATTCCCATCCGCCCTCTCCTTCATAAAGCCAACGATTCCAAATTTTTTTGCGAAATTTTTGGCTTTTCTTCTATTTTTGCCAAAGAGGTGAACGTGTTGCTGAAGTATTTTCTGAAGCGGCTTCTTTTCGCCTTTGTTTCTCTCTTCTTGGTGCTGACGATCGTCTTTCTGCTGATGCGCCTGATGCCGGTGGAGGGCTATTTCGCGGACCGATCCGACAGCATGAACGAGATAACAAAGCAGGCGATCCTGAAAAGTCTGGGCGTATCGGATCCCGCGCCCGTCCAGCTCCTCAATTTTTACAAGGCGCTCTTTCGCGGCGACCTGGGCCAGTCCATCGTCTATCGGCCCAAGGTGCCCAACACGGAAATTCTGGCCGATAAAATCCCCTACTCCGCCTACTTCGGCCTGGCGTCGGTGTTCGTCTCCCTGGTGCTCGGCTGCGGGCTTGGCATTTTGATGGCCAAATCCAAAGGAAAATTTTGGGACAAGATCGGCACCGGCTACATTCTCATCATCAACGCCATCCCTTCCCTTGTGTATTACCTGTTCCTGCAGGTCACCATATCCGGCCTTTTCAACATGCCGCTTTTGTTTTCCGTGGACCGGCCCACCAGCTGGATATTGCCCACGGTGTGCATGTCCCTGGGCGGGATCGCGTCCAACGCCATGTGGATCCGCCGCTACATGGTGGATGAGCTCAACAAGGATTACATCAAGCTGGCGCGCGCCAAGGGCGTGAAAAACTCCCAGATCATGCTGCGGCACGTGATGCGAAACGCGTTTATCCCCATGGCGCAGTACCTGCCCTCTTCCATCCTGTACACGATCACCGGCTCCATCTACGTTGAGGCCCTCTTTTCCATCCCGGGCCTGGGCGGCCTGCTGGTGAGCACCATCCAGCGGCAGGACAACACGCTGGTGCAGGCGCTGGTGCTCATCTACGCCGGCATCGGCGTGGTGGGCCTTTTGTTCGGCGACATCGCGATGGCGATCTGCGACCCGCGCATCAGCCTCGCCAAGAAGGAGGGAAGCCGCTGATGAGTAGGCTCTTCAATCTCAAGGCCGACAAGCTGAGCCAGGGTATCGCCGAGGCGGAAGCGAGCCGTTTCCGGGAGATCGACCCCAGGGACATCGACCCGTCGCTGTTTGAAAAAGCGGGCTTTGACGAAAAATCCAGCGAAAAGACGGGCTACTCCAACTATTCTTATTGGCGCTCCACGCTTCGGGTGTTCCTCAAAAAGCCGCAGGCCATCTTCTTTTTGAGCGTGCTGTTCATCATGCTCTCCTTCACGTTCGTGCAGCCGTTTTTGCCGGACCAAAAGCTGCCGACGAAGATCTACAACTACGACGACACCAACCGCCAGATCCGCAACAAGCAGCCCCACTTCAGCAACGTGATCGGCGAGGCGCCCGAAGGGACGGAGCTGACGCTGATCTCCGTCGGCAAGACCTGGGCTACCGTGTACAACGAGATCGGCAAGGTCGCAAGGAACGAGCGCGTCGAAAAGCTTGCCGAGGAGGGCAACTTCACCCGCATCCGCAAGCAGGACGGCACGGAGGGGTTCGTGCAGTCCAACTTCCTGCGCTACGACGTCACCGAGGAAAAGGACGGCATCCCGCCCGAGTGGGCGCGCGTGTTCATGCCCACCGGCGTGAACCTGTCGCCGTCGTCGGAGGTATACGTGTCCGTCAAAGACCTTGAGATCCCCGAACACCCCGCCGGCGCCAAGGAATTCCCGGCCACGGTCATTCGCGACACTTCGCTTCACGCCGAGCCGACGACGCTTTCGTTCTGGTTTGGCACCAACTCCATCGGCCAGGACCTGTGGTCTCGCATCTGGTCGGGCACGCGCACGTCCCTGTTCATCGGCGTGTCGGTCGGCGTTTTGTGCACATTGATCGGCATCGTCATGGGCGCGATCTGGGGCTATGTCCGAAAGCTCGACCGGCTGTTCACCGAGGTGTACAACGTCTGGGAGAATATCCCCTACACGGTCGTGCGCATCCTGATCACGTACATCTTACGGCCGTCGCTTTCGACGATCATCTTCGTCATGTGCATCACCGGGTGGCTCGGCATGGCGCGGTTTGTCAGGAACCAGATCGTCATCATCCGCGACCGGGAATATAACCTCGCCTCCCGGTGCCTGGGCACCACGACCGGGCGGATGATCCTTCGAAACCTCCTGCCCTATCTGGTCTCGGTCATCATGCTCAGGACCGCCCTGGCGATCCCCGAGGCCATCGGCACCGAGGTGTTTCTGACGTACATCGGCCTGGGCCTGCCGGTCAGCCTGCCGTCGCTCGGCAACCTGCTCAACGAAGGCCGCCTGGTCATGACCGACATGGCGCTTTTGTACCAGCTCATCTTCCCGGCGGTCATCGTCTCCATCATCACCATGTCGTTTTACGCGCTGGGCAACGCGTTTTCGGACGCCGCCGACCCGCGCAATCACGTGTAAAGGAGGGCGGAAGCATGGCAAACGGACAAAACGTCATCCTCAGCGTAAAGGATGTCGAAGTCAAATTCTCCCTGCGCGGCCAAGTGCTGACCGCCATCCGCGGCGCGTCGCTGGACCTGTACGAGGGCGAGAGCCTCGCCATCGTGGGCGAGAGCGGCTCGGGAAAGTCGGTGTTCGTCAAGACGTTCATGGGCATGCTCGACAACAACGGCTGGATCAGCCACGGCTCCATCCTCTATCAGGGAAAGGACATCGCCGCGTACAAGACCGAAAAGGAATGGCTCGCCATCCGGGGCAAGGAGCTGGCAATCGTCATGCAGGACCCGATGACGAGCCTGAACCCCCTGAAAACCATCGGCTCGCAGATCGGCGAGGCCATCCGGCTGCACCAGGGCCTGAAGGGTCCGGCGCTTAAAAAAGCGGTGATCGACATGCTGGTGGACGTCGGCATCCCAAACCCGGAGCGCCGCGCCAAGCAGTACCCGCACGAGTTTTCCGGCGGCATGCGCCAGCGCGTGGTCATCGCCATCGCCATGGCGTGCCGGCCAAAGATCCTGATCTGCGACGAGCCGACCACGGC
>DCTU01000082.1:0-1756 GCA_002329445.1 bacterium UBP9_UBA1432
GCCCGGCCAGCGACCTGGGCCCCTTCCCCGACCGTCACGCTGGCGCAGACCATGGCCTGCGCCGCCAGGATCGCGTAGCGTCCCAGGCGGGCTCCGGGGCCCAGGTACGACTGCGAGACCAGGATGGCGCAGGGACCGACGTGGGCCCCTTCGCCGATCCGCACCATGTTGTCCAGGCGGCAGCCGGTCTCGATCGTGCAGCGGTCCAGGCGGCACCGGGCTCCGATCTCGACGTCGTCGCCCACCACGGTGCCGGCGGCAAGCGAAGTCAAAGGGCCGACCATGCCATCGCGGCCCACCTGGCAGCCTGCGCCCAGGAAGGCTCCGGGAAGGACGCGTGTTCCTGGGCCGATCCGACTGCGGGCTTCCAGCACGGCCCGAGCGTGGACCTCGCAGCCCGGGCCCACCTGGACCTCGGGCCCGAGGACCGCGCAGGGCCCGACGTGGGAATCGGGGGCCACCACGGCCGTCGGGTGGACGGTGGCGGTGCAGTGCACGCCCTGGGGAGCTCGACGCGGGGGGTGGAAGTGCTCCAGCAGGAGGGCAAAGGCCAGGCGAGGGTTGCCGACCTGGACCGTGGGCAGGCGCGATTCGGTTCCAGCAGGTGCCAGAAGCGAGCCGGCCAGGCTCTCTTCGGCGGCCCCGACCCCACGGGCGTTCTCGGCAAAGGTCATGGCTCCGGGCTGCATCCCGTCCAAGCCGCACGCTGCAGGGACCGGGAAGGCCGGGTCTCCGTGGACTTCCCCCCCGACCAGGCGGGCGACGTCCTCCAGGGTCAGGCTGGTTTCTGGTCGATCGGACACGAGCCCGGCGGTTCGACCGGGACCCTGGGGGGTCCTCCCCGAGGGGTGGAAGGGAGCCCTTGCCCGCTCGCAGAAGACGACCGGGGGAGACCCTTGGAGGGCTGGGAGGAAGCGTTCCATGCGCGTGGTTCTGGTGGCAACGGATTTTACCGAGGTCTCGGAGCGGGCCGAGGATCGGGCCAGGGAACTGGCCATGAGCCTGAACGCACGGCTCCACCTGGTACATGTGGTCGAGCCGATCGACGACCCGGAAGATTCGGACGAAGAGACCCGGGAATTCCACCTCTCCTTGCAGGAACGGGCCAGCGAGAGGCTGCAGCAGCGGGTGGTCCAGTCCGCCGGACTCTCCGTCAGCTTCTCGGTGGTCCTGGGGCATCGTCCCCAGGCCATCCTGCGCGTGGCGGACCAGGAAGAGGCGGATTACCTGGTGCTGGGCACTCATCCCATGGATGAAGGGGACCGGCCTCGTGGCAGCACCAGTCAGCGGGTCTCGTGGTTCTCGCGTCGGCCGGTCCTGTTGGTGCCCTGAACCGGAATCTGCCACCTGCCGTGGCATCGGGCCGCTTCAACGGCCTCGGTTCTCAGGTCGGGCGGCGGATTCGGGTGAAGGGGGTGCCCCTGCTGGAGGGGCCGGGGGGGGCGCTCTCCAGCAGGGGGTTCATCAAAGGTCAGCGCCCTCGTTCGCCCTGGTCCTCGCGACAGAAGATCCAGGCCACGATCTCGCCGGGGCTCATCTGGCCCTGCCCTTCCCGGGCCCCCGACCAGAACTGCCGGTCCCGGGTGTAGCGCGAGGAGGTCTCGTCTTCGGGGATGGCCTGGACTTCCGCCAGGAGGGTCTCCAACCGCTCATGCCAGGCCTCCATGTTGGAGGGGCGCAGGTCCACCCACCCGGCGGCGGCCCACTGTTCAAGCCGCGTCGGGTCGCAGGGAACCTCGTCCTGCCCCCGGTGTGG
>DCTU01000082.1:1862-21120 GCA_002329445.1 bacterium UBP9_UBA1432
CCTCCATGTTCCCGAAGCAGCGCTTCAGCAGGTAGGCCTCATACAGCAGTTTTGAGAGTCGGGGGGGGCCCAGAAGTTCGAAGGCCACCGAGTCGGTGCCGTGCTCGGCCTCCAATGCTCGCAGGTGGCGCAGGACCCGGTCGCGCAGGATTCCGGCGCGGTAGGTGGCGTTCATGGTCGTGACGTTCAGGGCGCCGATCACGTCCTTCCCCGTGTTGATCCCTTGCAGTTCGTCCACGATGTTCCGGGCGATCTCCTCTGGGGTCACGAACTCCATCTGCCCCAGGGAGGTGATGGTCACGAACTCCTCCGCCGAGAAGAGCCCGTTCTCCCCGGTGTTGACGTAGGCGGAGCGGAAGGTCTCGTCGGTGGTCCGAGGCTGGCCGGGGCGCACGATCTGCAGCGGTTTTCCGGCCGTCAGGGGCTCGGCCTCAGCCAGGGAGACCTCCTCGAGGCGCAGCGGTTGGCCGCGGTAGCGGATGTCGCCGAAGCCGATCTCACGCCAGGCGATGGTGGCGGTGGGCTTGATCTCCTTGATCAGCGGAAGCTGCCGGGCCGCGACGGAGGTGTCCTCCTCCTGGACGGCGGGAGGCTGCAGGGGAGTGCGGGCCTGGAGGAAGAGCAGCAGGGACTGGGCGCCCGCCACGGCGGCCTTGGAGAGGAGCTTCTGGGAAGGGCGGTCTTCGCCGTGGGTGTAGGGGATGTTCCAGCCCATGCCGCCGGTCCCCGAGGTCCCCACCTTCACGTAGGCCCGGGTTCCGGATACGCGCATGGCCCGGAAGAGGACGTCCATGTGGCGCAGCAGTTGGGGCACGTAGATGCTGCACAGCAGGCGCTCCACCTTCTCGGTGGTGGGTTGGCCGGGGCCGGTGTACAGCTCGTCGATCACCTCGCGGGCGTGCCCGAAGACGTCCGAGTAGGCCACGCCGGTCGCGGTGTTGATGGCGTCCAGGACGATGTCCGGGCGGTGTCGGGTCACCATCTGGTAGAGGAAGTAGCTCCCGACGTGCTCGTCATCCAGTCCGGCGAAGGTGTCCTGGACCAGGGTGCGTCGCGACTCCGGGTCGTCCAGGATCTGGTTGAAGCTCAGGTGACTGAGGGAGGCACGGACGAAGATGTTGCCCCATTCCGGGATGAACTCGACCGGGGCCAGGGGGTGGCGGCGGAGGCTGGACTTGCGGCGATGCTCTTCCTGCATCTCGGTGATGGCGGCCTGGGCCTCGGCCTGGGCGATCGAGGCCACCACGATTCGGGCCGGTTCCTCATCCAAGAGTTCGCGGCACGCGGCGCGCCCGACCATTCCCCCGCCCCCCAGGATCAGGACTGTGCTTCCCTTGATGTTCACGGCTGGGCCATCCCTCGATAAAGGCCCGTTCCGCTCGGGCGGCAGGCCCGGATCCGCCCGGGCTCCTGCAGAGCGCCAGGCCGGGCCGCCTTTCGAGACCGGAAGCATGGAGCCCTTTCCTGGGAGCCTGCGGGTCGCTGCAGGACCGCGTCCGGGTGCGTGCGAATCCTGCCCCTGCCGGTTCAGGCTGGAACCCCGGGAGGGCAAGGAGCGCGAACATGAAGATCTTCGAGGTCGGGAAGGCAGATTGGGTCGAGGTGGGCGGCCACGAGGAGGCGGAACTCCACAAAGCCGACGGACCCGCCCGGGTCTGGATCCTGCGGGTGCCCCCGACGGCGTCCTACGGCCCCTTCCAGGCGGCTTCAAGCCGCCATGTCCTGGCCTGTCAGCACACCGCAGGAGCCCGGTTGCACCTGGGATCTCGGGTCTTCCGTCCGCTGCCGGGACAGGTCTTCGAGAGTGAGCCCGGAGAGGTCTTCGGCGTGGTCAACGACACCCGGCAGGAAGTGCGATTCCTGGTGGCCCGGTTCGGCCCCGAAGGGGATGCGGTGCCCCTGGGGCAGACCTTTGAGCAGTATCTGGCGCAGGTCCGGCCGGATGAGCCCGGCCTGCTTTCTACCACCAGCAACCCGGCAGGTCACTGANNCGCCCGTGCCAGGAACGCTCGAACCCCAGGGCCTGAAGTCGGCTTCCCAGCAGGTCTTCGTAGCGGGCCCGGACCAGCACGGGGGGGATCCGGCAGACGGGCTGCCCTTCCAGGATCAGGAAGGCGGTCTCGGCGCGTCGGCAGAATTCGCCGGGCTCGGCCCGTCCGGGGACGGGGGTCAGGCGATCCAGCAGCAGGCCCTCCTGGATCTCGGAGCAGAGTTCGCCCAGGGAGGAGTCTCCGGCTCCCATGACCAGGTTGGAGTAACCGGGACGGGGGGCCTGGCCCCAGTCCCGCACGGCCAGGCCCACCTCTCCGGGACGTGTGCGCGGGCCCCGAGAACGGTCGGCCAGGGCGCGGATCAGGCGCCCCTTCTCGACCAGCGGCACGCATCCCCTGGGCAGCCCTTCTCCATCAAACGGGGTGGTGCCGAAGGCGCCGGGGACGGTGCCGTCGTCCAGGATCCGGATGGCCGGATTGAGCCAGGCCTCTCCGGGAACCGGAGCCTCGGGGCCGGAGCGGACGTCGAGCTGGTCGGAAGCCAGGTCCTGAAGCAGGCGACCGGTTCCCGTCGAGGTGAAGACCGCCGGCAGATGGTCGGACTCCGGCCAGGCCACCTCCCGGGAGTGGACCGTCCGCCAGGCCAGTCGGCACAGGATCTCGGCGGGAGTGTCGTCGGGACGGGCGGTGTACATCCCGGCGGTGAGCGGCGGGTCCTCCGAGGACCGCAAGGTCAGGAAGTAGAGGAGTCGGCAGGCCGAGCGTTCTCCGGCTCGGGTCAGGATGGTCAGTCGCTGGCGGAGCAGTCGGGCCTGGACACGAAACTCCCGCTCAGGGAGGAGGGGGGGGAGCATGAAGTCCAGGCCCTGGATCAGGGCCCGGAGGCGCTCCAGCCCCTGTTCGACATCCGGTTCGCCCTCGCTGCGAACCGGGGGCAGGATTCCGTGGGCGAAGAGGATGGCCTCCGGCCCGTCCTGGGAGTCTTCGATGGCCTGCTCCAGGAGGTCTTCCCCGCGGGGGTTCCCTTCGCCCCAGGCAAAGCCCGAGCGCCCCCCGTGGTTGACGCGAAGGGCCAGCCCTCGGGTGGTCCTGGGGCGTTCCGGGCTGATCAGGTCGAACTCGGTCCGCTCCTCCCTGGTCAGCTCGACGTCACGGCATGTGCGCAGGGCGGAGGACAACAGGGAAGAGTCATTGCTGCTCATGGCTGGGAGCGTTCGCGCGGGGGGGAACGTCTCCCTGGTTCAGGACTCGTCCAGAATCCGGCGGATCCGGTTCCACAGGGTGGGATGACCCAGTTCCTGGGGCCGGAGGGTGGAACGCGCCAGGACCTCCTTCTGGGCGGCGCACATGCGGCACAGGATCAGTTCGCTCTTGCCGTTCGTCATCCGTTCGACGTCTCGAGAAACGGCACCACACCACTGGCAGCGGGCCATGGGCTGCCTCACCTCCGCTGTTGGCCTGGCGGCGCGTCGGTCTTCCCTCCTGGCCACCTCCCGCGCACCTGGCACCCTTATTGTAGCAGGTTCGGCCCCGATTCGCAGGACGGAGGATCTTGAAAAGATATCAATTACGGCCCTCTCCGGGGTGAACGCTGGAATCCCCGAAAACACGGGCTTCAGGCGATTCTTCGGCAGCGGGTGTTAACATGCCGTTTACGGTCGGTTTACATCCTGGTAACGAACTTCGCCTATACTCAGTAACGCGGGACTCCAGTCTTTCGGGGTCGGTTGCGAAGGGAGGTGAGCCAGGGGATGCAGCTCTTCGGTCTGCAAGGGGGACTTTCGGGACTCTCGGGACAGCCCGGGGTCGGCGGCGCCTCCAGGCCCGCTTCGCCCCTGGCGCCGTCTCCCGGGACGCTGTTGGCCAAGGTCGATTCCGGGGTTCAATTCCGTCCCGGTCAGGTTCTTTTCGGGACGGTGGCGGGCCGCCAGAAGGACGGCACATTCCTGCTGCGCTTCGGAGCCCAGACCTTGACGGCCAGCTCTCGCGTGGGCCTGGACGTGGGACAGCCACTCCAGGTCCAGGTCCAGGGGCAGCAGCAAGGTCAGCTTCGGCTGCAGGTGATGAAGAGCCTCTTCGCACCGATGTCGGGGCAGGACGTCGGGCAGGCCCTGTCCGGACTGAAGCAGCCTCTCACCGAGGCCAACGTGGGTCTGGCCACCTCGATGGTCGAGCATGGGATCCCCTTGACCCGTGAGAACCTGGCCAGCCTGAAGTCGGCCTTGGCGCAGTTGCCCCCCGAGTCGGCGGCGGGGTTGCCCCAGCCGGCTCGAGTGGGGGCGGCCTGGTTCCTGCAGTCCAGCCAGCTTCCCCTGACCCCTCAGAACATCTCCACGCTGGGCCACTTCATCGCCGCCAATCCGCAACTCGGCCAGCAGTTGTTCCTCTTGCAGGGTGAGCTTCGGCGCATGGTCGAGAATCCCCAGCGGCGTGCCGGACGGACCTTGGAGATGCTGGCCGAGGTGCCGGGCCTGTTGGGCGAGTTCCTGTTGGAGCCCGGAGGCGGCAAGAAGTCGGGGAGGGCGGGTCGTCGGCTCTTCGATCTGGCCCGACAGGCTGGGATCGAGACGCATGTGGCGCTGCAGTCGGGCTCCGAACCGGACTGGGATCTGTTGGCGGTGATGCGGGACCTGCGCGCCGCCCTGGCGGGTCAGGACTCCGGCTTGGAAGGGGTGCTGGGATTGATGGCGGGGCTGGAGGAGAACCTGCGGGCCCTGCAGTTGATCAACCAGGCCCGGCCGGATGCCGGTCTGGCCTTCTACTACCTCCAGGTTCCGCTGCGCCTGGACCGGGGCGAGTCTGCCGAGATCTGGATCCGTTACCGGATCGCCGAAGATGGCAGCCGCCTGGTGGACCCGGAGGACTTGCGGATCGAGTTCCTGGTGTCGACCCAGAACCTGGGCAACCTGTCGTGCACGCTGGAGGTCGCCCGCCGGACGGTGCACGTGGACCTGGGGTCGGACTGCGAAGAGGTCCGCCTCTTCGTCGAGCGCTCTCTGGAAGTGCTGGCCGAGCGGATCGCCGAGTCGGGATGGCTGCCGGGACGCCTCGGAGCCACCTTGCGCCCCTTCACCGGGCGCCCGCTGGTCGATCGCCAGGATCTGGAGAGTCTGGAGACCGTCAATGTCCAGGCCTGAGCTGGAATCCGGGAAGCTGACCGTGGCCCTGGGAACGGGCGGGGCGGGGGCGCTCCGGGTGCTGGCTTCGACCCCGGGACGTCAGGCGGAGGAGAAGAACGAGCTGGCTCGGGGGGCGGGCATGGAGGTGCAGCAGGAGGCCCGCCGCGTCGAGGAGTTGTTGCGGGAGGAGAGCAAGGGCTCGAACGTCCCGTTGGAGGTCTACGAGTTGATGGCCACGGTGATCAACTTCGTCCAGGAGTTGAACGAGGCCCGCTCGGCAAGCGAGGGGCTCCCCTCCCGGGAAGAGCTGGAGCGGGGGGCGCAGGCGGCGGAGGGCGGCGATCCGCTGTAGCAGGAAAGGTTGGAAGGTCCAAATCTAGAAGGGAATGTCGGGTTCGCAGGCCGCTGCGGATCAGACCGATGGAGGTGCACCGATGCTGGATGGGATGAAGATGGCCGCGCAGGGGATGATGACCATGTCGGCCAAGCAGGACATCATCACGAACAACCTGGCCAACGTGGGAACGACGGGCTATCGCAAGGAGAGCATCACGATCTCCTCGTTCACCGAGATCCTCAACCGCGAGGTTGGCGGGATGGACGGAATGCAGCAGTCCTCGTACGAGATCGCCACCGCTCCGGGGATGGAGACCCGTGGGACGCTCAGCACCGGCTCGGTGACCCACGGTGCCCAGGGCTCGCTCAAGGAGACCGGCAACCCCTTCGACATGGCACTGGACGACAACGGCCGGGGATTCTTCACCATCCAGTCCCCAGAGGGGATCAAGTTCACCCGGGCAGGCAGCTTCCGTCTGTCCACCAGCGGCCACCTGGTCACCCCGGACGGCTCGTTCGTCATGGGGCACCGCGGGCCCGTCAAGCTGTCGGGCAGCAACTTCCAGGTCAGCAACGACGGGGTGATCTCCTGCGAAGGCAAGCCCGTGGATCGGTTGCTGGTCACCGTGTTCGACGATACCCGGCAGTTGAAGCGCTCGGGTGACTCCCAGTTCGTGGCTCAGGGTGGGGTTCGCGCCACGACCGACTTCCAGCTCAAGCAGGGCTACCTCGAGCAGGCCAACGTGAATGCCATCAACGAGATGGTGGACATGATGATGGTCATGCGCAACTACGAGGCCAACCAGAAGGTCCTCCAGGCGCATGACCAGCGCCTCCAGAAGACCGTCAACGACCTCGGCCGGGTTCGTTAAGGTTCCATAAATCCAATCCACAGGAGGAAATCAAACCGCCATGATGCGTGCTCTGTACACTGCGGCCTCGGGGATGATGGCCCAGCAGCTCAACATCGACAACATCTCCAACAACCTGGCCAACTACCAGTCGACGGGCTTCAAGAAGTCCCGGGTCGACTTCCAGGACCTGCTGTACGCGACGATGCAGGACCCGGGGACCGAGGCCACCTCGGGAACCCAGATCGGCATGGGCGTGCGGGCAGCCTCCACCCAGCGCCAGTTCTCGCAGGGTTCGCTGCAGAAGACCAACAACCCGTACGACGTGGCCGTGCAGGGTGAAGGCTTCTTCCGCGTGACGCTGCCGGACGGCACGGCTGCCTACACCCGCGACGGCGCCTTCAAGTACGACGGGGAGACCCAGCAGATCGTCACCGGCTCGGGCCAGCCCATCGGCGTGTCGATTCCCAAGGACGTGACCAACGTCGAGGTCCGCCCCAACGGCGAGGTCTTCGGAGTGCGCATCAACGGGGACGGACAGGCCGAGAAGGTCGGTCAGATCCGCCTGACCCGCTTCCTGAACCCCGCAGGCCTGCAGGCCATCGGTGGAAACCTCTATGTCGAGACCCCCGTGGCCGGTGCCCGTTCCGAGGACATCCCGGGCCAGAACGGCATGGGTTCCCTGGCCCAGGGTCACCTGGAAAAGTCCAACATCAACGTGGTCGAGGAGATGATCTCCATCGTCCAGGCCCAGCGCGCCTTCGAGATGAACCAGAAGGGCGTCCAGGCTGCGGATGAGATGATGCGGATGACCAACCAGTTGCAGCGCGGCTAGTCCCGCTGTCCTTCCCGGGCGGGCGGGTCCCCAGAGGCCTGCTCGTCCGGGAGCCCGCTCCCCTTGGAGGATGGTATGCAGATCGAAGGATTCACCCCGGAACCGCTCCCGAAGGCCGCGACGTCCTCGGCGCCCTCCCAGGCGCAGGACGAGGCCAAGCTTCAGGAAGCCTGCAAGCAGTTCGAGACCCTGTTCCTGACCCAGTTGTTTGCCCAGATGCGCAAGTCGTCGGGTTCAAGCGGGATCATGGGGGGCGGCCAGGGCGAAGAGATGTTCCAGGGCATGCTGGACGAGGAACGAGCCAAGAACTGGGCCCAGGAAGGCGGCGTCGGCCTGGCCAACCTGCTCTTCCAGCAGATGAAGCAGCAGAACCTCTGACCTTCCGACCCACGCTCTGCGTGGGAGGTCGGCCTGGAAGGGCGCGCCGGAAGTCCCGGCGCGTTTGTACTGTCGGCTTCCGCGCAGCACCAAGCCCCAGGAGGGGCCTTGAGTGGACAAAGCGGAGCAACTGAAGGCCCTCTGGGCACGCTACAAATCGACCAGGGATCCGGAACTTCAGTCCCGGCTGGTTGAACATTATATTCCGCTGGTCCGCCACCTGGCCGTCCGGATCCTGCGCAAGCTGCGTCCCGGCACCGATCTCGAGGACCTGGTGGCCGATGGGCTCTTCGGTCTTCTGCGCGCGGTGGAGGGCTTCGACCTCTCGCGCGGGTTCAAGTTCGAGACCTATGCCACTCCGGTGGTACGAGGGGCCATCTACAACGGCCTGCGACGGATGGATTGGCTGCCCGAGCGGACCCGGGGCAAGGCCCGAGCCCTGCAGAAGGCGATCGACAAGTTTGCCCTGCTCAGCGGGCGTCAGCCCACCGAGACCGAACTGGCCGACGAGCTCAAGATCAGCGCCAACGAGGTCTACGACCTGATCGCCAGCCTGGGCTGCATCTATCTGCTGTCGTTGGACCAGCCCCTGACCCCCGGAGAGGATTCCGACGCCACCATCCTGGACATGGTCGAGGACCAGAATCCCTTCGACCCGTCCCAGGAGTTGGAGTTCTCCGAACAGCGGGATCGCCTCCGTCTGGCCATCGATTGCCTGAACGAGCGCGAGCAGTTGCTGGTGCGGATGCATTACTTCGAAGGCGTCACCTTCGAGAAGATCTCCCGGATCCTCGGGGTCTCCAAGCAACGCGTCTCGCAGATGCACAGCCGAGCCATCCGGCGCCTGCGCGAGCACCTCGGGGACGAGGTGATCGAGTCCGAGGCCATGCACGACTTCCTGATCGAAGGCTGAGCGGGAAGGAACTGCAGGTCCCTCGCAGAAGGCAGGGGGCCACGCCTCGGCCGGATTGGTCGGGGCTTGAGTTGGCGCGCCTCTCGCGTTCCATCCATCTCCTTCCAGGAGCCGACCCATGCCTCCCCGACGCAAGTCCACCGATTACTCTCGCCGCCGTCTCGCCGCCAACCCCGGAGCGGAGGGCGAACAGGAAGAACGCCGCATTTCTCCTCAGGAACGCCGTCGCCAGATCATGATCAACCTGGGCGTCTGGTTCCTGGTCCTGGTCTTCGCCATGACCTCCGGGGTCATGTGCTACAACATCGGAGGGCCGGAGACCGCCCAGCCCGGGCCCGAAGCCCAGCAGGCCAGCCAGGATCCCAACCAGGTCGAGATCGATCGCTGGACCCGCGAGCTGCAGTCGAATCCCAATGATCCGGTGGTCCTTGCCAACCTCGGTGCCAGTTGGATGCGCAAGGCCGAGACCCTGCGATCCCAGCAGCCCACACAAGCTGCACCGGACGCTGCGACGGCTTCACCGCTTCCCCAGGCCGGTTCCCCGACGCCTGCGGCCACGCCCGAGATGACGCGGGAGGACGCCCTGGCCCGAGCCGAGGACTACCTGAACCGGGCCATCGAGAAGGAGCCGACCTACGCCTTCGCCCTGCAGCAGCTCGCCGAGTTGAAGATCGCGCAGAAGAAGCCGGCCGAGGGGCGCGAATTCCTGAACCGGATCCTGGCCCTGGCCGACCTGCCCATCGCCCCCGAGGAGGATCCCGAGACCATCCGGGCCACTCGCGAGAGCCAGAGCACTCGGGCCCGGATGACCCTGGCCCGCCTGGAGACTTTCGAGAAGAACTACGACCAGGCTCTGCAGATCCTGGCCCAGCTCGAGGCCGACCACGCCGGCAACGCCGATGTCCATGCCATGCGGGCTCATATCTACGAGGAGCAGGGGCGCCCGCAAGAGGCCCTCAAGGCCCTGGATGAGCTGGCTCGGGTGGCCGAGGTCATGAACAACGCCGGGATGATGCTGGGAGCCCGGCTGGAGAAGTCCCGGATCCTTCAACAGACCGGCGAGAAGGCCGCGGCCCGCCAGGAGATGGAGAAGGCCCGGACGGTGGCCGAGAGCACCGGGAACGCGCAAGCGGTGATGCTGGTGACCCAGCTCCTCTACAAGATGGATGAGCCGGCGCCTCCGATGCCGGTCCAGGGCCTGCCGGATGGACCCGCCGAGGTGACACCCGCGCCGCCCGCCGAGCCTGCCGCTGCGCCCTCTGCGGATGCGCCGCCCGCCCAGCCCGCCGACGCACCCTCAGCCGATGCGCCGCCCGCTGAACCTGCACAGGCTCCAGCGCCGCCTGCCCCGGGTCCGGAGACCGCGCCGGCCCCCCCCGAGCAGACCTCGGAGCCCACCCTGCCCTGAACCTTCCCGCTCCAGGGAAATCTGAAGGCCCGCTTCCTCCGAGGCGGGCCTTTGTTCATCCAGAGGCGCGAGATACGGGCCGGCGGGTTGTGTTGTCGAATCCCCTCCAGGATTGGACGTGGGTCATGGTCGAGGCGCATGAAGCCGCCGGGCTCCAGGCTGCACTCGGGAGTCCGAAAAGTGGCCCCTGCTGGCCGGAAGCTGACGCCGGGCTGCCTTCATTGCGGCGTACCCCCCTCCGCCGGGCACGAGGAGCTGCGACCGCCGCGGCGCAGGGCATCACTCCGGCTTGAGGCCTGGAGGTCCAGAGGGTGGTTCGGCGGGATCCTGGCGGCTTTCAGCGGCCGGGGGAGCGGCGCCTTCGGGACTCTCGGAGGGGGGAGCGGTCGGGGAGGGCCCATCCGGGCTCGAAGGTTCGCCGGGGGAGGGGCTGGGCAACGCTTCGGCCGGAATCTCCGGCGAGCCCTGAGGCCCGCCCGGGCTCTGCAGCGTGGCCGGAGGAACCAGGATCGGGCCGGGGTCCATCGGCTCCGGGGTTGGAGGGGAGACCGGTTCTCCCGGCCCCGTCAGAGGGGCCCTCTCGGGCAGGACCAGGGTCTCCAGCAGGGTGGTGTCCACCGTCGTCGATGGATCCACGTTGCGGGGAGCCGCGGGGGGCAGGAAGGCGCCGTGCAGGGACCAGTCGTTGCGCATGGCCTGCATGGCCTGGGCCAGGGCCTCGGGGGCCACCCGGCGGGCTTCGTCCAGGCTCAGGAACTCCAGTCCGCTCTGCAGGATCGCGTGGATCGCCGCCGGATCCTGGCGGGCTTCCTCGGCGATGGCGTTGGTGGCCAGGCCGGGATTGGTGCGCAGGCGATCGATCAGGCCGAACCAGGCGCCGGCCAGCGTCTCGAGGCCCTCCATCCCGGCTCCACGGCCTTTCAGGACCTGCCTTGAGGCGACCCAGACCTCCATGATCCCCTGGTCCTTGGAAGACCACAAGACCTTGAATCCCTCGGCCTGGAGCGCGCTGGACCAGGGCTCCCACAGGGCGGCCGCCTCGACGTCCCCGTGGCGCAGCCACTCGACGGCCTGTTCCGGGTTCCGGGCCGGCACCGTGCGGAAGTGCAGGCCCGGGTGCGTGGCCATCAAGGTCAGGGCCAGGTAGCCACCTGCGCTGCCTTCCACATAGGCCACCGCTCGGCCCTGGAGGTCCATGGCGCCATCCAGGCCCGAGCGGGCCAGGACGGCATCCGACCCCAGGCTTCGGGCCGAGGGGAAGAGCAGGACCCCGGGATCGTGCCGGGGCACGGCCAGGGCGAATTCGTCCAGGGTGCTCAGGACCAGATCGAGTTCTCCCGCGGCCAGCATCTCCCACATCCGGCCCGGGTCTTCGAACCCCAGGACTTCCAGTCGCAGGCCCCGGCCNNCCGGATTCGGTTGCGAGGGGCGGGAGCCGGTGGGGGCGTGGGTCGCTCGGGGCGCCTGGGGTTGCGGAGGAAGGTCAGGAACAGGAACGCGACGACCGCCAGGAGCACCAGGACGACAAGAGCACGGCCGGCGGGACGTCTCATGGGCGGGCTCGGCTGAGGACCCCCTCCAGGACCTGCCCCACCGCGGAAGCCCACTCCTCCACCACTTCAGCGGCCCGCAGGCGCAGCGTGTCCAGGTCCTCCTGGTCGGCCGCCGAGGCGATTCCTGCGATGAGGCCCTCCAGTTGAGAGGTGGCGGCGCGATAGCGGTCCAGGGATTCCTGTCCCGAAGCCTGGTCCACCAGGGTCTCGACCAGCCGGATGGACTCCTGGGCCTTCTCGGAGAGTCCGCGGGCGGACCCTTGAGACGGACCCTCCATGGCCGCCTGGCAGATCTCGCCGAGTTCACGGCTGAGGGCCTGCAGTCGGACCAGGTCGGCCAGGATCTTGTCTCGGTTGGGAGGGGTGGCCCCCTTCGTCTCGGTGCTCAAAGGCTTCGTCCTTTCGTGGGGACCGCCGGATCATCTCCAGGCCCGGTAGTCCAGGTTGCGGAAGAGGGGACTCCGCTCTTCCAGATTCCGCAGGACTTCGGGGTCGACCTTCCCCTCCCGGAATTCGTCATAAAGCAGGTTGAAGGCCACCAGGTGGTCCCGGGTCCGCTTGCGGGCATACTCGGCGAATTGTCCGGTGGACATCAGGTAGGCCCAGTCCGAAGACTGGGACAACAAGAGCTCCCGAGCCGCCTGGTTGAGCAGGCGCTTGCGGTCGGGGTCCTCTCCGTCGCCTCTCCGCGCCATCTCAACCATGCGCTGTCCTGCGGCCGAGAGGTGGCGGTAGACCCAGTCGTTGGACGGGTTGAGCCACCTGGCATTGAAGCCGCCGTCCCCCCAGGAACCGGGGTTGGGCTCGGAAATCTGGGGGAGGGGGGCCTCCCGCAGATAGGCCGTGGGGGTGATGGACTCCAGGCCCTGGCCCTGCGTTGCCAGCTTCCGCAGCAGGTGTTCCAGCCAGAGGGGCCCCTCCAGCCACCAGTGGCCGAAGAGCTCGGCATCGAAGGCCGCCACCACCACCGGAGGCTGCCCCATGCGCTCGCGGAGCCACTCGACCTGGCGCTGGCGGGCCGAAAGGAAGGCCGACGCGTGGCGTTCGGCCACGTGCGCAGCCTCCCCGGGGCGGTAGGCCTCCTTGTGGTCGGTCGGACCTGTGATCCTGTAGTATTTCAGCCCGGTGTTCAGGCGCTTGCCGGATTCGTGCACGTAGCTGCCGACGTAGTCCAGGGGAAGATCCCATCCGATGTCGCGGTAGAAGTCCCGATACTCGGGGTCGGCCGGATATCCGCCCAGCGAACTCCAGACCTCCAGGCCTCCCTCCAGATCCCGTCCGAAGCAGGTCAGGCCCCGCTCGGTGCGGATGGGAGCAAAGCCTGCGAAGCGCGGGCGGGGGCGAGCCCCGACCAGGGAGGGGGTGTCCAGGATGCAGTAGTCCAGGCCGGCCTCGGCGAGGATCCCATCCAGGCCTCGCCGATAGCCGCATTCGGGAAGCCAGAACCCCCGCGCGGAACGGCCGGTCAGGCGTTGGAAGGCCTCCAGGCCGACCTGGACCTGCCCTCGGACCATCTGTTCGTTGGGCTCCAAAAGCGGCAGATAGCCGTGGGTGGCCGCCGTGGTCAGGAGCTCGAGATGGCCCTGGTCTGCCAGGCGTCCGAAGGCCGAGGTCAGGTCTCCCTGGTGGCGATCCAGGTACAGCCTGCGGAAGCGCTGGAAGCGTTCGTGGTACATCTCGATGCTGGGCCGCAGTTCGTGATGCTGGTGGGAAGTGCGTTGCAGCTCCTGCTCGGCCAGGTGGATCCGGCTGTCGACGTAGCGCAGGAAGCGCTGTCGGTGCAGGTCATCATGCAGCATTTCCAGCAAGGTGGCCGAGAGCGACAAGGCCACCCGGAAGCGGACGCCTTCTTCGGCCAGGCGCTCGAAGGTGTCCAGCAGGGGCAGGTAGCTCTCCAGGATCGCCTCGTACAGCCAGCGCTCTTCGTAGGACTCACCGAATTCGGGGTGTCGGACGTAGGGCAGGTGGGCGTGGAGGACCAGGCAGAGGAACCCGGAGGCTGGAGTCATCGGACGGCACCCGGCAGGCTCTTGCGGCCCAGGCGCTGGTCACGGCCTTCGGCCAGGGCCACGCAGCCTCGGGCGCAGTACAGGGTCTCAGGATGCATGCCCACGCTGCGCGCGATGCGCTCGTAGGCTTCCTCGACGGGGACCCATTCGGGGTCGAAGCGGGGAGAGGGGCGTTCCCAGGGCAGGTCGACCCGGCCGGAACGAGCCACGGCGTAGAAGGTGCCTTCGGGTTCCAGGCAGCCGATTTCCCCCCACAGCGAACGGCTGGTGATCTCCAGATCCACATACCAGGAGCGCGAGGGGCCGGACACGTCGACCTCCTGGCAGGCCCCCGATTGGTCGTCGGCATGCAGGCGCAGGATCATCCGGCATTGGGAGAGCCTCTCGTCGCCCAGCTCTTCGACCAGGCGGTTCCGGGTGGACCAGGCGATCTGGAAGGTGGCGAAGAGGCGGGAGGGGTCCACGGGAGCGAGCATGAGGACATCCACCCCATAGGTCTCGGGGAGGTCCGCTGGTTCACCGGGGGCGGCGCCGGCCCACGGCAGGGCGTTCAGGGAACGGTGGATCATGGCCTGGGGCTGGGACCAGGGGGCCGGGTGAAGATCGCGTCGGTCGCCTCGCCCAAGAGCCTCGGGCACCCTCGCGGGGCTTGGGTTCCAACTCCCCGCTGTGTCGCAAGCAAGTTCATTCGCCTCCAGCAGACCACCACTCTTCGCCATCTCCGGAACTGCACACGTGCCCCGCGCGGGGTCTCCAGGGGCTCTTGTCGATGCTCGGTCCGGAGATTCACGCCGGCTCCCGGAATCTCTGCCCGTTCGGTCCCATTCGTCTGGAGAACGGGCAGGGTCTCGCCACGGGTCCTGCCAGGCGGGTCGGGATGTGCTGGATTTTGTGAACGGGGGGGCGAATCCTTCCTTCGAGGATCCGCCAGAACCGGACGAGGGGAAGATTTCGCCGGGTCCTGCGACGGTCTGGAGACCGGTCCCCAGGAGGGACCAACGCTGAGGGAGGTTGCGATGCGGAATCGGCTGATCCTGGCTTTGTTGTTGTTGGTGTGCGCGGCGCTGCCGGCCCAGGCCGAGCGCAAGACATCTCCCCACCTCACCCTGGAGACGCTCCTGGCCGGGGCTCGGGTCGGTCCACCCGAGATCCACGGCAACCTGGCGGTCTTCCCGGTCACCGTCCCGAAGCCGTCGGCCCTGGCCGATCACCTGAACCTGGATGCTGCGCTGAACCGGCAGGCCTTGAAGCTGACCGAGGTCAGCGAGTCGGGGTCGGTCAATCGGGTGCTGGTCGAGAACACCGGGAAGGTGCCCGTGTTCATCATGGCCGGGGAAATCCTGGCAGGAGCCAAGCAGGACCGGGTCCTGCAGGACGATTTGTGGCTTCCGGCCCTCAGCGGCCCGGTGGAGGTGGCCTGCTACTGCGTCGAGCGAGGTCGCTGGTCCTACACCGGAGACCGCGAGTTCAAGTCCCGGCCGGTGGCCGGGAATCTGGCCGTCCGCCAGAGCGCTCGGACCAACAACAGCCAGATGGCGGTCTGGAGTGCGGTGGCCGAGACCCAGGCCCGCGTGGGTTTCGGCGATTCGACGGCTTTGGGTGAGACCTTTGAGGCCCCGGCCGTGAGGCGTCGGATCGAGGGCTACATCCAGGCCCTGGGCGACCTGCCCAAGCGCCACCCCCAGGCCAGCGGCTTCGTCGTGGCGGTGGGTTCGCGGATCCTGGCCGCCGACCTCTTCGGGGGCCGTACGGATGCGGTTGCCCTCTGGCCCAAGCTCCTGCCCTCCTATGCGCTGGAGGCTGCGCAGGCCGAGTCCCAGAAGGCGGGTGTGGACCGGGAGGCAGCCGCCCGCTTCCTGCGCGAGGCCGCCAGCATGAAGACCACCACCCGTGGGACCCCTGGCGAGGGCACCCTGTTCTCGCTGGAGGGTCGCGGGCGGGTTGGCTCGGCCCTGCTTCTGGGGCGAGCCCTGGTCCACGCCGAGGTCTTCCCCCGCAGCGAAGAGGCCCTCCCGCCTCCGCCCGTGGTTCCGATCCAGCGACCGTATGATCGTTGAGGTCAGGTTCGGTGGCCGGGCCACCTGCACCCCTCCGTCGCCCGGGAAGGGGCGCGAGGGGGCAGGGTCGGCGGGGAGCAGCCTTCGCCGGGTCCAAGGCGGGTTTCGATTGACACAGGTAGCCCGGGGAGATACCATGAAGGGACAACCACCATCTTCCCGGGAGCTGAAGACTGTCCATGAAGCGTGAAATCCTGGTCATGGCCAACACCGAGTTCATCGACATCTTCCTGCGTTACCGAGGGGTCAACAACTGAGTTCTTCCCTCTGAAGAGGGGCGATGGGGGAGGAACGCAAGGCTGGGAGGTCTCTCCTGAGTCTTTTCGAGGTTGGGCAGGCAGGCAGCTCCCCTCCCCCAACCTGGTCGGAGCGCTTGGCTGCTGCCTCGTTGCTGGCCGGGTTGCCGCTGCACGATTCCCAGCAGCCCTGCCCTCGGGCCTTGGATCTGTGCCAGCGTTTCCTGGGACCGCTTCGCGAGCAGGAGTGCCAGGCTTTCCACAAGCAGATGGCCAGCCAGGCGCGCGAGCAGAGCGGAGAGCCCGTCCTGGGGCTCTGTCCGGTGGGTTTGACCTGTTTCGCCCTGGCCTCGGCGGGTCGGCAGGTCCTGGGGGGGTACGTCCGCGGTGCGTCCGAGGCCCTTCCACAAGCCCCCGGCGATGCGGAGCAACTGCAACGCGACTGGTCCTCGCTTCCCGTGCGCTGCCAGGACGAACTGGACCGCGTGGCTCGCTCCCTGCACGTCCTGCTTGAAGGTCCGGGCCCCCTGGGCAACCCCGGCCGCGGGGGCCTCCTGCTCTCCTCGGCCCTGGATCTCGACCCGTTGATGACCGACATCCTCAATCTGGCGGTGCGCTGGTCGGGGGCCGACGCGGGCTGTCTGGATCTGGTCGAGAATCAGCGCCTGACCCGCCGCGCCACCCTGGTCCTGCGGGCCACGCCCGCGCGAGGACGTCACCGGTTGCGGCCCAGTCTGGTCGGCTGGCTCCGCGAGCGCTCGGCCAGACAGTCCGCCGAGACCCGGTTCTCCACCACCTCGCCGCTGCACCCCCAGGACTATGCGTCGGCCATCTTCGTCCCCCTGATCCTGCACGACCGACCTCGCGCCCTGCTCAGCCTGTACTCCTGTCGCCCTCGCCACCTGACCGCCAGGGAAATCCTCTTCCTGGACGCCTTGGCCGTCCAGGCCGCGCTGGCTTTGGAGAATGCCCACGTCTTCGAGGCCGAGCAGCGCCGTGCCCGCGAGTCCACCGCCCTGTACCAGGCAGCCCGCTCGATCGAGAGCGGGCAGACCCGGACGGAGGTCCTGGAGGCCGCGGCCCGCGCGCTGTCGCGCACCGCCGAGGTCGACCGTGCCCTGGTCTTCCTGGCCGACCGGCACCGACCGGTGATGAGCCTGGCCACCTCGGTCGGGTTGACGCCCGACCAACGCGAGTTCTTCTCGGCATTCCGCCTGAACCTGGGCCAGGTCGCTCCCGCGGTCCTGGCCAGCCTCCAGGCTGGCGAGCCCTTGAGGCTCCCTGCTCCTCCCGAGGACAGCCCCTCCCTGGCCCGGCTCCTGACCCTGCTGCCGTCATCGTCCTGCCTGGTGGTGCCCATCCTGGGCGAGGAGGGCCTGGCCGGTCTGGCCCTGCTGGACCATTCCGAAGGGGCCCTTCCCTTTGCCGACTCGGTGGTCTGGCTGGCCATGGCCCTGGCCGTCCAGGTGGGGGTCGCCCTGCGCCGGGCGACCCTCTTCGAGGAGCTTCAAGAGAATGTGGCGCGTTTCCGCGCCCTGTACCAGGTCTCGACGGTCGTCACCGGCACGCTCTCGCTCCCTCGGCTCCTGCAGTTGATCGTGGCCCAGGCCCTCAGCCTGGTCCAGGAGTCGGCCTGTGCCGTCCTGGTCCTGAACGAGACCGGTGAGGACCATTACGTCCACACCTCGGCGGGTCTGCCTCAGCCGTTGCTGGATCACTCGGCCCAGGCCGGGCTGGCCCGACTGGCCCGGGGACGACGGAAGGCCAGCGTGCTGTATCTGGACCGCTGTCCGGAACTGGCTGCGTCTGATTTGGGGCGCGCCCTGCAGTCGACGGGGTTCGGGGGGCTCCTGGCGGTGCCCCTGGTGGCCCGCAAGAGGACCGTCGGCGTCCTCAACTGCTTTGCGCCGGCGGGCCGGCCCTTCCATCGGCTGGAGATCCGGCTCTTGCGGGGATTCGCCAATCATGCCGCCGTGGCCGTCGACCACGCCCGCCTGCACGGCAAGCTGCGCCTGAAGATGGGCGAGTTGCAGACGCTCTTCGAGGTCAGCCGCGCGGTCACGTCCACCCTGCAGCTCGAGAAGGTCTTCAGCGAGGTGGTCCGGCATGTGGTGCGGATCCTGCGGGCTGACGCCTGCACTCTGCGCCTGCTGGAAGGCAGCGTCCTGATCCTGAAGGCTTCGGAGGGTCTCAACCCCTCCAACCTGGTCCGGCGCGTCCCGCTGGGCGAACAGGTGATGGGTCGGGCGGCGCAGGAGCGTCAGCCCAAGACCATGCTGGCGGACCAGCAGTTCGAAGGGCTGGAGTTTCCTCGCGCCGCCGCCCACCAGGGGATGCGGACGGTGCTGAGCGTGCCCATCGACCATCGGGACGTCACGGTCGGGGTCATCACGGTCTTCCACCGCGCCCAGCTCCAGCACACTCCCAGCGAGATCGGCCTGCTTTCGGCCCTGGCCAGCCACGCCGGGGTCGCCATCGAGAATGCCCGGATCTACGCCGAGAAGGAGAAGGTCTCCGCCCTTCTGCACGACGCCTTGATCCCCCGCCGCACCCTGGGCTTCCCCGGGCTGGTTCTGGGACATCGCTTCCTGCCCTCCCGGGATCTGTCGGGGGACTACTACGACCTGATTCCTCTGGGACCGCGGCGCTGCGGACTGGTGATCGGGGACGTCTCCGGCAAGGGTCCCGAGGCCGCCATCCAGACCATCCGTGCCAAGCACCTGTTGCGCAGCTTCGCCATGTCGGGTCACCCTCCGCGGGAGGTCCTGCGGCGGCTGAACTCGCACCTGACGCGGGACGACGCGGGCGACGATCGTCAGATCACCTTGTTCTACGCCGAGGCGGACCTGGAGACCCGCCGTCTGTATTATAGTTGCGGGGGGCACGAGCCGGCTTTGTTGTGGCGGCCGGACGGACAGCTCGATCTCCTGGAGGCAGATGGGGTGCTGTTGGGTGTGGTGTCGGATGCCCGCTTCGAAGAGCGCTCGGCCAGCATCCCTGAAGGTTCCACCCTGCTGATGTGCACCGACGGCATCACCGAGGCGCGCAATCCCCGAGGGCAGTTCTTCGGACCCGAGCGGGTGCAGCAGACCGTCCTGCGCTATGGACTGGGCGAGCGGGCCCTTTCGCCCCAGTCCCTGGCCGACCGCCTCTATACCCAGGTGCGCCAGTTCACCCGGAGCCAGCTCTCCGACGACCTCTCGGTCCTGGTGGCGAGGTTCTGAACGGGTTCCCCGCTGGCCCTGGTTCCGGAAAACTCATCGAGGAGGCACCATGAACGTCGATTTCGAGGCCCTGGCTCGGGCCTGGGTCGAGGGAGACCCCCGCTCGCGAGAGCTGGCCCGTTCGGACCCGGAGCGGGCGGCTCGGCTGGTCCTGCGTCTGGCCCGTGCGCTGCAGGAACGCCGCCAGCAGGAGTCAGCAGGTCTGACCGAGAGGGGGGATCTGGTGATCCAGGTGGACCGCTCCCGTTTCGTTCCGGGTGTCGGACTGGACGAGGAGGCGCTCGACGAGGTGACGCGCTACATCGAAGAGGTGGCGCGGGAGAACACCGATTGAGTTCCGGTCTTGCC
>DCTU01000082.1:21134-23192 GCA_002329445.1 bacterium UBP9_UBA1432
GTGCGGGGCAGCCAGGGGTTTCTGGAAGATCATGACGTACTCGTGCTTGAAGAGGTAGAACCCCCCCTTCAAGGCGCGATACTTCCAGAGGTTGGTGGTCAGGCCCTTGCCCCGCTCGTTCCCCTGGATGTCCTTGACGTTGAGGGATTTCAGGCGCAGACCGGCCCGTCGGCAGACCTCCATGCAGCCAAAGCCCAGGGGAATCCAATCCCCCTTGTGATACTTGTCCCCGATCACCAGGGTCATGAAGCGGCCCGGCATCAGGATCTCCACCGCGTTGTCCACCACGGCCCGGAACTGGTCATAGAAGGCCTGCTCGGTACCGGCGGTGGACAGATCCGTGCCCCCTTCGCCATCGGAGAAGAGGATGATGTCCCAGTAGGGGGGGTGGAGGATGACGTGATGGGCTCGGGGGAAGCCCCACTCTTCCAGGCAGGCCAGAACCCGGCGGCGGATCCCGGTTCCCGTCGAGTCCCCGGTCAGCAGCTTCCAGTTCACGTTCAGGGGGTTCAAAGCCTGGGAGACCCGTTCACGTGCGATGCGGTTGACGTCCTCCTGCAGTTCGACCCCGATGCCATGGCGGCCCAGGTGGCAACTTTCGATCAAGGTGGTGCCGCTGCCGCTGAAGAGGTCGACCACCACCTCCCCCGGACGGGTGAAGCGGCGCAGGACCTGGTAGGGGATCTGGGGGACGAAGTTCCCGTGATAGTCCCCTGCGTGGGGACCCCGCCGGTCCCGGTTGGGGAAGAGCCACAGGCTCTCCAGCAGGATGTCGGACTCTTCGTCCTTCCAGCAGCGCAGGTCCAGATCCGTGTAGGCCAGTTCTTCCTGGGGAGGCTTCCGCTGGCGTGGAGCCACCGTGTGGGTTGCCTGAGTGGCCGCGCTGCGCTTCATTCATCACCTCGGGAGGGCATGTTGAAGAAAGTTCTCCCCTTCCTGGGGGCTTTCCTTCAAGCTGTCGTCGGGTGGACGCAGGCGGTTTCAGGGTTTGAGCTCGGTGATCACGCCCAGCCGGTTCAACCGGGCGGGGCAGGTCTGCCCCACCTGGAAGGCCTGGAAGGTGGCGGCGTCCTGGATCTTGTGCTGGCGGAGCTTGCCGTCGCGGCCACGCAGTTGAAGGACGTATTCTTCGGTGCGGGGGCCTTCGCGCTCGCTGCCGGCCAGCTTCGTCTCGGGCCACTCCGGGCGGGTGCCCTCGCCCGCGGCGCGGGCCCGACGCACCTCCTTCCAGCGCTCGACTTCGTAGGTGACGCGGGTGTCGTAGACCGGCTCCTGTCGGTAGACAGGCTCCTGCCAGGTCTCTTCCTCCTGCACCGTGCGGGAGATCGGGCGATCCTCGTAGACGTCCTCGAAGTAGCCGTTGCCCAGGTCGCGGCTGCCGACCTTGACCCGTTCGGTCCCGTCCTGGACCTCGCGTTGGACCGTCCGCGTGCGCGTCTCGCTTCCGATCTGGACCTGGCGGTGGGAGCGAACCTCCCGATGTCGTGAGAGTTCGCGGGCTCCGGAGGGAAGCTGGTCGGACCAGGCCTGTTCGCGGACCGTCACCTGCTTCTCGATCGCGATGGTGCGATCCCAGTGGGCACCCACCAGTTCGAGCTTTTCAGAGTGCGTGCAGGAGAGGAACCCCGCCAGAAGGGCCAGCAGGACGAGCAGGATTCCGCAGCCCCCCAGGCACAGTCCACAGGCCTTGCGCCGGGTCGGGCGGGGCGGGTCGGTCGGTGCGGAGGTCTCGGGCGACGAGGACGGCGCGGCGGCTGCCGCGCGGGTCGCCTCCTCGGCATTGGAGGGAGCCTGTCCGTGGTGGGTGACGACGTCGCGGGCGACCCCGGCCTCCCGCGCCGAGCCGCAGCCGGTGCAGAACTTGTTCCAGCCGGCGTTGTCGCCCGAGCAGAATTCGCAGGTCCAGTTGGGGCCGGCGCGGGCCTTCTCCAGCTCGCGGGCGTCGTCCACCACCCGCGCATCCTCGGGAAGGTAGAACTTCACCTCGGGACCGCGTGGCGAGCCGCACCCGCCGCAGAACTTCTCAGGACCGCGATTCCGCGTGGCGCCGCAATAGGG
>DCTU01000234.1 GCA_002329445.1 bacterium UBP9_UBA1432
GACCATCTCCACCGGGCCGGCATCGAAGCGCACGGCATCCAGCAGGTTCCGGACCAGCTCCAGCAGGCTGGAGTTGGCACTCTGGATTCCCCGCAGGAAGCGGGCCTGTCGCTCGCTGAGGGGAGCGCGCCCCAGGAGGTCGGCGTATCCCCGGATCGCCGCCAGGGGAATGCGCAGATCGTGGGTCAGCATCGAGAAGAACTCGCGCAGCTCCCGGGTCTTCTCCTCCACCTTCTGCTCCAGGTCCTCGTTGAGGCGCTGGGATTGCTGGTTGGCCTCTTCCAGGCGGCGGGTCTTGTCCTCCAAGGCCTCCTGATACTGCTGGAGCTCCCGGGCCATCCGGTTGAAGGAGTTGGTCAGCACGACCATCTCGTTGACCGACGGAATCTCCAGGTCGACGTGGGTGGTGTAGTCACCCCTGCCCAGACGCTCCTGGGCCTCCAACAGGAGCGTCATGGGGCGGTTGACCGCGTGCTCACCCCACAGGTTGATGGCGATGAAGCCGGTAATCACGAACAGGAAGGCCAGCACCGTGTTGAAGACCACGATCAGCCCGAGGCGACGAACCATGGGGGTGGTCTCGATCGACACGTGGGCGACCAGGCGGACAGGCCCATTCCCCCCTCCGGCCTGGTCCTGAGGCGGAAGCGGAGCGAAGTATTCCAGGCTGACCAGTCCCCGATAGAAGGGGCCAAGCCCGGGGAAGGGACGTCCGGATTCCGGACCTCCGGGTTCGAAGCTCCAGAGCCTCCAGACCGGGGTCCGTTCGGAAGCCGCCCGACGCGCCATCTCGGCCAGAAGCGGCTCGGCCTGGGCGGTCTGGCAGAAGCGGTAGACCGGAACGCCGTCCGGAGTGAAGAGGTGGAAGCCGTGGAAGCGAGGGACCTGGGCCAGGTAGCGTTTCAAGCGGCTGGACCGCTCGCCCGAAACCAGGGTTTGAACCGAACCCTCCTGGTCGGGCGCGATCTCGCGCAGGAGGGTGACCACCTGCACCGCGCCCCCCAGTGCCTCCTGTTCCGCCTGCTTCTCGAGGGTCTGGGCCAGCAGGGCCACGTTGAAGTAGGTGATCAGCAGCACCGTCGAGCCGAAGAGGGTGAACAGGAAGAAGGCCATCTGGGACCGGAGGCGCAGTCCCAAGGCCCATCTTCCCCTCAAGGCTCGTCCGGGACCTCCTGGAAGGTCAGGACCTCGAAACGCTCCAGTTCGGGATGGTCGGCGGGGTCGATCCCGGCCTTGCGGCAGGCGATGGCCACCTGGACCTCGGCCGTCTCGATGCCCTCCAGCGCCGGCAGAAGCACCCCCCTGCGCCCGGACTTGTGCACGATCACCCCATAGCGCTGCGGGTCCAGGTCGGCCAGCCCGCCCACCGGCTCGGAAGGTCCCAGGATGTAGACCTGGTACTGCAGGTGGCCCAGCTCGCCCGCCTGCACCGGAGGGAACCTGGGGTCTCGACAGCAGGCCGAGATCGCGTTCTGGACCACTTCCTGGCACTGGTTGGGGCAGGTTGGAGCCAAGGTTCCGATGCACCCCCGCAGCTCGCCGCGCTTCTTCAGGGTCACGAAGGCCCCGGCCGGTGCCTGGAAGTCCGCTGGGATGGGGCCTGGCACCGCCAGGACCCGGCCATGCCGGACAAACTCCTCCACCGCGCGGCGCGCCAGTTCCACCAGGGGGTGTGGCCTGTGGGAGCGGGCGGGCTCCTCAGACATGGTCGGGGCTCCGCGGATCGTCGCCCGCGGTGGGACGAGCGAGCGGCTCTTCGGGCAGGCTGAAGTGGGCCACGGCGTAACCCACACCGAAGGGGCCCTCGTAGGAGTGAATCCGCGCCTGGGCCCCGGGCTCGAGCGACCCCAACAGAGTGAGGATGGGCCGGACGCCGCACTGCCCGGCCCGCTCCACCATCTCCTCGGGGAGGTCCAGGATTCCCGCGGGATCGGTCTTCTCCAACAATTCCAGGAGTCGGCGGTCGAAGACCGGGCCCATCTCGTCGAAGCCATAGGGGCCGCTGTCCAGCAGGCGATGAGAGAGGTCCCCCGAGGCCACCACGGCCACCCGGTGAGGGCACCCGCGCAGGACGTCGCGCAAGGCCTCCCCCAGCCGGACGTGCTCCTCTTCAGGCAGCCAGGAGATGCTCAGGACCACCGCCGGCACGTGGACTCCCGCGCGCTCCAGGTAGTACAGGGGAACCATCAGGGCGTGGTCCAGCTCCAAGGCGACCTGCCGCGATGCGGCCAGGGACTCGTCCAGGGCCAGGACCGGGACTCCACGCTCTTCGGCCGCCCGGATCAGGGCCAGGGCGAGGGCGCGGTCCACGTCCAGACCGAGGGTCACCTCCGGATGTCCGAAGCGACCGAGGTTCCCCGTCAGCCGGTCCACCACGAAGACGGGCACCGCCCGAGGGTGGACCGGACCGTGGGGGGTGATCAGGACCAGCCGCTCGGGACGGCTCTCGGCCACGGCCCGACAGACCGCTTCCAGGCCCTCACGGGTCTGGCGGACCTGCTCGAGGGCTTCGCCTCCCACCTCGGGGATCAGCAGCGGCGGGTGTGGGCTCAAGGCCCAGATGACGGTGCTCACGGGGCGCCTCCTCCCGGGAGTGGTCTCAAGACCTGCACGCGCAGGGGGGTCGACTCCAGGACCCGGCCCACTCCGAGGGTCTGTCCATCCTCTTCGACAAGCCGAACCAGGGTTCCCGGCTCCGGAAGCCCGGTCTCTTCACGCAGGCCCGCCGGAACCTCCAGGCCCCGCCCCAGGGGAAGCGGATCGACCTGCACAGCGGGCATGCCACAGGACGCCAACACCTCGCCGACGGGGATCAGGTGCGCTGGGATCCCCTCTGAGCGGAGTTCCTCGAGGGTCACGGCGCGCTCGAGGAAGAAGGGACCGCTGCGGGTTCGCAGCAGGAACGACAGCATGGCGCCGCAGCCCAGTTCGTGGCCCAGGTCGCGGGCCAGGGCACGCACGTAGGTGCCCGGCCCGCAGTCGACCTCCAGAAGGGCCACCGCGCCTTGCAGGTCCAGCAACCTGACGGCGTGATACTCGGCCGGGCGGGGAGGCAACTCAAAGTCCTCCCCCTGACGCACCCGGTCGTAGCCGCGCCGCCCGGACTGCCGGATGGCCGAGACCCGGGGGGGGACCTGCATCACCAGGCCCCGCCAGGCGGAGCACGCTGCCTGCAGGACAGCCGGAGCGATCGGCCCGGGGTCGCGTCGGGCCA
Organism: bacterium UBP9_UBA1432; assembly: GCA_002329445.1. Taxonomy (GTDB): domain Bacteria; phylum Vulcanimicrobiota; class Xenobia; order Xenobiales; family Xenobiaceae; genus Xenobium; species Xenobium purgamenti. The sequence goes on from DCTU01000234.1 coordinate 3,215, forward strand.
GGACCTCGCCGGCCGCATCCAGGGTCTCGGTCTCGATCCCGAACGTGACCTCGGCCCGGTAGGCCTTGCGAGCCGGGGGCAGGAACTCCAGGGTCCTGGTGGCGCCCCCCAGAGCCAGCGGCAGGACCCCGGCCGCGCCAGGGTCCAGGGTGCCCAGGTGGCCGACCTTGCCTCCCCCGAGCAGGCGGCGGACGAAGGCCACCACGTCGTGGGAGGTCATTCCGGGCGGTTTGAGGAGGTTCAGGAACCCCGCCAGGCTCCTACCCGCCGACGGGAGCGCGTCCATCATCCGGCTTCTCGACGCGGCCAGGAGCAGTCAGGAACAGGTTGGTCACCTTGCCCGACTCGTCGCAGCTCACATACACACCGCGACGCCAGTAGGCCATCACCTTGCTCTGGGTCCGGTCCGGCTCGCCCCAGGCCTTGAGCACGTCCTGCTTGGAGTCGCCCACGTGGAAGGGCACGCCCGAGACCTCGACCTCGCGGTTCTCGACCAGGATGCCCTGGACGAGGTTCTTCTGGTTGATGTCCAGCGAGAAGCCCTGCGCGAAGTAGGAGAACATGACGTAATCATCGGCCTCCTTCTTGCTGCGCATGGCGCGGACCTGATCCGGCGGCCCCACGATCCCGAAGACCATCGGCAGGAGCTCGCCCGGGCGGATCACGTCGCGGCCGATCTTCAGGCCAGAGGCGGAGTATTCGACCGCCGGAGAAGGAGAGGTCTTGGGGCCGGGCTGCCCTGGCGCCGCCCACACAGGGATGCCCATCAACAGGGCCAGCGCGAGAGCCGTGAGGAGAAGCGACGAACGAGGGGAACGATGCAAAGCGGAACCTCCAGGAGGACTTGAGCCGATTTCGACCCATCATCCCACTTCGCCAACCCCCCTGTCGAGGGCCTGTCGAACTATTGCGATGGACTCGAAACCGGTGAGGGGTTGGACCCGGAAGGAGGACCCAGGTTTCGCCCCCCCACCAGGACCAGGCCGGCTTCCAAGGCCAGGCGATAGCCCAGCGGCCCCATGCCGACCAGGACGCCCTGACACACGGGGCTGATCCACGACTGGCGCCTCCACTCTTCCCGGGCATGGATGTTCGAGAGATGGACCTCCAGGGCGGGAACCGGGATGCCGGCCAGGGCGTCCCGGAGGGCCAGCGAGGTGTGGGTCAGGGCTCCGGGGTTGACAACCAGGAAGTCGAAGCGGCCTTCGGCGCCCTGAACCAGGTCCAGGAGCTCCCCCTCCGAGTTGGTCTGCACCAGGGTGGCCTCCACGCCGAGTTCCTGGCTCCATTCCCGGACCAAAGAGGCCAGATCCCGGGCGCCCAGGGTGCCATAGATTTCGGGTTCGCGGCTCCCCAGGAGGTTGAGGTTCGGCCCCTGGAGGATCAGGGCGCGCACGGTTTCAGCCAAGTTCCGGACTCCCTTCGGCGGCATGGAGCTCTTCAAAGACCTGACAGACTTCGGCCTCGTCCACCTCGAAGACCTCTGCCCTGCCCAGCCGGGTGGGCAGCACGAAGACCAGCTTCCCCTGCAGCCTCTTCTTGTCGCGCTTCAGTCCGGCAGCCACGACCTCCCACCGAAACGAAGCGGGAATGGCCCGGGGCAGGTCCCAGGCGGCCAGCAGGGACTCCACCCGACCCAACAGGTCCCAGGCGTCGGGAAGGACTGCCCGGCGACGCGCCAGCCGCAGTGCCGCCAGAAGACCCAGGCCGACCGCCTCCCCGTGGGTGAAGCGCGCATAGTCCCCGGCCCTCTCCAGGGCGTGACCGAGGGTGTGCCCGAGGTTCAGCAGGATGCGCTCGCCCGATTCCCAAGGGTCGCGCCGGACGATCTCGCGCTTGATCCGGGCAGCTTCCGAGACCAGCTCCTGGATCTCGGCATCCTGCCGACCCGACGGGTCGGGGGGGCGCGAGAAGTCCTCAATCTGTTCCAGAAGCCTGGGCGAGGCCAGGAGGGCCGCCTTGACGGCCTCCACCATGCCGCTGGCCCATTGCCTGCGAGGCAGGGTGCGCAGGGTCCGAGGGTCCGCCCAGATGACCCGGGCCGGGTACCAGGCGCCGACCAGGTTCTTGCCTTCGGGAAGATCCACGCCGGTCTTGCCGCCATGCGAGGAGTCGACCATGGCGACCAGGGTGGTCGGCACCTGGAAGAAGGGCAGCCCTCGAAGCCACGTGGCGGCCACGAAACCGGCCAGGTCGCCTACGACCCCACCGCCGAAGGCCAGGACCGGGGTCTGACGCTCCACATCCAGACCCAGCAGCCGTCCATACAGATCCCGGACGTGGTCCAGGGTCTTGTGCTCCTCGCCCGCCGGCACCACGATCCAGTCCTGGCGCAGGGGGGTCAGCCCGGCTTGAAGCGCAGGCCTCCAGGCCGTGGCCACGTTGTGATCGGTCACGACGACGCAGCGGTCGAAACCCGACTGGACCAGCAAGCTCCCGATGCGATCCAGCAGGCCGACCCTCAAGACGAATTTCGAGTCTTCAGGCAGGTCCCGTCTCACAGGCGCTGCAGGACATCCTCCATGTCGGCGTCCACGTCGATGAGGCTCTTCTCCAACAACAGGCGGGTGCCCCCAGGGCAGGTCTGCAAGGTGACCCGGTCCAGAAGCTCCATCAGGATGGTGAACCCGAACCCCAGGGACACCTTCGTCGAATACCCCTTCATCAAGGTGGCCCGAGGCAAGGTGGACGCGTCGATTCCAGGCCCCTCGTCCTTGAAGAGGATCAGCAGACGGTCCTTCTCGGTGCCGACCTGCATGATGCCGTTGGAGGCATGCTTGATGGTGTTGGTGGCCGCTTCCGAAACGCACAGGACGACGTCGTGCAGGGTGTCTTCGGACAGGCCGAAAGCCTGCCCCGCCAGCTCGGCCACCTTGCGCGCCGCGCTGACGGAACGGGCGTTGAGCAGCTCGACGGTCTCGGCCGGCTGGAAGCGCTGCTCGAGGATCTGATCCATCTCGTCCTTCTCGGTCAGGAGCAGGCGTCCGTTGGTGACCGCGAAGATCACCTCCTTGTAGAAGGCGCGCCGGCGGACCTCCTCCTCACGTCGGAAGCGCTCCATCTCCAGCTCGTTCTCCAGGCGGGCCCTCTCCAGGTCCTCGCGGCGCTTCTCTTCGATCAGGTCCTTCATGCGCAGCAGGGAGCGCACACGGGCCAACAACTCAACCCGGCTGATCGGCTTGGAGAGCAGGTCGTCGGCCCCGACGTCCAGGCTCTTGATCTTGTCCTCGGTATCGGCCACGGCCGTCAGCAGGACCACCGGGGTGAAGATCGTGGCCGGATCGGCCTTGATCTCCTTGCAGACGTCGTAGCCGGTCATCCGGGGCATCATGATGTCCAGCAGGACGATGTCGGGGTGGGTCTGGTGGGCCCTCTCCAGCGCCTCCGCCCCCGTGGCCGCCGTGACGACGCGGTATCCAGCGCGCTTGAGGATCCGATCCAGAAGATCGAGATTGTATGGTTCGTCGTCGGCAACCAGGACCAGGGCGGCGCCCCCGTCCCGATTCTCGAACATCAGATCATCGGATCGCAGCATGGACATAGACAAAGGAAGACTCGGCTTGATTCTAGCATGCCCCCGTCGCCACGTCTTTTACACGCATGTAACAGGCGGGATGGATGCTCCTCCCCGAAGGCCCGGCGGAAGGAGTGGGCCCCCGGACCCCAAACCAGAAAGCCCATGGGGCGACGCAACATCTACCTGGCGGGATTCATGGGGACCGGCAAGAGCACGGTGGGCCGGGAACTGGCCCGGGTCATGGGGCGCAAGTTCGTGGATCTGGACCTGGAACTGGAGTTCCGCCTGGGCATGCCGATCCCCCGGATCTTCGAAGAGCACGGGGAGGCCTGGTTTCGCGAGCAGGAGAGGGAGGTGGCCCTGGAGATGGCCCAGACGGCCAACCGGGTGGTGGCCACCGGCGGCGGGACCCTCATGGCCCCGGAGGTCTTCACAGCCTTCCAGTCCACGGGCCTTCTGGTCTGTCTGTACACCCGCCGGGAAGACCTGATCCAGCGACTGGAGCGCAGCGACCGGAGGCCGCTGCTGCGGGGGGGCGATGTCCCCGCCAAGGTCGACCGCATCCTGGCCGAGCGCACGGCGGTCTTCGAGCGCATCAAGATCCGCATCGACACCACCGAGTTGACGCCCATGGAGACCGCCCGGAAGATCGCCGACCTGCTCAACACCCGTCAGCGCATCCTGGATCGACTCCAGGAGCAGTACATCGATCTGAGCTGAGCGCTTCCTCGGCCACGCGGCGCAGCAAGGCCAGGCACGGACTTTGCCCCGTGAAGACCTCGATGGCCAGGGCGGCCTGGTGGACCAGCATGCCCAGCCCCCCCAGGGTCCGGACTCCGCGTTGGCAGGCTTCCCTCAGGAATCGGGTCTGCCGGGGCCGGTAGACCAGGTCGCAAGCCACCACGCCGGGCGGCACCTCCTCGGGCCATTCCAGACAGGTCGCATCGTCCCCGGGCACCATCCCCACCGAGGTGGCCTGGACCACCACCATGTCGGGCTCGAACTCCACCGCGCCCACCCGGCAAGGCACCTCGGTCCGGGCCAGGCTGGCCACCAGGCGGCGTGCCCGCTCGGAGTCGCGATTGACCACCTGGATCCGGGCGACCCGCCGCGAGGCCAGGGCCCAGGCAACGGCGCGGGCCGCTCCCCCCGCTCCCAGCAGCAGGACCGGCCGGCCCTCCAGGGACTGGCCCACCTCCTCGTCCCAGGAGCGCAGCCAGCCCTGGGCATCGGTGTTGAAGCCCACCCGGCTGCGGCCTTCGAAGCGAACGGTGTTGACCGCCCCCAACTCAGCGGCCGGAGGCTCCAGGCGCGTCATCAGGGCGAGGGCCGCCTGCTTGAGGGGGAGGGTCAGGTTGCACCCCACCGCGCCCAGGCGGGGCAGCCCCTCCAGGACGGCCCGCAGGTCCCCGGATTCCACCCGTGCGGGAAGGTAGACCAGGTCCAGGCCCATCGCGCGGTAGGCGGCGTTGTGCATGACCGGCGACAGGGTGTGCCCCAGGGGCGAACCCAGGACCCACACGGTGCGGGTTCCGGGGCCGATCACCGCGTCCCCGGGAGCAGATCCCAGAATCCCGGGAAGGAGACGTCGCTGAAGCCTGCCCCCAAGAGGCGCGTGGGGTCTGCCGCGCTCAAGGCCGCGACGGCCAGGCTCATCTCCAGGCGATGGTCCCCGTGACAGCGGACGGTCCCCCCGCTCAGGCGAACCGGGCCTTCCACCTCGAAGCCCTCTGCCTGTTCGCTGATGGAGGCCCCCATGCGCCGAAGCTCGAGCACCAGGTGGTGGATCCGGTCGCACTCCTTGTGCCGCAGCTCGCCCGCGCCCTGGACTCGGGTCTGGCCCTGGGCGCGGGTCGCCACCACGGCCAGGAGGGGGAGCTCGTCCACGGCGGCGGGCACCTCCTCAGGCGCCACGTCCACGGCCCGCAGCTCCGAACCGCAGGCCTCGATCCAGCCCACCGGCTCGCCCGACTCCTCATGGGTCACCTCCCAGCGGACCTGCCCCCCCATCCGCCGCAGCAGCTCGAAGAAACCCAGGCGCCCGGGATTCAACAAGACCCCTTCGACCCGCGCTCGCGCGCCGGGGTTCATGACCGCTGCGGCCACCAGGAAGGCCGCCGAAGACGGGTCTCCGGGAACGGCGAAGCGGAAACCCGGGAGGCAGGCAGGTCCGGCCAGGCGGACGGCCAGGCCGGTTCGTTCCAGGGGCACCCCCAGGGCCTGCAGCATCCGCTCGGTGTGGTCCCGGCTGGGCAACGGCTCGCGCAAGGCGACCGGAACCCCGGCCTGGAGGCCGGCCAGCAGCAGGCACGACTTGACCTGCGCGCTGGCCACCGGAAGATCCCACTCCAGAGTCTGCAGTCTCCCCTCCTGGAAGACCAGTGGGGCCAGGCTTCCCTCTCCCCTCCCCCAGATTCGGGCCCCCATGCAGGAGAGAGGCTGGACGATGCGAGCCATCGGGCGACGGCGCAAGGAGGAATCCCCGGTCAGGACCGACAGACCGCGCCCTGCCGCCAGGACCCCCGCCAGCAGGCGCAGGGTGGTTCCCGAGCCGCCACAATCAAGAACCTGCGCCGGCTCAGACCGGCCGAGCCGGCCCCAGCCGGAGACCACCCACCGGGGCCCCTCCCGGTGCACCCGCGCGCCCAGGGCCCGCAGGCAGCGCAGGGTGGTGCGGACATCCCGGGATTCGGAGAGGCCCGTCAGGACGCTCTCGCCCTCGGCCATGGCGCCCAGGATCAGGGCCCGATGGCTCAGCGACTTGTCACCAGCCATGCGGACCCGGCGCTCCCAGGGGGAGGTCTCGGGCTGGAGCAGGACCTGCAAGGTCTACAGGACTCCGACCCGCTCCATGACCTGCCGAAGCTGCTCCTCCTGCTGGGGAGTGGCCTCCACCAGGGGCAGGCGGACGCCTCCGACGGGGAAACCCTGCAGCTTCAGGGCGGCCTTGACCAGGATGGGGTTGGTGGTGGCGAAGAGGCCCGTAAACAGGGGAAGCAACCTCAGGTGAAGGGCCGTGGCCTCCTCCACGCGCCCCGCGGCAAAGGCCTGCATCATCTGCTGCAGGGCGGGGCCCGCGACATGAGAGGCCACGCTGACCACTCCCACCCCGCCGACGGCCATCATCGGCAAGGTCGCGGAGTCATCCCCGCTGTAGATCTCCATGGCCCGGCCCGGGCGGGTCCAGGGTGGCCGGCCCTCCGACGAGAGCGCCTGCAGGCTGGCCGAGAGCGTGCTGACCGGGTCCAGGCCGGGCAAGGACTGCTTGACGCCCACCACGTTGGGGATCTCGGCCAGTCGGGCCAGGACCGCCGGCGAGATCTCGACGCCCGTGCGGCCGGGAATGTTGTAGACGAGGATCGGCAGGTCCACGGCCTCGGCCACGGCCTTGAAGTGGGCGTACAGCCCCTCCTGGGGTGGCTTGTTGTAGTAGGGCGCCACCACCAGCAGGGCGTCCACGCCGTAGTCCCGGGCGTGCCTGGAGAACTCGATGGTCGAGCGGGTGCAGTTCGAACCGGTGCCGGCCACCACGGGGGTCCCAGGGACGGCCTGGCGCACGGCCTGGAAGAGGCGGAGCTTCTCATCATGGGACAGCGTGGGGGACTCGCCGGTGGTCCCGCAGACGACGACGCTGTCGGTTCCCTGGGAGACCAGGCGTCGGGCCAGTTCCCCGGCCCTCTCGAGATCCACGGCTCCGTCGGGACGCATCGGGGTCACCATGGCGGTCATCAGACGGCCGAAACCGGACTTGCTCATCGAATCCTCCTGTCGTCACCCGGAGCTTAACCGACCCGGGCGCAGTTCAATCCTCGGATCGCGCTCCCCGGGCCATGGCGGCCAGAAAGCCGATCGGAAAGCCGATCATGCTCAAGGCCAGCAGGAGGGCGATGAACACGAAGGTCCTCGACTCGGTGGGGATGGACGGTTGCACGTGGGCCAGGCCGACGGCCGCCAGGGCACAGAAGACCGTGCCCAGCATCCCCCCCCGCAGGTTTCGGAGCCAGAACCCGAGATGGGCCGAAGTGACCCGCTCTTCGAGGTGACCCAACAGGAGCCACAAGCCCAGAAGAACCACCGGAACCATGAAGTGAAGCGCAACCATGCCCGTGACCGCCTCTCCGAGACCCGGGAGCCGACCTGTCCGCCCCGCGTCCCCTCCCGCTTCGCGCTCCAGCCGGCGAGTCCTCGGTTGTGGAAACAGGAGGGAATCTCGCCGGGATGCGGGAACTGGCATGGCGCCGTGCTTGAAATCGCTTGTCCCTCCTGCGGCGACGCCGTCCGCTTTCGCTCCGAAAGCTCGGTCTACTCGACCTGTTCGTCGTGCCAGTCCTTGCTGGTCCGCCATGACGTGGACGTCGAACTGCTGGGGAAGGTGGCCGACCTGCAGCCCGACGGGACGCCCATCCAGATCGGGACCTCCGGGGTCTTCGACGGGGCTGCCTTCGAGGTGCTGGGGCGAATCCAGATCCTCCACCCCGAAGGCTACTGGAACGAGTGGTTCCTCCAGTTCCAGGATGGCCGCCACGGTTGGCTGGGCGAGGCCATGGGCGAGTACTTCGTCTCGTCCCTGGTCCAGACGGAGCCCCAGTCCCTGCCGGCTTTCGCCGACCTGCACGTGGGCAAGGCCCTGCGCGTCGGCTCGCGAGAGCTGGTGGTGACCAACCTGGCCCAGGCCCGGGTGGTCTCCTTCCAGGGCGAGCTGCCCTTCGTGATGAGCACGGAGTACGAGCTTCCCTTCGCGGACCTGCGCTCGTCGGGACGGACCGGGGCGACCCTGGACTACTCCGAGGAGCAGCCCCTCCTCTTCGTGGGC
>DCTU01000023.1:0-4623 GCA_002329445.1 bacterium UBP9_UBA1432
CACCCTCGAGAAGATGGATGAGTTCCTTCACGTGGGCGCCAGGATGCGGCGGATCGCCCTGCAGAGTGCCCTGGGAGGGATGCTGCTGTCGCTTCTGGGCATGGGTGCGGCAGCCTTTGGCTGGTTGACCCCGGTCGCCGGCGCCCTGGCCCAGGAACTCATCGATCTGCTGGCGGTCCTGAATGCGCTGAGAGCCTCCTTCCCCCCGCCCAGTCTGGTGGACTTCCGGAGGAATTGATCCCACGAACTTTATCTTTGAAAGGATTTGCCCGGTCAGGAGGGACTCCGGCCACAGAAGCCCGAACAGACTCTTGGGACCATGCCCCACGAGCCATCCTTCACTCCCTTGACCTTGCCCCCTGGGCTTCGGACGGCCAGGGACCCTCTGCGGAAGGGCCTGGCTGACTTGTTGCGTGGTGTCTCCCACGGGCTGGAGAGCCAAGGCCCGCTGGGCGCCGCATGGCCCTTCCGCCAGGCCCTGGACCTGACGACGATCTTCCTGGCTGCGGCAGCCATTGCGCCGTTGTCTCCGGGGGAAGCGCCGCTTCCCGGTTGGCGTCGGGGGCTCTGGAAATCCGACTTCGCCGACATGGCGCCGGGACTGTTGAACTGGGCGGTGGCCTACCTGCCCAAGCGCAGCCGTCAGAATCGTCTGGCCAGCCACCTGCTCGATTTCCTCTTTGAAGACGGCTCTCGTCATCTGGCGGGAAAGCCTCGCGCCCATGCCGGAATGTTTGGCCTGGGAGACCCGTCCATCACCGGCCCGGGCGCCTGGCAGGACTGGCGCGAGCGCTTCTTCTCGCGGGATGACACCGAGGGGCTGGCAGAAGCTGCCTCGGGATTGACGGCGCACCTCGAGAATTTCTCCGTTCTGCTGCCACGCCTGGACGATTTCCTGGCCTCGCTGGGGATCGGGGTGGCCCTGCGGGGTGACAGCGGGCGGCTGACGCTCAATCTGGGAGACGAATCTGAAGAACTCGCTCCCTTCCTTCTGGTTCGCGACTGCCCGCAATGTGGCCTCAAAGACAGTCTCTTCGCCTTGACGGCGCCCAGCCTGGGCGAGCGATACCCCTATCGCGAGGTCTCAACGGGCCACCTGGTGCCATTTTCGGTTGATCCGGCTTTTCAACGCCGCTTCTTTACCGGGGGGGCTCCGACTCGGCGGAAGGATTCCCCACCCCTGCGGCCTCAAGGCCTCGAACGCCTGGTTGAACGCTCCGAGAGGGCGCGACCGGGGACCGCTTCGGAGGGGGTGGCGCTTCTCCTGGAGGCTCTGACCCCCGAGGCCTGGGCCCGCCATCACCTGCCGACGCTGATGGTCTTGTGCCAGGCGGGAGAACCGCTTCCCCTGGAGGTCCTGGCAGACCCCTCGCTGGGTTGTCGGGATGCCGTGGCTGCCGCGGGACGCATGGTGGGCCTGGTCGTGTTCTGGGAAAACGGTGCCGTCGAACCGGCTTCGCCGACCCTGGCGGCCGAGTTGAGAGAGTTGTTCCCGGCCGAAGCCACCCAGGCCGCCCGTCGTCTGGCCCTGTGGGCGGAAGCGCTCTTCCAGGAACCCGGCGGGGCCGGTGCCGGTGAGGGCATGGCGGGTCGCGGCCTGGCCCGATGGGCCCTGGCATCGGGTGACGCCGAGCTGTGCGCCCGTCTGGCCCAGACCCCGAGCGTGGAAGCAGAGCTTCTGCGCTGGCTGGCTGAAGAAGAGGCGGCAGGACGCCGCACGGTGGTCCTGCAGGTCAGCCAGGACTGGCTGAAGTTGCTGGCCGATTCGTCGGCCTCCCTGCGGCAGGCCCGTCTGCACGCGTTGCGTGGGGGAGTGCGCCGGCGTGCCGCGGAGCATGGCCTGGCTCGGGAAGAGTTGGACCGGGCCCTGGCCCTGGCGCCTTCGGGACCTGCGACTTACGAATTCCGGGCCCGGACCCTGACCGAGAGGGCCCGCGCGCATCTGGATCTGCGTCAACCGGCCTCGGCCGCCGAGGACGGCGCCCAGGCTGCCGAGGCCTGGAAGCGGGCGACCGCCGCCAGTCCTGATCTGCCCGGGGCCGTCCTGGCCCGGGTCGAGCTGGCCAGCCTCCGGGGCAAGGCGCTGCAGGCCTTGGGCCAATCCCGCCAGGCGGCGGCGCTGATGCAGAAGGTGGCCGACGGGTTGCCAGATCCCCAAGGAGAAGCCGAAGTCCTGGCCTGGATCCAGTTGAGGGTGGGCCTGGGTGAACTGCTGCGGGGCCTGGGTGACAACTCAGGGTCGCGTCATCACTTCCGGAAGGCCTTGGAACTATTCTCTCGTGCACCCTCGGAAGTCGATCTGCGAGAAGCCCGAGCTTCAGCTCTGCGGGGTGCGGCCGGGGGGGACGACGCCGAGGTGGCCTGCAAGGACCTGGCTGAGGCCCGCGAACTGCTGGAGGCACTGGTTCAGGGGGCCGGGCGGACCGATCTGCAGCCCAGCCTGGCAGGCGTCCTGGACGAACTGGCCTCCGCTCGCGAGCGCTCGGGACTGCTGGCGGAGGCCTGCGAGGCGGGTGAGGCGGCCAATGAGCTTTTCGCCCGTCTCTTGGAGGAGCATGGACGCCCCGAATGGCGCACGGCCAGAGCTCGGGTCCTGGGTCGGCAGGCCAGGCTGTCGCAGACCATGGGACGAACTCGTCAGGCGGAGGAGGAGCTGGGCCAGGCCCTTGCACTGCTCCATGAGTTGGGTGAGGAGACCCGAAGCCGGCTGCGAAGCCAGGAGTTGGACCTTCACAGCCAGCGGGCGGCCTTGAGGATCGAGCAGGAATGTTGGACGGAGGCTCTCGAGGATCTGGGAGCCGTCCTGGAGTTGGGCTCGTCCGATCCTGGCGGGGGCGCGCTGGTCGAGCGCGTGGCTCGGGCTCACCGGGAGCGCGGCCGGATCCTGGTCAAGCAGGGACTTCCTTCCCAGGCCATGCAGGATTTCGATCGAGCGGTCGAGCTGACCGGCCGCAAGGAGGATCACGCCTTCCGGGCCGAGATTGCCCGGGACCGGGCGCCGGTCCTGCTGGCGGCCGGCTTCCCGGAAAGGGCCGAAGAAGACTGTACCCTGCTGTTGGAGCGGGGCGTGCCCGCGTTGGAGAAGGCCGATTTGCAGATCCTGCGGGCCGTGGCCCGTCTGCGCGCCGGTCGCCTGGCCGAGGCTCTGGAGGACTTCACCGAGGCGGAGAGCGGCTGCTCGGAACCCCGACGTTGTCGGGTGGGGCGGGGGTTGGCTCACCTGCGCCTGAACCACAAGGATCAGGCTCTGGCTTGTTTCCAGGGCGTCCTGGACGAGATCGGCGACCAGCCTCCCGCTGCCGCGCGTGTCGAGGCGATTCTGGCCCATGGCGGCGTGGCCACGCTTCGAGAGTCGGTTGGCGGCGCCGAGCAGGCCCGGGCGGACTGGTCCGCCACCGCGCGCGCCTGGGGGGGCGAGGGCGCCGAGCCGGGGCTCTTTGCCTGGGAGGTGGGAGAGATGCTGGCCCAGGCCGGGCAGGCACACCTGGCCCACGGGGATCCCGGAGTGGCTCTTTCCAGTCTTCGAGCAGCCTTGGAGTTGCTGGACCAACCCGCCGTGCAGGGGCACTCTGCTGCTGTGCATCTGCGCGTCCGAGGAGCCATCGCTCGGGCCCTGGCCGGATTGGGACGCGAACGGGAAGCCGTCGAAGAGGCCCGAGCCGCCCTGGAAGTGCCCGAGTCCATCCTTCGCCAGGAGCCCGAACTGGCTGCCAGCCTTCACTTCTTCTGTGGGCAGGTGCTGGTCGGCGCCCTGGCCTGGGGTGAGGCGGTCCAGGCGCATCTGGAGCAGGCGGTCACCCTGTATCAAGGTTTGCTGGAAGAGCGTTGGGATGCGGGGACCCAGAGCAACCTGGCCCTGACTCTGGTGCTGCGCGGCACCGTGCGCAGTGGCGCCGGCGAACTCGCGGCGGCCGTGGCCGATCTGGACGAGTCCGTCGAACTGCTGGAGAGTCTGCGCAGTCGAATGGATGGTCGTGGGCTGGAATGGGAACTGGCCCTGGCCCTGGTGCGTCGGGCCGAAGCCCTGCTGGCTCGCGACGAGGCGGCGGCTGCCTCCTCCTCCCTGGCGACGGCTTCCCGGATTCTGCCCGCGGCACCGGCGCCCCGCCCCATTCACGCCTGGGTTCGAAGTCATTTCCTGGAGGCCCTGGCAGGCCTTCTGGCGGGCGAGCATTCCCTCGAGGCCTGGCAGGTCCTGGGAAGTCTGACCTGCCTGGATTGCTGGTCCTGGGCAGAGCGTCATCGCCTGGAAGAGAGCTGGTGCGCGCTGCTCCAGACCGACCTGGGTCAGGAGGTCCTGCCCATTCTGGCGGGAGTGGTCGGCTATCTGGCCTCCTCCAGCACCCCTGAAGGCGAAAGCGTGGCCGGAACGAGGCTCCTCCATGCGTGGTGTCGGCGTGGATTGACCCTGGCGGAATCTGATCACCCGATGTCGGAACCGCTGCTGAGGTCCCTGGTGGACCTGGTCTCTTCCGGACCCTGGAGTCCCGAGATCGCCTGCGATGCCCTTAAGGGCCTGGCCAGCCTGTGGGAGGTACGGGGCGAGCCCACCACCGCGCTTCAGTACCTGGAGAAGGCGTTCACCCTGGTCGCCTCGGCAGAGCCGAAGAACACCCCGACGGC
>DCTU01000023.1:4690-6717 GCA_002329445.1 bacterium UBP9_UBA1432
CAGATGCCGCCTGCGGCGGTCCCCTCCTCCATGCGGGCGGAAGTCTCTCGCCTGCAGGATCTTCTGGAACTGACCGAGCTGCCGGCCTTGCCGCCGGCTCCGGATGCGGGGACGCCTGCCCCTGAGACTCCATCGTCCACCGAGGCCCCTTCGGCCGAGGCCTTGGACGTGCCCTCGGGGGCCGAGCCGACGCCCCCCGAGACGGCGACTCTGGCCGAGGAAGCGAGGCCGGCTCCAGCCGAGACCCCGACCGGCTTGCAGGAGCCTTCCCCGGCCCCGCTCGACGCGGTGGCCCCGGAGGCCGAGCAGGCTCTTTCGGAGACCTCGGAGGCCTCCCCCGAGGCCCCGGATGCCCCCCTCCCGGCGGCCTTTGTGCAGTCGGTGCCCACCGAGGCCTGGGACCCCGTCGGGGCGCACGCGCAACTGGACGCTGCCTTGGAGGCCCTGGATGCCTCGGATCTGGCGGAGGCCGAAAGGTTCCTGCTGGAAGTGGGCCACGACCTCCCTCGCTCGGATGGTCCCCCGAATCCCGATGTCCTGGAGCTGCTTCCGGGACTTCTGGAAGGCCTGCAAGGGGTGGTCGACGGGATGCTTGAGCGCGGTTGGCTTCCACGCGCCCTGGCCATCGCGGAGTATGGCAGCTCGCTGGCCAACAACCATCTGGCTGCCAGCTTTGATCAGGAGGCCTGGCCGTGGTGGGGGGATGTCGAGTTCCTCCTGGGCCGGCTCCATCGCGAGCTCTCCCATCTGGACAAGTCGGCGGTCTTCTTCCGAAGAGCTCGGGAGATCTATACGGGCGTCGCCATGCAGGGAGGTCCCGAAGAATCGTGGTTGGACGCTTGCCGGGCCGCCATGGCTGGGGCCGCCACCTGGCAGGATCTGGGGGTCCTGGGAGAGGCCGAGGTGGAGTACTCCCAAGCCGTCGAACTCGGTTTGGAGGCCATGCGGGGCAATCTGCCGGAGGGGATCAACCAGGCGCGGGTCTATCTGGGCCGAGGACGCCTGCGGATCCAGGCGGGCCGATTGCAGGAGGCCCTGCCGGACTACGAGTGCGCCATGGACCTGTACGTGCGGTTTGCCGAGGCGGGCCACAGTGAGCTTCTGCCCGAGCTGGGAGCGGCCCGGATCGGCATGGCGGAGGTCCTCTATCGCCTGGGGCGTCGGGATGAGGCCGAGGCCTGGCGCCTGGCAGCCATCGACACCATGGACCAGCTCCTGGCGCAGGACAAGCAAGAGGAAGCCACCGGGATCGGTGAGCTCCTGATCGGCCTGGAGACCTTCCGCCCCGAGCCGTAGCCCCGGCGCAACCCCGGCGATGCCGGTGGTTATCGACCTTTCCCGCAGTCCGGCAGGCCCGATGGGGCCACCCATCCACGTCGTTGACCTGTCGTTCGGTCGCCCGGCCGGTCCGGGCCGCTGCCTCCATGCCCGGGACCCGCACCACGTCCTCGCGGGCCGTCGTCCGGTCGGCCAGGCCGGTCCAGGCCGCTCCCTGACGCCGGACCCGGCCATTCGAGGGGAAGGGGGTGACAACTCCTGGCGGCGGCCTGGCCTATCCTGGACCCAGGCGGCTGGCGGAGCTTCCAGTTCGGCATCAGCTTCTCCAGTGCCATCAAGATGGATGCGAGGGAGCCGGACATGGAAGGTCGCACCGCCCTGCCGGAGCTGCTTCCGGCCAGGATGCTCAACGAGTTCGTCTACTGCCCGCGCCTGGGTTTCCTGGAGTGGGTGGAGGGGGAGTTCGCCGACAACCAGTTCACCGAGGATGGCCGCTTTCAACACCGTCGCGTCGATCGCCGTTCAGGGGTCCTCGCCCCCCCCGAGACTGCGGGAGAGGAGGACCCCGAGCGCCCCAAGGTGGCCCGCTCGGTCACCATGTCAGCCCCCCTGGAAGGGCTCATCGCCCGGATGGACGTCGTCGAGGCCGCAGGGGTCGAGGCCACTCCGGTCGATTACAAACGTGGCTCGGCTCCGGACGTCCCCAACGGGGCCTATGATCCCGAGCGGGTCCAGCTCTGCGCCCAGGG
>DCTU01000396.1:0-138 GCA_002329445.1 bacterium UBP9_UBA1432
GGGCCTGCCGGAAGGTGGCCTCCAGCACGGGACCCTGGGCCAGCTCCCGATGCATGTTCAACGAGTTCAGGCGCTGGCGCATCAGAGTGCAGATCAGGGCGGGGTTGCGGCACTGCATGACATGCTGCGTGGCCACGG
>DCTU01000396.1:190-7490 GCA_002329445.1 bacterium UBP9_UBA1432
CCCGCTGCAGGGTTGCCAGCAGGCCGGCAGAGTGCATCGCCTCCTGGTAGCGCCCCCGGCCCGCGTCCAGGATCAGACGGATCTCCTCGACGGCCAGCGAAGCCAGGGTGCAGTCCACCCGGCGCAAGGCCTCCTCCAGGCGTTCCCGGGCCTGATCGGGCTGGTCGGTTTCCAGCTCGCGAGCCCACATGGCCAGGGCCCGGGCCGCTGCGTCCCCGGCCTCCGGGCCGGCTCCCGGGCGGTCGGCCTGGCGCACCACCTCGGCGAAATTCTTCCGGGCCAGTTCGCCCCGATCCCGAGCAAACCACATCCGGCCGCGCAGCAGATAGAAGCGGGCCGAGACGTCCGCGGGCAGGGCCTGGCGGGCCTGACGCTCCAGCGTCTCCAGCCGGTCCCAGGCCTGCTGGATGCGGCCGCGATCGTACAGGGCCCCGATCGCGGTGACCTCGGCGTCGAAGCGGACCTCCGAAGGTCCTGACACCAACGCCGCCAGGCGCAAGGCCTGGTCATGGTGCAGCCGGGCGGCCTCGAAGCGGGCCCGCGCAGCCAGCACCCGGGGCTCGTGGCCCGAGCGGGCCAGGACCTCGCAGGCCGCCGTCAGTCGTCCCTCCCGGGCCAGGCGCACCCCCTCCTCCAGGCCGACGGGAGCTGCCCACGCCGGCGCCCCCAGAAGCCAGAAGAGCAGGAGGCGGGCTACTTGTGTCCGGAACCGCGACAATAGTCGCACTCGCCGCTACCGTTGCAGACGATGCAGGGCAGGCCCGCGGTGTTCACCCCCGACCCGGTGGGATAACAGGAGTGGCACTCGCCGTCGCCCTCGCAGATGCGGCAGGTCTCGTCCGCGCGGCGGGGAGGGGCCTTGCGCTGACGCAGGATCTGCACGGTGCGCCCGGCCGGGTCGCTCTTCAGGGTGACCTCCCAGACGGTCTCACCCGCCTCGACGGGGAAGCTGACAGGGACGAAGGGACGGCCCTCGATCTCCACCACCTGGGCCTTGGAGGGATGCCCGTTGAAGAGCACCTTCCAGGCAGCCTCGGCGGCCTGGAGGGCACGGGGTGCCAGGGGCAAGCTCAGGAGAACACCGGCCAGGACCAGAAGCATCCACCCGCTTCGGAAGACTCGCAGGAGCATGACTTTTGACGTCTCTCTCGTGGAATTCCACCCAGGTCCGTGTGCCGGCCGCCACCCCGCTCAGTCTACTGCGTGGCGTGGGGGGTGAGATGTTGCCGGAAGGTTGCCGCTTGCGGAGGCGGTGGCAAGATCCAGGCGACGGAGGGAGGCGCGGACGGCGGGTTCACGCTCAAGGCGCGTCGAAGAGCGTGCGGCGAGTGACGCTCGGGCTGGTGGACACAGTCCGCCATCGACCAGGCCGGGAGGCGAGGTGTTCCCCGGGTCGAAAGACCACGTCGTCAGGGGGGCAATGATGGAAGAAGAGCCTGAATACGACGCTTCACAATCTCGCGAGGCCGACCTGGTCCCCGCCACCCCGGAGGCCATCCTGGCCCTGCGGGGGCATGCCGGGGTCAGCCCTGAGGCGGTCCGAAGGGCCCTGGAACTGGCCCTGCCCACTCCTGGCCCCGAGGCCTGGACCCATTTCCTGGACCGCACCCTGCTCTTCCTGGGGGGCCTGCTGGCCACCTCCGGGGTCGTCTGCTTCTTTGCCTTCAATTGGCAGGCCTTGGGACGCCTGGCACGTCTGGGCCTGGTCGAGGCGGTGGTCGTCCTGGCCGCCCTGGGAGCCTGGCGCCTGGGGCCTGAGCGCCTGGCGGGGCAGGTCCTGCTGACGGTGGCGGCGGTCCTGGTGGGCCCGCTGCTGGGTGTCTACGGACAGATCTACCAGACCGGGGCCGATGCCTGGAACCTGTTCCTGGCGTGGGGCCTGTTGATCGTCCCCTGGGTCCTGGTCGGGCGGAATCCCGTCCTCTGGCTACTGCTGCTGGGCCTGGGCAACCTGACGGCCTGGCTGGCATGGGGCCAGTTGGCAGGGCCCGATCCCTGGGACTCGACATCCTTCTATCTGTGGATGTGCTCCACCAACAGCCTGGCCTGGGGAGCCTGGGAGTTCTTCCGACGCCGGAATCCCGGCCCCCTGACCAGCTCCTGGGTCAGCCGGGCCCTGGCCGCCCTGTGCCTCTTCTACGCCGCCGTCCCCAGTTGGATGGCTCTTCTGGAGTCCCGCTTCGAAGGGCCCTGGCTGGGGCCGGTCTTCCTGGCCGCCCTGCTGGTGGCCATCTTCCGACTGCTCCGACCTCGGGATCCGGACCTCTTCCTGCCGGCGGCGGGCCTGGCGGCGGCCATCTCGGTGGTGACGGTGGCGGCCTCGCGGATCCTTCTGGAGGAGTCGGAGGCCGAGGAGGCCGGCATACTGCTGATGGGCGTCCTGGTCCTGGCCCAGGTGGCGGGGGCCGCGGCCTGGCTGCGCCGGGCGGGGAGGTCGTCTTGAGGCCGCCGCTGGTGCGGGTCCTGCGCCGACTGGGGCGCGAGGGCCTGGTCGATCTGGAGGCGGTGTCCGGATTGCTGGCCGTCGGGGACCAGGGAGAGCGGCACTCGGCCCCCTGGTTCGTCCGACTGCTGGTCGGCTTCGGGGCCTGGGTGGCCTCGGGGTTCCTGGTGGCCTTCCTCTTCATGGTCGATCTGGTCCCCGAAGACCTGGGCGCGGCCCTTTTCGGAGCCTTCGTCCTGGCCGGGGCCGGCGCCTTGCGGCGCAGCCCCGCGGCGGAGGGCTCGGACTTCCTGCAGCAGTCGGCCCTGGCCGGCTGGCTGGTGGGCCAGTTGATGGTGGTCTTCGGCATGGCCGAGGGGACCGACAGCCCTCCCGTCACGGCCGGGGTCGTCCTGTTGGTCCAGGTCGCCAGCATGGCCTTCTTCGCGGACGCGGTGGCCCGCTTCCTGGCCTCGGGCTTCGCGGTGGCCTCCGTGCTGGCCCTGATGCTGCATTGGAAGGTCCCCCAGGGCGACGAGGTGGCCTTCCTCCTGAGCGCCCTGGGAGCCGGCCTGATCTGGTGGCACCGGCCGGCCCTGCTGGCGGGCCGCTTCCCCCAGGCCGTCAACCCGGTGGGCTACGGCCTGGTCTTCTCGGCCCTCGCCCTGCTGGCTCTGGCCCTGGCCGACCCCTTGGAGCAGCACCCGTCCGGCATCCTGGCCAGCACCGCCCTCTCCGCCGGCGTCCTGCTGATGGCCTGGTGCCTGTTGGGCGAGCGGCGGCGCTCGGGGCCGGGCCTGGCGGTCCTGGGCCTGGTGCTCCTGCTGGGCCTGGCCACCTCCTCGGCTCCGGGCGTGATGGCCGCGGTGGGAACCCTGGTGCTGGGCTTCCGAGCCGGAGAACGGGGGTTGCTGGCCCTGGCCTGGAGCTTCCTGCTCTTCTTCCTGGCCGCCTTCTACTACAACCTGGAGGTGCCCCTGCTCGAGAAGAGCGGCCTCCTCCTGGCCAGCGGGGCCCTTCTTCTGGGGCTGCGCGCCCTGCTGCGGAGGTGCGGATGAGCCGTCGTCAAGGCCTTCTGGCAGGCCTGGTGCTGGTCCTGGCCGTGGTGAACGGCCTGGTCCTCCACAAGGAGCTGCTCTTGCGGGAGGGGACGCGCCTCTTCCTGGAGCTGGCTCCGGTCGACCCCCGGTCGTTGATCCAGGGGGACTACATGCGCCTGGACTACGCCCTGACCCGGGACCTGCAACCGCCGAATCCCGACTGGCCCCGGGACGGACGCCTGGTGGTCCGGACCGACGAGCGTGGGGTGGCCGCTTTCGTCCGCCGTGACCAGGGCCAGCCGCTGGAAGGGAACGAGCGCTTCCTGAGGTATCGAATCCGGGGCGGACACATGCAGTTGGGAGCCGAGTCCTTCTTCTTCCAGGAAGGCCAGGCTGACCTGTATCAGCGGGCCCGATTCGCCGAGTTCCGCGTCAACCCGGCCGGAGACCTCGTCCTGGTCGGGCTGCGGGATGAGGTCCTGGCTCCCCTGGGGAACCAGACCGCGCCCGAAGCCGGGCCCAGATCGGGGGGAGAACGGAGCCAACGATGACGGGGATGGCCCTGAAGGGGCGTCAGTTCGAATGCACCTCGTGCGGACACCCCATCCAGACCTTCTCGCTGGGGCCCGGGGAGGTCTTGAACTGCCCCGAATGCGAGGATCGCCAGGTGGTCCCCGAGACGGCCTCGGAAGTCCACAAGCCCGGGGGCCCGCAGGAGATCCCCCGCCTGACCGCGCGCGCCGCCCAGGCGCCCTCCCGACGCTATCCGATCCTGGTCTTCTTCTCCACGATGCTGCGCCTCCTCAGCGTGACCGTCCTGGTGGTCGGACTGATCGTCGGCATCCTGAGCCTGGCCCAGGGCGGGTTTCGAGCCGCGGGCATCGGGGGTGCGGCGATCCTCTCTGCGGTCGTGGTCTGCGTGATGATGCTGGGAACCGCCGAAGGCCTCCTGTGGATGGTGGACGTGGAGGAGCACCTCCGCGCGCTGCGCGAGAAGGACTCCTGAGCCCACCCGACTGAATCCGCCGCCTACCGTGGCATTCGGCCGCGGATTCAGGGCCCCCTCCAGGGCTTGACTCTAAATGTCCAAGACATATAATGCGACGGACACCTAGAAGAGGAAGGCACCTGGAGGTCCCATGAACCAAGACTGCGGACACGGCGAGCGGCGCCATCGCGGCGAGGGATGCTGTCGCCGGGAGATCGGGGGTGGAGGGCGTGGCGCCCTGGTGGAGGCGGCGGCCCTGGCCGCCCTCCTGGGAAGCAAGGCTCACGGCTATGACGTGCGCCGGCGGATCGCCGAGATGACGGCCGGCAACCTGGAGGTCGACCCGGGCGGGCTGTATCGGGTGCTGCGTCGCCTGGAGGACGAGGGCTTCGTGGCCTCGACCTGGCTGGCGGGCGACTCGGGCCCCCAGCGCCGGGACTACGAAATCACCCCGGAGGGCCGCGAACTGGCCGCCGACTGGAAGGATCGCCTTCGCGAGCGCCAGCAGGTCTTCGGCCTTCTGGCCCAGGCCCTGGAGCAGGCCCTGGGCGCAGAGCCCGCACCCGCCGCGGAACCCGGTTCGGCACCCGCCGCGCGACCGAATCCGGCCCCTGCCGAGAAGGCCGCGGCCGTCGCCGCATCGGGACCGTCCCCATCCGTCCGGGTGGCCATCTCGGCCCTGGGTCCCACCCTGGACGACCGCCTGGACGAGCGCTTCGGCCGGGCCAGCTACCTGCTGATCGTCGACCCGGAGGGTCGGCACGTCGAGGTGCTGGACAACCGCACCAACCAACAGGCCATGCAGGGGGCCGGACTGGGTGCCGCCGAGAAGGTGCTCGAAAACGGGGCCAGGTTCGTCCTGACCGGACACCTGGGTCCCAAGGCGTTCCGCGCCCTGCATGAAGCCGGAATCGAAGGATTCGACGGGACCGGCATGACCGCCCGCGAAGCCCTGGATGCCTGGAGAGCCGGTCGCCTGTCCCGCCTGGGCCAGGGCGATGGTCACCAGGGGCTCGGCTGAGACAATCCCCAACCATTCAACCCGATCGAGGAGAGAGACCATGTCGGAAAAGATGATCCTGGGAGTCCCATCTCAAGGCCAGGGAGGGCTGGAGAGCCAGCGCTCGGGCCACTTCGGTCACTGTGACTGCTTCACCCTGGTCGAGATCGACGGGCAGGAGGTGGTCGGGGTCCGCATCCTCGAGAACCCGCCTCACCAGGAGGGCGGATGCCTGCGCCCGGTCAACCTGCTGGCCTCCAACGGGGTCAACGCCCTGCTGGCCGCCGGCATGGGAGCCCGTCCCCTGCAGGGCTTCCAGGACGTCGGCATCAAGGTCTATTTCGAGAACCAGACCTTGCTGGTGAAGGATGCCGTGAACCTGGTCCTGGCGGGGAAGGTCCCCACGATGGACCTCCAGCACGCCTGTGGCGGCGGCGGCCACCACCACTAGGAGCAAGCATGGCAGAGTTCACCCTGGCCATCGCCTCGGGCAAGGGAGGCACTGGCAAGACCACCCTGACTGCGGTCCTGGCCTGGTTGGCCTCCCGCGAGCTGGAGGTGACGCTGGCCGATGCCGACGTCGAGGCCTCCAACCTGCCCCTGGCCCTGCAGGTCCACTCCCAGACCTGTACGGCCTTCCAGGGTGGAGGCAAGGCCCGGATCTCGGAAGCCGACTGCTCAGGCTGCGGCCTGTGCCAGGAGGTGTGCCGCTTTGCAGCGATCCTGAGCCCCCATCCCGGAGTCTTCCGGGTGGATTCGCTGTCGTGCGAGGGCTGCGGACACTGCGTCCGGGTCTGCCCCGCAGGGGCCATCGAGAGAACTCCGACCTGCATTGGCGAGGCCTGTCTGGGCCAGTGCCGGACCGGCCCCATCGCCTTCGGCCAGTTGGGCCCGGGGCAGGACCTCTCGGGGCGCCTGGTCACCGAGGTGCGCCGGCTGGGGCTGGAGGCCGCCCAGGAGAAGGGGTCCGACCTGCTGCTGATCGACGGGCCGCCAGGAACGGGTTGCCCTTTGATCGCCGCGCTGGCCAGTACCGACCTGGTCCTGGCCGTCACCGAGCCCACCCTCTCGGGGGTCCACGACCTGGACCGGCTGGCCCAGGTGGCGACGCGCTTCAGGATCCCGGTCCGCGTGGTCCTGAACAAGGCGGACCTGGCCCCGGAGGGCGCCCGGCGCCTGCGCGAGACCTGCCAGGTCCAGGGCCTGCCGGTCTGGGCCGAAATCCCCTACGACCCGGTCTTTGCCGGAACCCTGCAGGCCATGTCCACCGATCCGCAACTGCAGCCCCGAACCGACTCGGCGGCCTGGATCGCTGCGGGCGAGGTCTGGAAGGCCCTGGCCCGGGAGCTGGACCTGCCCTCACCCCTGGCAGCCCGGTAGCCAGCCTTCGCGCTGGAGGAAACGGGGGCGCGGGCCTGGGCGCAGGATCCTCAGCTCTTCGCCTGCCCCTCCCCTTCCCCGCCGCCCTCCGTCGACCCCAGCCACTCCTGCCAGGGAAGCCGGGCCACGGCGGCTCCGGCCATGGCCGCCAGGACCAGCAGGAAGACCTCACCCACGCCCCGGGTCGAGGAAGGCTTCGAAGCCTCCGGCGGCGCCAGGACCGGCGAAGGCGCAGAAGCCAGCGAACGGACCCCGACCTGCATGGGCAAGGCCGTCGGATGGGTCAGGTGCCAGGCCACGACCTGGAAGAGCAGGGCCATCTGGCGTCTGTCCAGATGATGGCGTCGGCGACGTCCGGCACGCCGCGCCGTCAGGGCGCGGGCCGCCAGGTACAGGACCAGGCCGCCCCCCAACAGGGCCGGCGCGGCCGAGCGGGCCTGCTGACCCGCCTGGCGCAGGTGCCCCCCCAC
>DCTU01000337.1 GCA_002329445.1 bacterium UBP9_UBA1432
GGTGTCCTCCGAGCGAAGGCCCTCCTCGAGAAGCACCCGACGGGTCGGAGTGCCCCGTCCCCCCCTGAACACGGCTTTGGCCTGCCGGCCCGTCGACCGGAGGCCGGCTACATCCTCTCGACGACCCGAAGGCCCAGAAGCCCCAGACCGACCTTCAAGACGCGGGCGGCCGCCTCGCACAGGGCCAGGCGGGAGTCCCTCACCTGCGGTGTCGGTGCCGCCAGCACGGGGCAGTTCTCGTAGAACTTCATGAACAGGCCCGACAACCCGTACAGGTACTCGCACAACAGATTCAGGCGCCAGCCCTGCACGACCTGGTCCAAGGTCTCCTCCAGGCGGGCCAGGTGCATGGCCAGCCGTCGCTCGTGCACCTCGCCCAGAAGCAGGGTCGGGTCCTGCGGCAGCTCCCCGGCCCGGCGCTGAATCGACCGAATCCGTGCGTAGGCATACATCAGGTAGGGCGCGGTGTTGCCCTCCATGGCCAGCATGCGGTCGAAGCTGAAAGCGTAGTCGCTGGAGCGATTCTGCGAGAGGTCGGCGTACTTCACGGCGCCGATTCCCACGGCCTCGGCGATGCTGCGCTTCTCGGCGGCCGAGAAACCGCGCCGTCGGGCGGGGTCCTGTTCGCTCTCCTCCACCAGGCGAGCCGCCCTGTCGACCGCCTCCTCCAGGAGATCGGCCAGCTTGACGTTCTCGCCCGAACGCGTCTTCAAGGGCTTGCCGTCGGGCCCCAGGACGGTTCCGAAGGTGACGTGCTCGAGTGTGCGCCCTTCCACCCAGCCCGCCTCCCGGGCAGCCTGGAAGAACATCTGGAAGTGCAGGGCCTGCCGGGAATCGGTCACGTACACCAGCCAGTCGGCCTGGAGATCGCGAACCCGGAAGCTCAGGGCGGCCAGGTCCGTGGTCGGATACAGGAAGGCTCCGTCGGACTTGCGCACCAGCAAGGGCTGAGCCTCACCCTGGGCGTTCTTGAAGCGGGGTTGACCCTGCTCGTCATACAGGAACACGCACACCGCGCCCTGGTCCTCCACGACCTCCATCGGGCGGCTTCCCGCGGGGAAACGAGCCTGCAGTTCCTGCACGACCGCCTGCAACCGGGGGTTGTAGAAGCTCTCACCGCGCATGTCCTCGGGGGTCAGCAGGAGGCCCAGGCGATCGTAGACCTGGTGGATATGATCCACCGAGGTGGTCACGATCCGCCTCCAGGTGGCCAGGGTCTCTTCGTCTCCCTGGTGCAGGGCGACCACGCGCTCGCGAGAGCGTTCGCGGAAAGCCTCGTCGGTGCCGGCCAGGGCCTGCGCCTCGCGATACAAGGCCTCCAGGTCCCCCAGGTCGACCTCGGCGTCGGGCGTTGCGCGATCCATCAGGTAGGCGCACAACAACCCGAACTGCGTCCCCCAGTCGCCCACGTGGTTCTGGCGGATCACCTCGTGCCCCAGGTGGCCGAGGATCCGACACACGGCGTCCCCGATGATGCTGCTGCGCAGGTGGCCCACGTGCATCTGCTTGGCGATGTTGGGACTGGAGTAGTCCACCACGACCCGCCGACCGTCGGGGTCTGCGGGGTCTCCCACCCCCTGCAGGGACTCCACCAGGGCCTGGTCGCGCACCCGGAGATTGAGGAATCCCGGGCCGGCCACCTCGGCCGTCTGCAGGAGGCCCGACTCGTCCAGGGCCAGCATGGCCTCCGCCAGCCGGCCTGCGATATCCCGGGGATTCTGCCCCAGCCGCCGGGCCAGCCCCAGGGCGGCGTTGCATTGATAGTCCCCATGCTTCTCGTCGCGAGTGGGAGCGATCTGGGCCGCAAGGGCGTCCGAATCGCCGACGATCTGCTCCAGCGCCCGAAGGGTCAGGGCCTCGAGCCTGCCTGCCAAAGTTGCCATGGGGACCTCCATCCAGGGGCCTGTGTGAAGACTGCCTCGGTCGCCTCGCCCCTCGACCTGGTGCACCCGCGCGGGGCACCCAAGGGTCCTCGGCGATGCTCGGTCCGGAGACTCACACAGACTCATTGTCGATGGGCAGGGCGTTCCTCCACGCCTCCCCCAGGTCCTGCGTCGCAGGCCCCCAGGAGTGGATGCAGAACCCCTGGCATTCTTCGGGGGAATCCCCCAGAAAGACCGCCCCATGACCGAGTCCCCCCAAAAAGCCTCCACTGGAATCTTCCGGGCCCTGCGCCACCGGAACTTCCGCCTTTTCGCCTCGGGGCAGATGATCTCGCTGGTCGGCACCTGGATGCAGACCGTGGCGCAATCCTGGCTGGTCTACCGCCTGACCGGCTCGGCGATGCAGTTGGGGATGGTCGGCTTTGCCTCGCAGATTCCCATCTTCCTGGTCGTCCCGCTGGGAGGCCTGGTGGCCGACCGCTTCGACCGCCGCAGCATCCTGTTCAAGACCCAGACGGCCTCCATGCTGCTGGCCGGTCTGCTGGCCGCCCTCACCCTGACCGAGCAGATCCAGGTCTGGCATCTGTACGTCCTGGCCATCCTGCTGGGGGTCGCCAACGCCTTCGACATCCCCACGCGCCAGGCGTTCACGGTCCAGATGGTGGGCCGCGAGGACCTGCCCAACGCGATCAGCCTGAACTCTTCGATGGTCAACGGAGCCCGGATGGTGGGCCCTGCCCTGGCCGGCGTCCTGGTGGGATGGGTGGGTGAGGGCTGGTGCTTCCTGGGGAACTCGCTGAGCTATCTGGCGGTCCTGGCCGGCCTGGCCGCGATGCGGCTCCCCCCCTGGCGCCCGACCTCCCATCCGGGCAACGCCGCGCAGAATCTCCGCGAGGGCTTCACCTTCGTGCTGAAATGCCGACCGATCCGCGACCTGCTCTGGATGCTGGGACTGGTCAGCCTCATGGCCAGCCCCCATGTCGTGCTCATGCCGATCTTCGCCGAGGAGATCCTGGGGGGTGGGGCCCACGCCCTGGGCCTGATGCTCGGCATGTCCGGGGCGGGGGCCGTGGTCGGGGCCTTGATCCTGGCTTCACGACGAGCCCTGGCGGGCTCGAGCACCTGGATCGCGGTCTCGGGCGCGACCCTGGGGTTGGGGACCATCGCCTTCGCCCTGTCGCGCAGCCTGGAACTCTCGTGCCTGCTGATGCTGCCCATCGGCTTCTCGATGATGACCCAGATGGCCCTGTCCAACACCCTGGTGCAGGCCATGGTCCCCGACCGCCTGCGCGGACGGGTGATGGCCTTCCACTCGATGATGTTCATGGGGATGGCTCCTCTGGGAGCCCTGCTCTCGGGGGCCCTGGCTCCGATCCTGGGCGCTCCGGGCACGGTCGTCCTGGGAGGGGTCCTGCTGCTGGCGGGTGCTGCCGTCTTCACCTGGCGGCTGCCCGGCTTCCGCGTCGAGGCCCGACGCGTGACCCGGGAGGCCCAGATCGGGGACTCAGCCTGAGATCGCGCCGAGGCCCGACGCCTGACCCGGGAGGCCCAGATCGGGGATTCANNTCCCGCCCAGATCAAGGCGAAAGCCCCGGCCTGGACCCGCCCGAAGGGCTCGTGGAAGAGGAAGACCCCCATCAGGAACTGCAGGGACGGAGCCAGATACTGCAACAGGCCCAGGGCGTTGAGCGGCATGCGCCGGGCCGCGGCCGCAAAGAAGAGCAGGGGCGTGGAGGTGACCACGCCCCCCGCCACCAGGAGCCAACCGATTTCTGAGGGTCCATGAAGAAAGGCCCCCAGGCCCCGAACCTCGAGCCACAGGAT
>DCTU01000003.1:0-139 GCA_002329445.1 bacterium UBP9_UBA1432
CCTGTGGCTCTCGCTGTGCGGGGGACTGCGCTTTGCCCTGCGGATCTCCAGCCACCGCAGGGTGCAGCGCGGCGATGCCTATCGGCGCGTCCTGGTGGTGGGCGCCAACGACGCCGGTGAGGCCGTCGTGCGTGAGCTG
>DCTU01000003.1:153-975 GCA_002329445.1 bacterium UBP9_UBA1432
CCTGGGAACACCGGACCAGGTGGCCGAGATCGCGCGGGACTATCAGGTCTCGGAGATCATCCTGGCCCAGGCCGACCCGACCGTGGTGCGCACGGTGGTAGGGGCCTGTGCTTCCACGGAGCTGCAGTTGCGCCTGGTCCCCAGCCTGAGCGACGTGGCCGGGGGACACGTGACGGTGAACAGCATCCGCGAGGTGCAGATCGAGGACTTGCTGGAGCGGGACCCCGTTCGGGTGGACCTGGCCAGCGTGGGGGAGTATTTGGGAGGTCGCCGGATCCTGGTGACCGGGGCGGGAGGCTCGATCGGTTCGGAGATCTGCCGACAGGTGGTGCGCCTGGGCGCCGAGTCGGTGATCATGATGGGGCGCGGCGAGAACAGCATCTACGAGATCGCCCTGGAGCTGCGCGGCGAACCCATCGTCCCCTTCATCGCCGACACCCGCGACCGGGGTCGCCTGGAAGAACTCTTCCGCCGCCACCAACCCCAGGTGGTCTTCCACGCCGCCGCCCACAAGCACGTGCCCCTGATGGAGGCCAACCCCTCCGAGGCGGTCTCCAACAACGTCTTTGGGACGGCGCTCTTGATGGAGCTGGCCGAGCGCCACCAGGTCGAGAAGTTCATCTCGATCTCGACCGACAAGGCGGTCAACCCGTCCAGCGTGATGGGGGCCAGCAAGAGGCTGGCCGAGCTGTTGCTGGCCCGCCGGGCCGCCCCGGGCTTCGCCGCCGTCCGCTTCGGGAACGTCCTGGGCTCGAGGGGCTCGGTGATCCCCACCTTCCGTCGCCAGATCGCCGCCGGTGGGCCCGTCACGGTCACCGACGC
>DCTU01000003.1:1021-5486 GCA_002329445.1 bacterium UBP9_UBA1432
GAGATCTACATCCTGGACATGGGGCGACCCGTCAAGATCATGGACCTGGCCCGCAACATGATCCGGCTGTCCGGCTACGAGCCCGACCTGGACATCCCGATCCTGGTCACGGGGGTTCGCCCCGGCGAGAAGCTGTACGAAGAGCTGGTCAACACCGGGGAGGAGACCGAGCCCACCCGGTCCCCCAAGATCACCCGGGTCACCTCGCCCGCTCCGCCGTCGGAGTGGCCGGGGCCCGAACTGGAAGACCTGCGCCAGGCGGCCGCGCACTCGCAGGACGCGCGTTGTCTGGAGCTTCTGGCACGCCTGGTTCCGCGCTACGAGCGCCCGTCTGCCTGAGCCGGCGAATCGGCAGGCACCCCCGGCACGCCCGGCGAAGCATGGCTGGATCGGGCCCTTGTCGGGCCGTACAGGAGGTTGCGCCGGTTCCATGAAGCACCATCGCCGCTTGATCATGCGTCTGGGAGCCGCCCTGGCCGGGCTGGCCCTGCTGACCGGACTCGGAGGCCTGGCCCCCGAGCCGACGGCCCCCCAGGATCTGGTGAAGGCGGCCACGGACGGGCCGATCACCTGCGCCGACCCGGATGGCCCCGGACCCTTGCCGGAGGGGCCGCCCCGCCTGGAGGGCGTGTTGGTCGTCGACCTGGTGGACGGCCTGACGCCTGGGCAGGTGGCCGCCGTCGGAGAACGCCACGGCCTGGAACTGCGCTACAACTCGCCCCACTCGCTGGCAGGTGCCCTGACCGTGGCTCGGGTTCCAGAGGCCCGGATGGCCTTGGTGCTGGAGAGCCTCCTCGCCGACCCCGAGGTGCAGGCCGCCGAGCCGGACTATCTCTTCCAGGGCATGCAGATGCCCCCGGTCCGCCTCGCAGCCACCCCGTTCCCGGATGACCCGCTCTACAAGTACCAGTGGCACATGGAGCAGATCCGGGTGCGCCAGGCGTGGCCCTGGAGCACCGGGCGCCACGCCGTGGTGGCGGTGATCGACACCGGGGTTGCCTGGACCGACCACGAGCGCTTCCACCGGGTGGAAGACCTGGAGGGGACCCGATTCGTCCCGGGTTACGACTTCGTGAACCGCAACCACTACGCGCTGGACGACCACGCGCACGGCACCCACGTGGCCGGGACCGTGGCCCAGACCACCCACAACGGCAAAGGCGTGGCGGGCGTGGCCTTCGATGCGGCGATCATGCCGATCAAGGTGCTCTCGGCCCGGGGCTTCGGTTCGCTGGCCGACATCGCCGACGGGATCCGGTTTGCGGCCGACCATGGGGCCAACGTGATCAACATGAGCCTGGGCGGCCCGGTCCCCTCCAGCGTCCTGGGCGATGCGGTCCGTTACGCCCACCGCCGGGGAACCCTGGTGGTGGCCGCCGCGGGCAACGAGAGCCGGCCTCGGCCCTCCTACCCTGCGGCCTTCCCCGAGAGCCTGAGCGTCTCGGCTTTGGACTTCCAGGAGGAGTTGACCTTCTACACCAACCACGGCCCGGACATCGACCTGGCGGCACCTGGCGGAGACACCCGCGCGGACCGCAACGGGGACGGCAAGCCGGACGGAGTCTTGCAGAACACCATCCAGATCGGCAAGCCCGAGAAGGAGGACTATCTCTTCTTCCAGGGGACCTCGATGGCAGCCCCCCACGTGGCCGGGGCGAGCGCGCTGCTGGCCTCCCAGGGGGTGACCAGTCCCAGCGCTGCGCGTTCCTTGCTCAAGGCCACCGCCCGTTCCAAGGGAGCCGAGGGGAAGGCCAGGGGCTATGGCGCCGGAGTCCTGGACGTCGAGCGGGCCACCTGGCGCGCCGGCTTCCTGTACGGTGCCGGTCGGTTGGTCCTGGCGGGAATGGTGGGCCTTCTGGCCCTGGCCGCGCTGGCCCGCCGGGGTCGTTGGCTGCAGGCTCAGTTCATGTGGCCGGGACTCCTGCTGGGCTCGTCGGGGGCCTTCTTCCTGCCGCTGCTGCTGCCCCAGGACGTTGCTTTCAGCCCTTTCCTGACCACGGGAATTCCTGCCTGGGACATTCCGCTGCTGGGTGCGGCAGCCCATGCCAATCCGCTCTTCTACAGTTGCCTGATTCCCATGGCAGCGTCGATGCTGGTGATCGAACGCCCGTTCCTGCGGGCCCTGGTCGCGGGTCTGGCCGCCGGCTTCGCCGGGCACCTCCTCTTCGAGGCCCTGGTCGGGTCCGCCCAGGTCCAATACGTCCCCGCCTTCCTCAGCCGCCTCTGGCTGGTGGGGCATGGTCTGTTGTGCATGTTCCTCTCCCAGGTCCTGGGGGAGGAGGCGCAGTGACCCTTCCAGGGGTGGACCGCCCGGAGGACCTTGGTTTTTCGTGAGGCTCCTCGCTGAACTGCTTCGGGCCCTGCGACCGCGTCAGTGGACCAAGAACTTCTTCGTCTTCGCAGGGCTGGTCTTCTCTCAGCACCTCATCGATGCGGTCCAGGTCGTGCAGGTCCTGGGGGCCTTCGTCGTCTTCTGCATGGCCAGCGGCTGCATCTATCTGTTCAACGATCTGGTGGACCTGCAGCGCGACCGTCTGCACCCCCTGAAGAGTCTGCGCCCACTGGCGTCGGGTCGCCTGGCGGTCGGCGTGGCCCGCTGGGCCCTGGCGGCACTGCTGGGCTTGACCTTGGGGCTGGGCTCCCTTCTGGGGCTTCCCTTCTTGACGGTGATCCTGGTCTACCTGGGGGTTCAGATCTTCTATAGCCTGCTCCTCAAGCGGATCGTGATCCTGGACGTGTTCTGCATCGCCGCCGGCTTCGTCCTCCGGGTCCTGGCCGGAGCGGTGGTCATCCAGGTCGACGTCTCGCGCTGGCTGGTGGTCTGCACGCTCATGGTCTCGCTCTTCCTGGGGCTGGCCAAGAGGCGTCACGAGTTGACCCTGGCGGGGGAGGACGCCACCTCTCATCGCGAGGTGCTGGCGGACTACAGTCCCGACCTGTTGGATCAGTTGATCTCCGTGGTCACGGCGGCCACGGTCCTTTCCTACACGCTGTATACAGTGGATCCCGAGACCGTCGCCAAGTTCGGGACCGGGAACCTGGTCCTCACGGTCCCCTTCGTTCTGTATGGAGTCTTTCGGTATCTGTACCTGATCCACATGAAGGGCGGGGGAGCCGGAGGTGCCGGAGGCTCTCCCGAGAGCACGCTTCTCAACGACCCCCCGTTGCTGGCGAATATCGGTCTCTGGGGGCTGGTGGTGGTTCTTGTCTTGTATTCCTGATTCTTGATGAAGTCTGGAGCGATTGAGATGACCAAGGTCCAGGACGGCCTTCCGGCCGAGACCACAGAATTGGCGGGATGGGGGCGTTACCCGACCGCTTCGGGGCTCGCCACCCGTCCCGAGAGGATCTCCGCAGTGCGCGAGGTCGTCGCCTCCGAGCGGTGGAGCTCGGTTCTGGCCCGGGGGCTGGGTCGCAGCTACGGCGACCCGGCCTTCAACCCCGAGGGGTGCACCTTGCTGACCGAGCGGCTGGACCGGCTGATCTCCTTCGACCCGGCCAGCGGTTGGCTCCGGGCTGAGGGGGGACTGTCCTTCCGAGCCATCCTGGACCTCTTCCTGCCGCGAGGATGGTTCCTGCCGGTCACCCCGGGTACCCGGCACGTGACCCTGGCCGGGGCGCTGGCGTGCGATGTGCACGGCAAGAACCATCACCGCGACGGGAGCGTGGGACGGCACCTCGGGCGACTCCGGATGCTGCTGGCCTCGGGCGAGGAGGTGGAGTGCTCGGCGCAGGAGCGGCCCGAGCTCTTCCATGCCACGGTCGGGGGGATGGGTCTGACCGGCGTGGTCCTCGAGGCCGAGCTGCGCCTCCGGTCCATCCAGACCGCGATGATCCGCCAGCAGGTGAGGCCGGCGGGCGACCTCGATTCGTTGATGGCGCTGCTGGAAGAGCACGACACCCGGGTCCCCTATTCGGTGGCCTGGTTGGACACGGTCGCCGAAGGCAGGAATCTGGGGCGGGGGGTCCTGCTGTTGGGGGACCACGCCGAAATCGCCGATCTGCCCTCGTCGCAGGTCGGGAACCCCCTGCGTCGCCGACCAGGACTGCGGGCCACCGTGCCCTTCGACGCTCCCGGGGGCCTTCTGAATCCCACCACGATCCGGGCCTTCAACGCGACCTACTTCAACCTGCAGAAGCGGAAGGCCGGCGAGTCCCTGATCGCTCTGGAACCCTACTTCTACCCGCTGGACATCGTGGACGACTGGAACCGGATGTACGGGAGATCGGGATTCGTCCAGTACCAGTTCGTGGTGCCCACCGCGACGGCCCGTGCCACCCTGGTCGGCGTCCTGGAGGCCTGCGCCCGCCAGGGGCTGGCCTCCTTCCTCAGCGTCCTGAAGCGCTTCGGGCCGGGGGCCGGAAACCTGTCGTTCCCCTTCGAGGGCTACACCCTGACCCTGGACTTCCCGGTGGCCCCGGGCCTCTTCGAGTTCCTCGACGAGCTGGACCGGAGGGTCCTGGA
>DCTU01000004.1 GCA_002329445.1 bacterium UBP9_UBA1432
GACCCGGACCACCCTGGTCTCCATCCAGCGGACACCCTTCATCCACCACTGCTCCTTGAGATACATCGGCACCACGAGGATGGTGAAGAGTCCCAGTCGGTTCCCACCCAGGATGTCCGTGAAGATCTGGTCGCCCACCATGGTCGCCTGGTGGGACCTCAGGCCCATCAGGTCCAGCGCCTTGCGCATCGCTCGGGTGCTGGGCTTCATGGCGTCTGCCACGTAGGGGATTCCGAGAACCACGGACTGGGTCTCCAGGCGCATCCAGTGGGCATTGGAGACGATGCAGAGCTGGAATCCCTCCTCGATGGCGTGACGCACCCAGTTCTGCACCTCATCGCTGAGCACCAGGTTGTCCCAGGCCAGGAGCGTGTTGTCCAGATCCAGCAGGATCCCCTGGATCCCCAGTTCGCGCAATTCTTCCAGGTCGATTTCGAGAACCGAGCCGACCTGTCGGCAGGGCCTGAGAAGGTGGATCATGGCCTTGGACGCTTCGATTCAACCGCTCTGCCTCCTGGCCGGAAGGGGTCCATGCCTCGGGTTCTCAGCGGGGCTCCGGCGAGGGCGTGTTCATGCCCTCGAGGGCACGTCGGGCCATGGCAGCCCAGCAGCTCTCGGGGTCGGTGCGGTCTGCCTCCTGGAAGAAGAAGCGGGCCTGGTTCAGGTCGCCCCCGGCCTGAGCCAGGCGTCCGCCTCGCAGCGCCGGCTCTCCGGCTGGCTGACCGCTCTTCAAGGCNNTCGGCCATGGGGCGGTAGAGGAATCCCCTGGGCGAGGAGACCCGGACATGGAAGTCCAGGATCCGTTCCGCCTCGTCGGGATTTCCGGTCAGGGCCAGCAGGAGGGCTTGAAGAAGGAGCAGCTCCTCCTTGTAGACGTCGGGGATTCCGCTGGTGTCGAGACCCTGGACGAGCCGGCCGGCCAGCTCCGCCTCGCCGCGTCTCCAGGCCACGCGGGCCCGGGCCATCTGCAGGTGCTGGATCATCACCTGGTGATGCAAGGCCAGGGTCTCGACCTGGGCAATGCTCCGGGCGGCCTCTTCGACCTGTCCCAGGGCCAGCTCGCACGACGAGCGGTTGAGCAGGCGCAAGGCCTCTCCGTCCTGAGCCATGAACGAGGCGCGATCCGCGGGAGTCAGGCAGACGTCCGGGTCGCTGGAGACCTCCAGGCCCTCGCGGTAACGGCCCTGGTAATACAGAGAGGCGACGTAGCAGGCTGCAGCCAGGGGAGCATAGGGACCGGCATCGCGCAGGCAGGGGCGCAGCCGGATCCATTCGCGGTTGGCCGCCTCATGGTCTCCCAGGATGCTCAATGCGGCCAGGAGGTTGCTGCGCATCAGCACCCGGTTCCGACGGCCAGGGTAGAACGAAGCCCCCAGACGGAAGCAGGCGGCAGCCTGCCGGGGACGGCCCGAGTGGAGGTAGTGGACTCCGGTCTGGGCGGCCAGGGCCATGCCGCCCAGGTAGCCCAAGGAAGCATAGAGGGCCAGCAGGATGAAGGGATCCATGGAGTGCGCGCTTCTCCCTCCTGGTGCCGGCTCCTTCAGCTCAACCCGGCCGCGCCCCCACCATTGAGCGGCGCGCCCGCGCAGGAAGCGGGCGCCCCGCCCCCGCCCCGGAGGTCACCTCGGGGCCGCTCCCGGTCGGGAGGTTGCCCCCCTGGCCACTTTTCGGGTCCCTTCCAGGGGGTGAATCCGATGCGTTAAAAGGAGAACCGTGGAGGCAGTCGGGACGATGGAGGAAGGATGCCACGACCCGATTCGGGTGGATGAAGAGAGGAGACCCTTCCGACTGCAACCACGGCGATCTTCTGAACGTATTATACCACACCATCCATCCCGGACTGTGAGCCAGGTCACAGCGGGTCCCCGGCTGGCAGGTTCGCCGGCCAGGGGGGCACTCCTGCAGGGGGTGCCCCATCTTCGGTCCGGAGGGGCGTCGGCCGGCCCTCCGAGTCGATGGCCACGAAGGTCACTTCCGCCTCGGTGACCTTCATCGGACGCTGTCCGCGCCGTTCGGCCTCCACCTCGACCCTGACCGTGATCGAGGTCCGTCCCAGGCGGACCGTCTCGGCATAGAAGCTGACCAGGTCTCCGATCAGGACCGGTTCGTGGAAGACCACTTCCTTCATGGCGACGGTGACGATGCGGTGGTCGGTGTTGCGGATGGCCTCCAGGCCGGCTGCCTGGTCGAGATGGCTGAGCAGGACGCCCCCGAAGATGGTTCCCCAGGCGTTGGTGTCGCGGGGCATCATCAGGACGCGGATGGTGGGGTCGCGCATGGCGGGGCCCATTCTCCGAGATCGGCAACCTCCTCCTGCCGGCTTGGAGGAAGTCGTCGCGGTTCGCCCAACATGAGGAGACTCGTGGACTCTTGGAGGCACCCCATGGCCGAGACTGCAGACTTCCCCCAGGTCACCCCGTCCAACCTGTG
Organism: bacterium UBP9_UBA1432; assembly: GCA_002329445.1. Classification (GTDB taxonomy): domain Bacteria; phylum Vulcanimicrobiota; class Xenobia; order Xenobiales; family Xenobiaceae; genus Xenobium; species Xenobium purgamenti. The sequence goes on from DCTU01000004.1 coordinate 2,431, forward strand.
CAATACCCTGATCGAGGTGATGCGTCAGGTCCATGTGGGCGAGGAGGATCCCGCCCTGCTCCGTCGCCTGGCCCAGGAGCGGCTGGCTGAACTCCCCGGAGTGCGCGCTCAGACCCTGGACCAGATCCGCGCCGCGGGCCCGGAACACATGCAGGCTCACGCTGTGGGAGTGGCGGCCCTGGAAGCGGCCTTCCAGGATATGGAGGCAGCCCTCCAGGCTGCCTGTCGCTACGCCGAGAATCCCCAGGACGAGGCTTTCCGCCAGGCCCTGGAGGCACTGATGAAGGCCGGCTACTCCAGCCAGTTGTCCACCGACACCTACCAGCGCTCGGAGCTGGCCCAGGGACCGACCGAGTTTCCCCTGATCAACCTGCTCCATCGCTTGAAGGAAGGCCACTTCGACTCCGGCCTGGTGTCGCGCGTCGATCTGGACGCCGGCATCGAGGGGGC
>DCTU01000210.1 GCA_002329445.1 bacterium UBP9_UBA1432
GGCCACCCGCCTGGACAGGGCCCCCTGGAGCCCTTCGGCCGCCAGTCGGGCTTCCCCGGCCGAACCGGCCTGGATCAAGGCCAGCACCGACTCCGCCTGCCCCAGGTCGATCCTGCCCGAGAGAAAGGCCCTCAGGGTGAACTCCCCGGGCCTGGCCAGGCGTGCCCCCCGCGACACGCAAGAGTCGAGAAGCAGTCCAGGTACGACCAGGCCCCCGTGGCAGTGGATCTCCGCAACATCTTCGCGGGTGTAGGAGCGCGGCCCCCTCATCAGGACCGCCAGGACCTCATCCAGAAGGTGATCTGTGGCGGAATATGCCCGACCAGCGTAGAGTCGGTGGGACTCCCACAACTCTTCGGGCCGCGGACGCCGCACCACCTGCGCCAGGATTGCCTCGGACCGTGGACCACTCAAACGAACAATGGCCACCCCTCCCTCCCCGGGAGGGGTGGCCACCGCGACAATCGTCTCGTCGCCAGAACCCAACGAAGCAGTCAAGCTCTCAACGGCGGTCCCGACGGGGAGCCACGATCACGCATCGGTCGGGATCGTCCCCCTCCGAGAAGGTGGTCACGGACGCGTTTGTCGACAACGCCAGATGGATCACCCGCCGATCACCCGCCGACATCGGCTCCAGAGCGATCTCCTGACCCTCCCGCAGGGCCTCGTTGGCCGTCCTCTGAGCCAGACGCCGCAATCGAGCCTCGCGCCGCTCCCGGTATCCCTCGATGTCGACGATGATCTTGTGCTCGACCAGACCGCGCCGTGAGTTGATGACGCCCACCAGATACTGCAACGCTTCCAGCGTGCTCCCATGCCGGCCGATCAATGCCCCGAGCTCGGCCCCCTCGACGAAGTAGCGGACGTGATCCTCCCGCTCCTCCCATTCGATCTCGACGTCCTGGAACCCCATCCTCGTGACGACCTCGTACAGCAGGTCCGCCACGGGGTCATCGGCTTCCTCCGCCTCGTCCCAGGCCTCTGCCGTCCCCGCCTGCTCTCCGGGCGTCAGCTCGTCTTCGAGATCCTCTTCCAGGTCGTCATCCGAGTCCTCCTCGAGATCCTCCTCGAATTCCTCTTCCAGATCTCCGTCGAAATCGTCTTCCAACTCTTCCTCGGGACCATCCGCAAACTCTTCTTCGCGGGGCTCCACGGATTCAGGCATGATGTCTTCCTCCCGAGCGGACTCCAACTACGCGGTCACCGCCGCCTGTGGGGTCCGCAAAATCATCGACTGCTGCACGATCGTCAGGAGCGAGAAGACGCTCCAATAGAGGATCAGGGCGCAAGGCCAGTTGTAGGTCCACATCATCCACGAGAACAGCACGGTCATCCACACAGCCAACTGCTTCTGCTGATTGGGCTGACTGGACTGGGTTGGCGTCAACCGCTGCGACAGGTACATGGTCAACCCGTAGAACAGGATCATCGGCAGATCCCGGCCCGCCAGACTTGATGCCAGATAGTCCGGGAAAAGGGCCTGCAGGGGTCCCGGGTGGATCCACATGAAGTACGCGTTCTCGAAGAGATGCTGATCCATCATGATGGCACGCCAGATCGCGAAGAGGATCGGCATCTGGATCAACATCGGCAGGCAACCCGCCATCGGGTTGACGTTGTGCTGCCGCATCATCTCCATCTGCTTCTGTTGGGAAAGCTGGGGGTCCGACTTATACTGCTCCTGGATCTTCTGAAGCTCGGGCTGGATGCGCTGCATGTCCGCCATCGCCTGATACTGCTGCTTGGTCGGATAATACAGGACCAGCTTCATCAAGACCGCAAACAAGACGATCGCCAGGCCATAAGAATGGGTCAATGCCTCCAGGCTGCGGAGGACCGTAATCATCACATGCGCCAGGGCGTCCAACATTCAGGAACTTCCTCTCCGGAACCGTCAGGGGACAGGATCGTGACCCCCAGGATGAAACGGGTGGCACCGACCCAGACGGCACGCTGCCATCCATCCGCCCCTGAAGAATCCGTGGCGCAGGATGGCCTGTCGGGCATATTCCGAACACGTCGGCGTGAACCGGCAGACCGCCGGGGTGTAACGCGACACCGCCTGGTACATCGTAATCAGGAGGACCGCTCCCCGACTGAACAAGCCGGGGTGGCGACCTCCCGAATCAGGTTGGCCCGTTCCGCCAGACTGAGAAACGCCTTCTCCAGGTCCTGGAACGACGCACCCAGGGCCGCAGGACGGGCCAGCAGTATCACGTCCCATCGCGTCGCAAGCTTCTCCTGGTTCAGGCGATAGACCTCTCGCAATCGACGTCGGACGCGGTTGCGAACCACCGCCGAGCCCAGCTTCTTGCTGACACAGAACGCGACACGGCCCCCGGGCCGTGGGCGCTTGAGGCAATACAGAACCAGGTGCTGTGCTGCAACCGACCGCCCCTGACGAAAGACCCGATCGAAGTCCCTGGGTTTCGTGAGGGTCCTCAAGGCGATCAGCGGCCAACGCTAAGCGGAAAGACGCTTGCGCCCCTTCCGACGGCGACGCGCCAGGACTCCGCGCCCGCCCGGGCTGGACATCCGCGCAAAAAACCCGTGGTTGCGCTTCCGGCGCAGACGCTTGGGCTGATAGGTCCGCTTCATGAAAGGTTCCTCCAGATGTCTCCTGCCAGGTCGCGTATCCTCCCTGGCCGGAATGAGAACAAAAAGCTCAACCGCGCTTGCTCTCGCAGCCAAGCGAGTATAGGCGCCCAAGAAAACCCTGTCAACATGGGTTTCGCATCCAGAATCCGCCGTCTGGCGTGCGAACCGAGGGCGCCGAGGCGGGTCTGGATGCAAGGAAGGCGNNGTTGGAAACGACGTGAGCACCGCAAAGGTGCACCTGACGAGGCAGACGGGCCCTTCCCACCCAAACCCAGGGTGGGGGCGAGTCTCAATGGTCCGACCACCGAATGCCGGGACAGGTGGCGGATTCGGGCGCATCCTTCTTGGTGCCGGGTCCGACCCGACGAAGCCCAGAGCGTCCGAACCTGATCCGCTTTGCTTCCGAGCCGTGCCGTCCCGTCGAAGGGGGATGTCGCCCCGGACAGGTGGCTCACGACCCGCGAGCGATGCGTCCGACGAACTGAACAAAAGTCGGACCGATCGACCTGGCGAGCCCCGGGTGGGCGCCCTTCCCAACAAAAATCGCAGTTCCCAGCCCCAGGAA
>DCTU01000001.1 GCA_002329445.1 bacterium UBP9_UBA1432
CCAGCGCCAGCACGTGCTGCTGGTGGACCTGGAGGAGGGGGGGCTGGCCGATCTGCAGGCCCTGGAGGTGCCTCGGAGCCGGGAGCTGATGCGTCTTCCCGAGCAGGGACCGCAACCCCTGGAGCAGGTCCTGGAGCTGATCCGCGGTCTGCCCCCGGCCGACGGGATTCCCGAAGTCCGGCGCCCCCTCCTGGAGGTGCTGCTCCGCCTGGAGCGTCCCCAGCCCGAGGCCCAGCAGCAGATCGAGGAGGCCCTGGAAGGCCGGGCCCCCCGCCTGATCCGCCTGGGCGTCTCCTATACCGGCTCGGGCGCGGACCTGGTGGAGGCGGTTCCCCAGCGCTCGCTCTCCGAGCTGCAGCCCGACGAGGTCTTCCGCCGCTGCTACGAGCGCAGCCACCAGGGCGAGCCGCCGCCGGAGCTGCTGGCCGCCTTCCACGAGCTTCTCGAATCCGTCCAGGGAGAACCCGAATGAGGATCCTCGCCGTCCGCGGCTCGAACCTGGCCAGCCTGCAGGGAGACTTCGAGGTCGACCTGGAGGTGGGCCTGAAGGGGGCGGGCCTCTTCGCCATCACTGGTCCCACCGGGGCCGGCAAGAGCACCTTGCTGGACGCCCTGTGCCTGGCGCTCTTCGGCTGCACGCCGCGCCTGGACGGTTCGCGAGGCCCTCGCATCGGCCGGGAGGAGGACGCCTCGCGGTTGGGCGCCCACGATGCCTGCTCGCTGGTGCGCCGGGGGGCCGGTCAGGCCCATGCCGAGGTGGACTTCGTGGGCCTGGACGGCGGGCGCTACCGGGCCCGCTGGGAGGTGCGCCGGGCCTACGGCAAGGCCGCCGGGAAGATCCAGGATCCGGTGGTGACCCTGGTGGCCCTGCCCTCCGAAGAGCCCCTGGGGGACCATCGGCGCACCGAGACCTTGGCCGAGATCTCCCGGCGCCTGGGTCTGACCTTCCCCCAGTTCCGCCGCTCGGTTCTTCTGGCCCAGGGGGACTTCGCCGCCTTCCTGAAGGCCTCCGGGGACGAGCGGGCCGAGCTGCTCGAGAAGATGACCGGCACCGACCTCTACTCGCGCCTCTCCCGGGCCGCCCACGAGCGCTCGGCCCAGGAGAAGGCCGAGCTGGCCCGCCTGGAGGCCGAACTCGGCGCGGTGCGCCTGCTGGGGGAGGAGGAGCTCGCGGCGCTGCAGGCCGGGCTGGCCAGCGGCCAGGCCGAACTCCAGGCGGCCAGCGACTCGCTGCGCCAGGCCGAAGCCGATCTCGGGTGGCACCGCCGGCTGGCTGAACTCCTCGAGGCTCGGGAGCAGGCCGCCCGGGAGGCAGGCCAGGCCCAGGAGGCCTGGGAGGCGGCCGCTCCCCTGCGCCAGGAGCTGGCCGGGTTGCAGGCGGTGGAGCCGCTGAAGGGCGTGCTGCGCGAGTCGGACCAGGCGCTGGAGGGGCAGACGCAGGCTCTGGAGGCCCTGCGCGCGGCCGAGCAGACCCGGACCTCGCGAGACCAGGCCTGCCTGCAGGCCAGATCCGCGCTGGCCGCCCGGGAGCAGGCCCGGACGCGTGCCGAGGAGGAGCGCGCCCGCCTCGAGCCCGAGCTCCAGAAGGCACGCCAGTTGGACCTGCGCCTGGGCGATCTGGCCTCGCGCCTGGAGCCGCTCCGCGCCCAGGTCCTGGGAGCCCGCGAGTCCCAGGCGGCCGGGCTGCAGCGCCAGGTCGCGCTGGAGAAGGAGGCGGCGACGGCGCGCTCCCGCCAGGAGCGGGCCCTGGAGTGGCTCAAGGAGAAGGAGAACCTCGCCGAGCTGGTCCGCCAGTGGGATCGCTGGAAGTACGCGGTCCAGTGCTTCCGCGAGGCGGAGGAGGTCTGGGCCTTCGAGGAGTCCAGGCGTCCCATTCTCGCCGAGGACGCCGAGCGGGCCCAGGCCGCGCTCGGTGAGGCCGAGAAGGCGCGCGTGCAGGCCTCCGAGGCCCTGCGCGAGGCCCGAGAGGCTTCCGGAAAGGTCGCGGCCAGCCGCCGGGCCCTGGCTCCCGAGGAGCTGACCCGCCGGCGCGAGGAGCTCGAACGGCGCCTGGAGCGCCTGCGCGAGCTGGCCCGGATCGCCGAGGAGGCCGGGCGGGCCCGGCAGGCGGAGGCCCAGGCCCGGGCCGAGGCCCAGACCCGCCTGGCCGAAGCCGCCCAGGCCGAGCGCGAGGCCAATCGCCAGGCCGAACTGACCACGCTCCAGGCCCGTCTGGAGGAGGCCCGGCGGGCCCTGGAGGGGCTGCATGCCAGCCTGGACCTTCAGGATCGACGCGCCACCCTGCGACCGGGCGAGCCCTGCCCCCTGTGCGGGGCCACCGCGCACCCCTTCGCGGACGAGCAGGCTCCGACTTCGGGAGCGCTTCGTGTCCAGCAGGAGCGGGTCACCGACCTGGAACGACAGGTCCAGGAGTTGGCCGCGGCCCTGGCCCGGGCCCACACGCGCCGCGAAATGCTGCAACGCGCGGCCGCCGACCACCTGCGCCAGGCCGAGCAATTCGGGCGCGAGGCCGCGATCCAGGAGGCGGCCTGGGCCCAGGCCGCAGAGGCCGACCCCGACCTGCCGCCTCTGGCTCCCGGCTGTCTTTCGGGCCCCATGGCCGAGCTCGAGGAACAGCGCGAGGCGGTGCGCCGGCTCGAGCAGGAGGCGCTTCGTCTGGATCAGGCCGCCCAGGAGGCCGCCGCAGCGGTGGAGACGCGGCAGAAGGGACTCGAGGAGGCCTCAGACCGGGTCCAGGCGGCTGAGAAGGCGGCCCGCGAGGCCATTGAGCTGACCCAGGCCTCGGCCCGCCGTCAGGACGAGGCCGCCCGGGGGAGGGAGGCGGCGCTCAAGGAACTCCGCGTGCCCTTCGCCGGGGTTCCCGGCTGGGAGGACTCGCTGCGCCGTCATCCCCAGGCTTTTGCCGACCGCTGCCAGCAGAGGGTCTCGGAGTGGAACCGGTTCCTGGAGGAGCGCGAGGCGGCCGGGCAGGAGTTGACCCGACTCGCGCCCGAGCTCGCGGCGCTCCAGGCCCGCATGGAGGCCGAGACCCGGGCCCTCACCGAGAAGGAGGAGTCCCTGCGCCTCCTCCTGGAGGAGAAGGCCCACCTGGAAGGCGAGCGGGCCCGGTTCCTGGCCGGAGAATCCGTCGACCGGGTCGAGCAGCGTCTGCGAGAGGCCTTGGAAGCCGCCGCACGGGCCTGCGAAGAGGCCCGCCGAGGCGACTCCGAGGCCGCCGCCCTGCTGGCCCAGGCCGAAGGGCACCTGCAGGCCTGTCGGGAGGAGGCCTCCCGACGCGAGGTCCTGGCCCGGGGAACCCAGGCAGCCCTGGACGGGGCCCTGGCCCAGGCGGGCCTGGAGGAGGGCGAGCTGCGCCGGCGCCTGGAGCGGGGAGTCGACTGGGCGGAGAAGGTGCGTGTGCAACTGGAAGGGATCGAGTCCCACCGGCGGGATCTCGGGACCGTCCTCCAGGAGCGCACCCGCGCCCTGGAACAGCACGAGTCGCAGGGGCGGCCCGCACGCGCGGCCTCGGAGTCCGAGCAGGGCCTCCAGGCGGCCCGGCAGGCCCAGTCCGAGGCCCAGCTCAAGCTGGCCCGGGCCCAGAGCGCCCTGGAGCAGGATGCCGCCAACCGGCGCCAGAGCGAGGCCGTGACCCGGAGGCTGGAGGAGCGCAGGGAGCGCTGGCGCGTCTGGGAGGGCCTGCGCGAGGTGATCGGCTCGGCCGACGGCAAGCGCTTCCGGGTCTTCGCCCAGAGCCTGACCCTGGAGGCCCTGCTGGCCGAGGCCAACGCCAACCTGGTGGACCTGGCGCCCCGCTATCGCCTGGAGCGGGTGCCTGCGCCCCGCGAGGCCTCCAGCCGGGTGGCCGAGGAACACCTGGCGATCCAGGTGGTGGACCTGGACATGGGCGACGCGGTGCGCAGCGTCCAGAGCCTCTCGGGGGGCGAGAGCTTCCTGGTCTCGCTGGCCCTGGCCCTGGGCCTGTCGGCCATGGCCGCCGAGAGGGCCCGCATCGACTCGCTCCTCATCGACGAGGGCCTTGGCAGCCTGGACGCCGAGACCCTGGAGGTGGCGCTGTCCTGCCTGGAGCCCCTGCAGGCCGGAGGGCGCCAGGTCGGCATAATCTGGCACGTCTCGGCCTGGCCGAGCGGCTGGGAGCCCGGGTCCGGGTCGAGCCTCAGGGCAGCGGTCGCAGTCGGGTGCTGGTGGAGGCCGCCGGAGGCGGGGCCTGACACCCTCTGTCACTTGTAATGCGATATCATGGCCGGGAACTCCATTCTGCGAGGAGGTCTCACCATGGATTTGACCCCAGCTCCCTATGCCCCGATCCTGGCCGGGATCCGGGAGCAGTTGACCGGGGATCCGGAACGGGACCTGCCTTTCCTGCACGAGCAGGCCGAGCGTCATCGCGAGGAACCCTGGGCCCGCCCCTTCCTCAGGGAACTGGGGCGGATCTTCTATGATTTGTTGCCCGCAGAGCAGCGTGAGGAGGCGGCCCGGGTCCTGGACGCGGAGGTGGAGAGGATGCAGGCCTTGCAGCAGCAGGTCTGGGAGCACCTCGAGCAGGGGCGTCTCGACCAGGCCCAGCGCCTGGTGGACGAGATGCGACAGGCCGTGCAGGGTCTGGGAGAGTCCGATCTCGACGCGGCCTTCGTCGACTACTCGGACCCCCTGGAACCGGAATTCCATCGGCTGACCGACCCCAGGGCCCAGGGCTTCCGCCCCAGCCCGATCTCCCACCGGCCCATCCTGCTCCTGCAATCACGGATTCACCTGCTTCGGGATGAGCCCGAGCAGGCGCTGGAGGTTCTCGGCCAGGCCGTTTCGCGGGGACCGGTTTCGGCCCGTCCCCGCCTGTTGCGCCTGGAGATCCTCCACAGCCTGGGGCGTCCGGAACAGGCCTTCCAGGAAGCCCTGCAGACCCTGCCTCTGTGCCATGCTCCGAAGGACCTGGCCTGGGGCTGGCGGATTCTGGGCTGGTGCCTGGCCGAGCGCGGCCGGGGCGAGGCAGCCCTGGTGGCCCTGCTGCACAGCCTGCATCATCGATGGGATCCGTCTGGCCTGGCTCAACTTGCCCGCCTGTTGGACGCGTCCGGTGTTCCGAACCCTGAGGAGTGCGTCCGCCGGGCGGCGGAGGTCCTGAGGGCGGAAGGGATTCCTCCCGGGCCAGACCCCCTCTGGTTGGAAGCAGCCCGGAACCTGCAAGCGCGCTCCGGCTCGGAAGAGGACGAGGAGGCAGCCGCCTGTGGCGCGCAGGTCCAGGCGGCCTTGGAGGCACCCTTGGATCTGGGCGCGGTGTTGCGCCGCTACCGGGACGAGCGCGTCCGTCCGGCGGCAGATCCGGAACTGGAGTCCACCCCTGCCGGACGCTTCCTGCGCTCCTTGCAGGAGTCGATGTTGGGCTGGTTCTCTCGCGAGCAGGCCGAGCAGGCGGCGAAGGTCCTGCAGGAGAGCCTCCACCAGGCCGAGGAGGCCGGGAACCAGCCCTTCTGGGCTTCTCAGTGGCCAGGGGTGGAGGCGGGGCAGGATCTGCTCTTCGGTCAGCCGATCCTGGCCCAGATGGGCAGGGAGATTCTCGAACTCGCCGCCAGGAAGGAGATGCCGGCGGGCCCGGCGGCCGCCTGGGGCGTGCTGCCGATGCCAGGCCAGGGAGGGCGGGTGCTCCTGACACCTGAGGGGGAGCGGGTCCCGGTGCTCTTCGCCGGCTCTCTCTTTTTCGCATATCTGCTGGCGAAGATCCTGGCCTCGTGCCTGCCGGTCGTCCGCCAGGAGGGCGGAGAGGAGGGGCTAGGCTTCCACCGGGCCGGCATCGAGGAGCATCTGCGGACCGCGAAGGAGGTCCATCAGCGCTTCGTCGAACTCATGGCCTCGGCGGCCAGGGGAAATCCCGGCCTGGCTCCGCCCTGGCTCCTGGGTGGGGCTCCCGGCCCCCTGGCCTCCATCTTCTGTGAGTCGGCCGAGTCCTTCCTGCTGGCCGAGCAGTTCGCCCTGGCCGCCCAGGAACCGACCGGAACCCGGCTAGAGCCGCTGGGAGGGGGCCTGGAGGTCGAATCCCTCCTCTTCGAAGAGCAACCGCAGATCCAGGCCGTCGCCGTCGCCATGCAACTGGCCGCGGCGATCCAGGCGGAGGAGGGCCTCGGATTCGACCTGTGCGTGGCCGCCATCGCCGCGCACCTGTCGGCTCTCTCGCTGGTCGAGCAGCTTTCCGGGACCGCCGAACGGAAGGATGGGCTCAACGCCCGGATCCGCTGCCTGGTGGTCCTGGAACTGTTGCGCCAGCACGCTCCCGATGCATTGGAACTCTCGGAGAACCTGCTGCACGCCCTGGATTTGCTCTGGCAGCACAACGGGGCGGCCATCATGGAGTTGTTGAACGCCGGGGCGCAGGGACCGTCCACCGCTCACTGACCTCAATACCGCCGGTTCCCGGCACGGCTGCCCGCTCTCCGTCATGTTTCNNGGAAGGTTGCAGGATCACGACGTCACCGGCGTGCGACCCGGCACCCCCGCCCGCTCTCCGCCATGTTTCGCAGGAGATTCCTGGGAAGCGTGATGGAGTATACGGGGGGGAGAAAAGAACGACGCGGGG
>DCTU01000068.1:0-14700 GCA_002329445.1 bacterium UBP9_UBA1432
CCATCCGTCAACCCCCTTCCCACTGACCTCTGCCGGACCACGGCCAGAATTTCGCATGACTTCCACGGTGGTTGAATTTTCCTCTTCAGAGGGCCTCATTGCCGAAAACAGCGTGGACCCCGGCAGTAGTGGATGGAGGAATCCGCTCCAGGCCAGGTGCGGAAAAAGTCTCCTCCTCCGGCAGTAGGAGTTGGAGGGGTCTTCTCCGCCGGAGTTGCTCGGCGAGGGAAAGCCTCGGCAGTCAAAGGCGCGGAAGGAGCATGGAACTCGATGTCTACCGTTCTTGGTCCGGCGATGGGCAGCCGGCCTCCCTTTCAAAATCGGGCAGCGAGAGGAACCCCCTCCCAGCGGCCACACCGCATCCCGCTCGGAGCGCCCTATGTATAACCCCACCCTCCTCGACCACGCGGTTCACCCCCGCAATACCGGCCCGCTACCCGGAGCCACCCACGTCGGCGAGGCCCGCTACGAGCGCTGCGGCGACCGGATGCGCCTGGAGTTCCTGCTAGGAGCCTGTGTGAATACCGCGTCGGTCGCCTCGCCGGGCCTCTCGCACCCCCGCTGTGTTGCAAAAAGTCTGATTTGCCTCCAGCAAACCACGACTNNCTCCAGGGTGAGCTCCCCGCCTAGTATAGCAGCCTCGGGCCACGACACCAGATCCCGGCAGGACCTTTCCTCGCCCCACGGCGAAGGAAGGAGCAACTCTCCAGAAAGGCGTTGACTCAAGCGAGATGATCCTGGATCGCGAAGCCGAGAGGGTCCTGATGGAGTGGGGCGTGGTGCACAGCGCCCTGGTGCAGGGGGCCTCAGACCTCCACTTTTCTGCCGGTTCCCCCCCCATTGCGCGGATTCACGGGGAACTGGTCCGGATGGAGCCGGACCCCATCACCCAGGAAGAGATCAACAAACTGATCGATCTTCTGACCGACCGCTACCTGAAGAGCGTCTTCTATGAGGACGGGGGGCGGGACCTGGACTATACGGTCGAGTTCCCCACCATGCGTCGCCGTTTCCGCCTGAACGTCTTCAAGCAGTACCACGGCTCGTCGATCTCGATGCGGGTGCTGGCCCATCGGATCCAGACCTTCGATGAGCTGGGCCTGCCCCGCCCCTTCGAGGGCCTGGCCTTTGAGAAGAACGGCCTGGTCCTGGTCACCGGCGCCACCGGTTCGGGGAAGTCCACGACGATGGCGGCCATGATCGAACTGGTGAACCGGAAGAGTCAGCGCCACATCATCACCGTGGAGGACCCCATCGAGGTCCTCTTCGAGAGCAAGCGGTCGATGATCGAGCAGCGCGAGGTGGGCACCCACGTCGAGAACTTCCACGTCGCCCTGCGCGGTGCCCTGCGCCAGGACCCCGACATCATCTTCGTCGGCGAGATCCGCGACGCCGAGACCGCGGCGATGACCTTGAGGGCCGCCCAGGTCGGTGCCCTGGTGCTGGCCACCCTGCACACCCGCAGCGCCATCGAGACGGTGTCGCGCTTCCTGTCCTTCTTCGATGACAACCTTCGGGTCAGCGCGCGTCACCAGTTGACCGACGTGATCCGGGGCATCATGTGCCAGAGGCTGATCCCGCGTCGCAGCGGCACGGGTCGGGTGGTGGCTGCCGAGGTGCTGATCTCCAACTCGGCCGTCAAGCACATCATTCGCGATGACCGTACCCATCTGCTTCATTCGCTGATGGAGATCGCGGCTTCCAGCGGGATGACCACGATGGAGGAGTCCCTGCTGAATCGCTATCACGAAGGGCACATCGACCTCCAGACAGCCTTCGACAACTGCAACGACAAACAGGCCTTCATCTCGGCCCTGCCTCCCGAGCTGCAGAAGGAGGTCCAGATGGACTGGGAGGTGGAGATCGAGATCAAGCGTCTCGAGCAGCTCCGCGAGACCCAGAAGCGCCAGGTGCAGACCCGGACGCTGTAAGCTGGCTTCCAGGAGCCGTGTCACATTCTATTAACACGGGCCGGCTCCGGGCTCGATATCATCAGCATGGAAGCACCAGAAAGGGGCTCGTGCCTTGATCGCCATCACCCCCACTCCGACTCCGGCCTCCGGTCTGCGGGCCCTGGCCTCCGGTTCGCCAGCCCCGTCGGGTGACCCCGAGGGGCCCGCGCTCGACGAGTTCCAGGCTTCCAGTCCCGACAAGCATCGCAAGGGCTTCGAGGCGGCCTACACCGCGGCCTCGGCAGTGAGCCTCCTGGCTCAGGGCGCAGCGCGCGCGGGTCAGGTTTATGCTCTGGCCGGCGGGGTGGCCGGTCTGCCGGCCTGGTCCCTGAGTGGACCCTTGGCCCTGGCTGCTGGGACGATGGACGTCGCGGTCGGCGCCTCCCAGGGCCGTCGGGCTGCGGTGAACCGCGATGGTCACGGCGCACTGAAGGGCAGTCTGCAGCTCTTCCAGGGGCTGGCCACCTGTGCGGCGGTGGCGGCGCCTGCCCTGGGCGCCCCGGCGCTGGTGGGGACCCTCGCAGGAGGGGTTGCGGCCGCGGCACTGGTCGGCCGCCTGGGTGTGGCCGCGCACGAGAAGATCCAGGAGCGCAAGCCGGTCGGAGCGGAGCAGGACCCCCAGCCACCCTCCCCGCCGGCTCAGGAGGTCGGAGGACCTGCCGAGACATCAGCTTCGACCAAAGCCGACGACCTGGGCGGGGTGGGCGGCAGCCGGAAGTTCGAGAAGGCCTTCGCCTTCAGTCAGGCCAACGACCAGTTCGTTCGGGGAGTCGGGGGCATGGGGGCGATGTGGAACACCGTGGAGACCCTCCGCGGCAACCCGCCGAAGGCCGTCTTCGGGATGCTGGGGATGGTTGGAGGGACCTGCGCCCTGTTGGACGGGATCAACAAGACTCGTGCCTCGGCCATCAACCGCTACCTTCCCGACACGGTCTCGGGTGCATTGCAGACGGTGCAGGGGGCAGCCACCATGGCGGTCTCCATGGGACTGGGGCGCCCGGCTGCCATCGTGGCCGCCGGCGCCTGGGTGGCCAACACCGCCTGGAGCGTGTTCAGTCAGGTCCGGGCCGTCACGGGGGAGGAAGGCGGCAAGGAGAAGCCGGCCCCTGCGCCCCCCTCGCCTCCTTCCCCTCCAGAGGACTGACGCTCCGGAGGAACCTGGGAAGACCAGACGAGCCCGACCACCTGGTCGGGCTCGTCGGCACTCAGGGGAGGATGGGCGGAACTCTTCGGGCCGGCGGGGCCCTGTGTCCGTCCGGGAACCCCCCGGGTCAGCTACTCGTCCCAGAGCTTCTGGCCTCCGAAGTGGCGCGCGGTGGCCAGGCCCAGTCGACTGGCCAGGGGCTGATCGGACAACTCGATCCCGTCGCGGATCTGTTGATACTGTTCGAAGATCCCGTAGCCGTTCTGAATCCACGGGCTGAGGAACATCAAGGCCCCTGCGGTCGCGCCGAAAGGTGCCAGTGCCGGGATCACGTGGCTGAGGTTGGCAGTCGCCTTCATTCCGGCCTTGGCCACGTCAAAGGCGTGGTTGACCACAGCCTGGCGATCCTTCAGCTCTCGGGCCGAGTAGACCAGGCTGTCCAGGGCCTGGGCCGCATCCCAGCCTGCTCCGGCCACGCCCGCGTAGACGGCGGTCTCTGGTTTCAGGAAGAGCATGCCCGTGGCGGGGCGCCCGCCCCAGGCGTTCATGGCGTTGGTCCAGCCGATCATCGAGCCCAGACGCAGGGGGGTGGTCAGCTTCGACTTGTGTTGCGAGACGTTGGCGTGGATCCGGTCCAGGGCGGTCTCCGACAGTCCCAGGGACCGGGCTGCCCGGTTGAATCCCGAGTCGCGGGCCGACCTGGTCAGGACCTCATCCCAACTGGTGTCCTCGGCAAAGGCCGTCTTGTCGTAGTGGGCCTCGTGCGAGAAATCCTTGGGGACGGGCGTGCCGTCGGGTCGGAAGAAGCCGTAGTGCGTGGGACCGAAGACCGACATCCCGTGGGCGTTCTTGTCGTACTTGCCCAAGGCCGCGTCTCCGACCAGGGCCCCCTCGATGGCGTCCATGGCGGCCTGGGCGGCCGCCTTGAGCTGGGGGCTGGACAGTTGGGGGTCGGCCTGGACGAGCTGGGCGAAGTGGAAGGCGTCCCGGGAGTTCTGGTAGGCCTGGTTCTTGGATCTTCCCTGGAAGTCCTGGGTCTGATCCAGGAGCTCCCGGATCTTCGCCGGCGGGACGTCGGCAGCCAGGAGCTCCTTCGAGAGGTCGTCCCAGGCCTTCTTGACGCCGTCCATCTTCTCCAGGTCGATGGCCGAGATGGTGGAAGAGAACTGGGAAGCCGTGGCGGCCATCGAGTTCATCAAGGTCATGTAGCGGGCCATGGTCAGCGCGTCCTGGGCCTGGTCGGTGTTGGCCTTCTTCATCTCGTTGGCCATCATGGCCAGAGGCATCCCGCTCCCGGACTGGATCCCCTGCGAGCCGACCATGTAGCCCACGTGGTCCTGGATCTGGTAGGCCAGCTCCATGGTGTTGGTGGCCGAGCCGTCCAGGTTCAGGAGATCGATCTTCCGGCCCGTCTTCTCGTGCACGTTGGCCAGGGCCTGGCCCAGGTCGGGCACCTTCATCTGATGGCCGGTGGTGTCATCCTTCATCATCCCGGAGACCCCGGTCGAAGGTCCCATCATGACCACCATGTAGCGTTTGGCGGGATAGGCCTGGATTCCCCACTCCAGGAACTCCTCCAGGGTCCGCGCGCTGCCCATGTCAGCCTGGCCCAGGTCCTGGACCACGGGTGACTGGATCTTCCTGGTCTGGCCGGGGAGGAAGCCCAGCAGGGCTCCTTTGACCATCTCGGCAGGGGTGAATTCCTTGCCGTTGTGCTGGATGTGGTAGCGGCGCACCCCGCTCCAGTCCTTCGAGAAGCGGTCCAACGGGCTCTTGGCGCGTCCGACCTGGGCCACGAAGTCCATCTTCTGGTCCGAGCCGACAAACTCCATCTGCTTGAGGGTCGAGATGGCCTGGTTGGCCAGGGCGTTGTTCCCGTTCAGGTAGAGAAGGACCGTCCATTCCTTCTCGGCCTTTCCGGGGGCCGCGGCCTCCGGGGGAGCCGGGGACTTCTTCGGGGGCTTGGCGGCCCCATCGGTTTCTTCGGCGCGGACGCTGCCGGCGGCAGTGCCGGCGGGGGCCTCGGCGGCCCGGCGCAGGGCTGCGGCATCCAGGAAGTTCCTGGGCATGTTCGGGCCGATCGAAGACATGGGGACCCTCCACTCGGTGCTCTCCTGATTATAGGGAGGCGCGCTGGGGGGGAGGTTTCCGGCATGTTAAAGGTGCAGAGAGGACCTGGCCGACTCGTTGTTAACATCTGCCGGCTGCCGACCGGCCGGAGCCCGTGGTAGGCTGAGGAGGAAAGCCTGCGCAGGAGGAGCCCATGAGCCTCAAGCCAACCGACGCCGTGCGAATCAACCCCCTTCCCGCGGTGCGCCCCGAGGGGGCGCCTCGGGTCTCGCGCGAATCCGTCGCGCAGGACGGCTACGCCGGGCAGGCCGAGCCGCAGGTTCAGGCTGCCTGGGTGGGGGGCATCTCCTACGTGACTCCGATGGAACTCACCCGGGCAGGAAGCCGGATGCCCCGTCCGGCGGAGCGGATCGACGCGGTGCGCGAGGTGCTGACCATCGAGGATGTCTGGGAGGCGGGCATCACCGGCAAGGGGGTCGGTGTCGCCGTCCTGGACACCGGCGTGCATCCCCACCCCGACCTGGGCGACCGTCTGGTGGCCTTCAAGGATTTCTGCAACGGCCGGACCGAGCCGTATGACGACAATGGGCACGGTTCCCACGTGGCGGGACTGGTCGCCGGGGACGGGACCAAGGCGGGGGGAGTCTATCGGGGGGCGGCCCCTGAGGCCGACATCATCGGGGTCAAGGTCCTCGACGGGAACGGGGGAGGATCCATGGCCAACGTGATCCGGGGCATCCAGTGGTGCATCGAGAACAAGGACAAGTACAACATCAAGGTCATGAACCTCTCGTTGGGGGCTGCCGCCAACCAGAAGGAGAAGGATGACCTGGTGGCGCTGGCGGTCAACCGGGCCTTGGAGGCCGGGATCGTGCCCGTCATCGCGGCTGGCAACTCGGGCCCGGGTCGCCAGACCATCGGGACTCCCGCCATCTCCCGAGAGGTGCTGACCGTCGGGGCCTACGACGACAAGAACACGGCGACCCACGGCGACGACACGATGGCGTTCTTCTCGAGCCGGGGCCCCACCACCCGGGACAAGAACATCAAGCCCGACATCGCCGCCCCCGGTGTGAACATGGTCTCGCTCCGCTCGCCGGGCTCGGCCATCGATCGCGCCAACGTCATGCACCTGGGCGATTACTACGTGCTGCTCTCGGGCACCTCGATGGCCACGCCGGTGGTGGCAGGCATCGCGGCCGACGTGGTTCAGGCGAACCCCGACCTTTCCCCCCGGGAGGTCATCCAACTGCTCAAGGAGACCGCCCAGCCCATTCCGGACACCAAGGCGATCCTGGGCGGGCATGGGCTGGTCGATCCGGCCAAGGCGGTCCGTCGGGCTCTGGAGATGGCCGAGGCTTGACCCTTTGACTCGGGTCGCGCACCGCGCCGTGGTCCGGGGGACCTGGGAGGGGCCACCGGGGCGCCTGGTGCGGCTGCCCTCCTCCTCGGCGGGCGGAGGAGCCGAAGCCTGGGATGCGAAGCGGTCCAGGTGAACACGACCCTGCCGCTGGCGACGGGCGCCCATCTCCTGGCCCGTCTCCCCTCCGATCCGGCCTCCTCGGTCCCCCCCGGGTGGCATCCCATCCACACGGTCTACGGCGGCGCCCACCTCTTTTCTGCCCAGACTCCGCGAAAACTGGGGAGTCTGGCGCTGAAAGCCCTGCAGGGATACGCTCCGGATCCCCCGACGCTGGCCGAGGCCATGGGGATGGACCTCGAGACGGCCCGGCTGGTCTGGCCCCGCCTCAAGAACCGCCTGGAGGAGCGTCCGGTCGAGGACTACCGGATTGACTTCGAGGACGGGTACGGGGTCCGCTCGGAGGAGGAGGAGGACCATCACGCCTGGGGGGTGGGCCAGGCTCTCGCCATCGCCCTGCAGGAGGACGCGCTCCCCCCTCGGGTCGGGATTCGGGTGCGGGCCTTGACCCGCCAGACCGGCCCGCGTGCCCTGCGGACCTTGGACCTGGTCCTGACCCGCCTGCTCTCGGAAGTGGGCCGGCTTCCCGAGGGCTTCGTGGTGACCCTCCCCAAGGTCGAGGACGTCGAGTCCCCTCAGGTCCTGGTCGAGGCCCTGGAGCGCTTGGAGGCGGCCCTGGAGCTGCCGATCGGGAGCGTCGCCGTCGAGTTGATGGTGGAAAGCCCGAAAGGCCTGGACCCTCAACTGGTTCGGGCCGCTCTGCAGGCGACCAAGGGGCGCTGCCTGGCGATCCATTTCGGGGCCAACGACTTCTTGACCGCCTGTGGAGTCGGACCTGCCGAGCAGGATCTGGGTCATCCGCTGTGCGACTTCGCCCGGGCGACTCTGCACCTCGGCGTGGCCGGGCAGTCCGTCCGTCTGGTGGACGGGACCACCACCGTTCTTCCCGTGCCCCCGCATCGCGGTCCGGAGTTGGGCCAGGACCAACAGCTCGAGAACCGCCGGGCAGTGCACGAGGCCTGGCGCAACCACGCCCTGGACATCCGACGCGGTCTGCGACAGGGATTCCACCAGGGATGGGATCTCCATCCCGCTCAACTGGTCAGCCGGTTCGCAGTCATCCAGGCCTGGTTCCTGGAAGGGGCTGACGTCGTGACGACCCGGTTGAACAACTTCCTGGAGGCCTCTGCGCAGGCGACCCGGGTGGGGACGGTCTTTGACGACGCGGCCACCGGTCGGGCCCTGTTGGCCCATGTCCTTCGAGGGCTGGACTGCGGTGCGTGGGACGAGGCGGAGATCCGGATGCGGACAGGTATGGGTCGCGAGCAGCTCATGGCCACGTCCTTCCCGGAACTGCTGGCTCGAAGACTCGACTGAAGGAGACACGATGCCCCATCTGCGTCAGGACGCGGCCACCAAGGAATGGGTGATCTTCGCCCCGGAGAGGGCGCGGCGCCCCGAGGACATGCGGCAGGAGTCCCTGGCCCGCAGTGGCTGGACCCACGACCATCCTCCATTCGACGAGCGTTGTCCGTTCTGTCCCGGCCACGAAGAGAACACCCCGGGCGAGACCCTGCGTTACCTGAATCCGGACGGAACCTGGCAGGTGCGCTCCTGTCCGAACCGGTACCCCGCCCTGCTTCCCGGACCTCCCCCCCAGCGGGATGGGGGGCGTTTTGAACGGCGGATGCAGGGGGTTGGACGTCATGAGGTCATCATCGAGTCCCCCTGTCACGGCACCACCCTGGCTCTTCAGCGGCCCGAGGAGGTCAACCTGGTGGTCCAGGCCTGGGCCGAGCGCTATCGAGAGCTGCGCGTGGGACCCGAGGCCGAGCATGTCATCCTCTTCAAGAATCACGGGGCCCGCGGGGGGACTTCGCTGGCCCATCCTCATTCCCAGGTCGTCTCGCTTCCCGTCACCCCCCGCACGGTTCGCAACCGCATGGAGGAGGCCATGCGCTACCACAACGACTACGGCGAGTGCGTCCACTGCCACATGCTGTGGAGGGAGAAGCTGGACGGACGGCGTCTGGTCGTCGAGGGTGAGACGTGCAGCGCCTTCGTGCCCTTTGCTGCCGCCTCACCCTACCTGATGTGGATCGTTCCCCATCGGCACAGCGGCTGCCCCTCCGACTTGAGGCCGGAGGAGCAGGTCGACTTCGCGGCCGTCCTGCGCGAAACCTTGGCTCGCTTCTACCACGGCCTGGGTGACCCGGACTACAACCTGATCTTTCGGACCGCCAGTCGCGACTACGGATCGGTCCCCTTTGCCCACTGGTACGCCGCCTTGATTCCCCGGGTCACGACTCCCGCAGGCTTTGAGGTGGGGACCGGGATGTACATCAACACGCACCTTCCCGAGGATGACGCGCGCTACCTTCGCGAGTTCCAGTTGCCGGATTGGCCCGAGCCGGCGGTGGCCGCCGCTGAGCCCGCTAGCGGGCCGGCGCCTCCCGGGTGAGGCTGCGCAGGGCGTTCAAGAGGATCTGGAAATCGTCGCGCCGGGGGCGCAGGACCTCGAAGAGGCACTGCTGGCTGAGCCGGCAGTAGAAGAAGAGCAGGATCACCAACCCGGCCAGGTAGGACACCAGCGAGGCGGTCGCCGCTCCCAGAACCGACAGGCCCGGTACCAGCAAGGCACAGGCCGCCAGGTTGATGGCCACGTTCAGCCAGGCCAGTCCGGAAAGGAGTCCCGGGCGCTTGAGCTGCCCCAGGAAGTAGGGGTTGCACAGCCGGGAGATCCCCACGGCGGCGGTGCCCCCGATCAGCACCATGAAGGCCTCGCCGCTGGTCTGGTAGGCCGGACCCAGCATCCAGGTGATCACCCGGGGGACCACCGTCAGTCCCAAGCCGACCAGGGCCAGCCACGCGGCGCATCCCAGGCGCACCAGGAAGGAGACCATCCGCGTGGCCTCGTCCCGGTCTCCTCCGCTGACTCGGGCAAAGACCGCGTTCTGAATGGCCGTGAAGAACAGGATCGGCAACTCTGCGGCCTGGACGGCCACCGAATAGAGCCCGACGGCGGCGGTCCCGTGGAAGGCGTTCAGGATGAAGGTGTCAGCCCGTGAGTGCAGTTGTCCCGCGATGGTGCCCAGGTGGCTGCGGATTCCGAAACCCGTCAGCCGTCCCAGCAGACCTCGGGTCCGCAGGGCTTGAGGCCGGGCCACGGGCAGGGTGAGCCAGAGCAGGAAGACCGCTCCCAGGGCCGAGCAGAGCAGAAAAGAGATCAGCAGGCCGCGAACCCCGAACCTGGAGGCGGCCAGCCCATGGCTGGCCCCCATCCACAGAAAACCGACCACCGTCATGTCGCCGACCAGTCGCAGAAGCGCGACCAGGATCTTGGTCCGGCTCATCAGGACCAGGTGACCCGTTCCGATCAGGATGGACCAGACCAGGTTCTGGTAAAGGATGAAAGGGACCGTGGCGAGGGCCAGCATGTAGTGGATCGGGTCCACCCGCCCCGTCAGGCCGAGCCAGGGGATGGGATAGGCAGCCGCCGCCAGCAGGACGGCGGTTCCCCCGAGCAGGACGGTGAGCAGGAGGGACGCGGTGTGCACCCGCCCGGGGTGTTCCTCACCCCGGCCTACGAAGACGGAGTTGGCGGCTTCGACCCCCAGGCTGCCGAAGAGCGCGCTGGTCAGGGTCAGGGTGTAGAGCAGATAATACTGCCCCAGCAGCTCCGGACCCAGGCTGCGGGCCAGGACGAAGGCGGTCAGGAGCGCTGCACACAACTGGACGACCGTGGCCGTCAGCCCCGCCGTGGTCTTGCGGACCACCGTCGAACCCTCGGCAGGGTGGGAGCGCCCGTTGGAACCCGCGCGTGGACCGGTCAGCGGCAGCGAGCCGTCCCAATCCGTCCCCGCCGGGAGGGTTCCCGGGGCCGGCCCGTGGGGGCGCAAGGACGGCACTGGCATGGCGGGGAGAGGATTCCTCTTCTCGGCGTCCTGACCGGGCACGAAGACCAGGTGATCGCGTGCCCCCGGTCAGGCAGGGGCCGATGCGGAGATCGGCGTCCAAGGGGGAGAAGGCGCCCGTTCAAATCGGGCGCCTTCGTGGTGAGAAGCCTCCCCGCGATGCCGCGAGCGGGAACGTACTTGAACCTGCTTGCGCAGGTGGGTGCGACCTCTGACCCGCCCCTCCAAGGACTCCGCGCACGAGGCGCGTAACTCGACTCTTCGGTGCGGAGTAATGCTCCCGATGTCCTATTGTTGGCTCAGTAACGTGCCCCGCCTTTTTGCGAGCACCGCAGGGTGACTCTCGCCAGGATCATAGCACGGGCCTGCCGTTGCATGCAAGAGAATTCGGGGGGGCGGGCGTCTGCCTGTTGAATCGGGTTCAAGACGTCGGCGGCCCGTGACGCGTCCGAACCTGAGCCGGCTTGGGGCTTCCCTCCAGGTGCTCCTGGGACTCACGGGTCTCTCGCAGCCTGGTCCCGGAAGCGATCCGGTCGGGGCCTCCCGGAGAATCGGCTCCCGTTGGAACCCATCCGGCGAGCCTGGACCTTTCCCGGAGGCCGATCTATGATAGGATGACACTAGAGGGAGGATGCAAGTGCAGGAGATTCGTCCCTATTCTCTGGTCCAGAAGCAGATCCGGACCCAGGATCTCGAAGTCGACGAGGCCCCCGATCAGGGCTCCAGTTTCCGTCGTTACCTGGGCGAAGAGCTGGCGGTCCCGGAGGATCGGGAAGCACCCGGAGTGCAGGAAACCGCAGAGGGGGGCGGAGAGGGCGTGGATCTGGAGTACGTCGCGGCCGAGCTCGCGTGCCGGCGGAACCTGCTGGTTCCCGAGGCAGACGCGGGCAGCCAGGAGGCCCCGGTGCAGACCGCCCACTTCCTCCGCCAGCAGCGTCGTTCGGTGTCCTCGCCTCTGCAGGCCGGGCGTCTGGGGGGCGTGGTGAAGGCCGCCTTGCAGTCTCGGATCAGCATCCCGCCTCCTGGGGCGATGCCTCCGCCACGGTCCGGCGAATAGAAGGAAGGGCGCCCGCCAGAAGACCTCCGGTCTCCCGGTCAGGGCTTGTTCTTCAGGCGCTCCCAGGGCTGGCCGAGGGTGTGGCAGACCTCCCGGGTCGGGAGGAACTCGTCCACCGGGGCGGGTGCCGAGGCAGGTTCCTCCTGCCAGCGACGCATCATTCGGCTCAGGTCCAGCTCCAGGCGCAAGATCGCTTCTTTGGGCAGACGTTCCGCTGTCGTGTTCATGGTGAGGTTCTCTCCAGGCCGATTCTTGGGAAGGCTCTTGCAGTTCAACCTTCGGGATTCACGTTTTTCTCGATGAATTTCGTCAGCTCGGCTTCGTTGACGAAGCCGACCTTGCGTTCGATCGGTTGCCCTGCTTGGAAGAGGAGGAGCGTGGGGATCCCCCGGACCTGGTAGTCCTGGGCCGTCCGCGGGCTGTCGTCGGTGTTCAACTTGAGGAATCGGACCTTGCCCGCAAACTGGTCGGCGACCTTCTCCAGGACGGGAGCCAGCATCTTGCACGGGCCACACCAGTCCGCATAGAAGTCTACCAGGACAGGCTGGCTCGAGTCCAGCACCTCGGTCCGAAAACCAGCATCGTCGACGATCTGGATGGCCATCGGGGTTCCTCCATCAGGTTCTTCAGCAAGGGGTCTTCTCTGTCAGGACTGGGACGCCTGCCCGGCTCAGGTCCTCCAGAGCCGGCCCAGGTAGCGTCGGTCGGGGGCGCGTCCGCGGGCCAGCGCCCCGACAAACTCCGCGATTGGAGGGTGGAATTCCAGATCCGGGAGCTCTGCCAGGGGCACGAAACGGGCTTCTGCCAGCCGCTCTTCGTTCCCGACTTTCAGGGTTCCGCCTCGCAGGCTGGCCATGAAGACCAGGTGGAGGACGTGGCGGGAACCGTCCGGTGCGATGGTCTCAGAGGCCATGACCAGGTCTGCAACCTCCACGTCCAGGCCCGTCTCCTCGGCCACCTCCCGGCGTGCCGCCTCGGGAGCGGTCTCGCCGAAATCGACGCCTCCACCGGGCAGCAGCCAGTAGGTTCGAGACCCCTTCCGATGCCGGACGAGCAGGACCGTCTCTTCCTGATGGAGCAGCACGGCGGCTCGCACCCGGATCCTCTTCATGGCACGCCTCCGACGGCGAGAAAGGCTCTGGTGGCGGCATGGCCGGCTGGAGGTTGAAGGTTGCGAGCGAGCCGCCTGTCAAGCAGGTGCTTCGACGTCCAGACTCTGCGATTCCTGGCTGCAGCACGACAGGCCGGGCGGGTGCCCGGCCTGTCGTGGCAAGACGCCAGAAGCGACTTCTACTTGACGGTGATGGTGGCGCCGACCTCGGCGAACTTCGCCTTGATGGCCTCGCCCTCTTCCTTGCTGACGCCTTCNNTTGAGGATCTGCGGGGCGCCCTCAACGAGGTCCTTGGCTTCCTTCAGGCCCAGCGAGGTGACTTCGCGGACGACCTTGATGACCGGGATCTTGTTGGTGCCGGCGGAGGTCAGCTCGACGTCAAAGGAGGTCTTCTCCTCGACGGGAGCGGCGGCCGCGGCGGCGGGCATGGCAGCCATGGCCATGGGGGCGGCGGCGGAGACGCCCAGGCGCTCTTCGAGCTCCTTGACGATCTCGGCGGCCTCGAGAAGGCTCAGGTTGCAGATGGCGTCGATCAGTTCGGACTTCGACATTTCGGATCTCCTCCTAGGCGGATTCTAGTTTTCTACAGATGCGCGCTTCGGTGGCCTCAGCCTTCCTGGCGCTTGGTGTTCCAGGCGTCGAGCACGGTGGCCATGCTGCGTCCCGGGGCGTTGAGCATCCCCAGCAACTGACGATGCGGGGCAAGCATGAGCCCGAGGAGCTGCATGCGCAGCACTTCGAGGGACGGCAGGCTGGCGATGGCTTCCAGGGCCTGCGTGTCGATCACGCGACCTTCCATGATCGCGGCCTTGGCCTGGGGCAGGCGGTTGGGCTTCTGCTCTTTCGAGAAGTCCAGGACGGCCTTGGCGGTGGCAGCGGGATCTTCGTAGCCAAAGGCCACGGCGGTGGGACCCTGGAGATACGAATCGGCCTCCTGGATTCCCAGATCGTGCAGCGTCCGGCGGATCATGGTGTTCTTGGCCACCCGGAATTCCGCCTTCTGGTCGCGCAGCTTGCCGCGGAGATCGGTCATCTCCTTCACCGTCAGGCCGGCAGCCTCCCCACGGTAGTCCGTGAAGATGGCGATGCTGGCCTTGTTGAAGCACTCGCGCAGGGTCTGGAGGGACTCCTGTCTGCGCTCGCGGTTCTGGGCGGCAGTCTTCTGCATGTGCGGTTCCTCCCTTCCTCCCCCGGACAATCCGGGGTCGATTGAGCCGCTGTCTGCCGGTTCCCCGGAAAACAGCAACGCCTCCCTTGAAGGGGAGGCGCAGAGGGCGAAACCACCAAAGCACCATCCGGCGCTTCAGGGCTGGAGTCTTCTTCCATTTCGCCTCGGCAGGCAGCCCCGAGGGGCGATTGAGCGGATGCACCTGCTGTCTCTGGCCGTGTGGAAGTATAGGCGGTCTTCGGCCCACGCGTCAAGATCTTCTCGGGAAAGGACGCCGCTCCGGGGGGGAGTCGGGCGAGTCGCTTGTGTCGCGTCCTGTCCGGATCTGCTAGACTCTCAGCACGATGTCGTGGCACCTGATCCAGAACGCCGAGCGCCGCCTGGCTGCGGAGACGGCCTTGCTGCGGCCCGCCTCGGGAGGGGATGTGCGGGTGGCCTTGGGCTATCCCAACACCTACTTCGTCGGCATGTCGAACCTGGGGATGCAGGCTGTCTATGCCATGCTCAATGGGATCCCCGGGGTCACATGCGAGCGATTCTTCCTGCCCGACCCCGAAGAGCTCCGCGAGTACCGGGACTGCGGCAGGCCGCTCTTCACCCTGGAGAGCCAGCGACCCGTGGGCGACTTCGACCTGGTCGCCTTCAGTGTGTCCTACGAGAACGACTACCCCCATCTGGCCTTGATGCTGGATCTGGCGGGATTGCCGCTCTTCTCCGAGGAGCGGACCGCGGACCAGCCCCTCGTGGTGGTGGGGGGGGCCATCACGCTGCTCAACCCCGAGCCCCTCGCCGACTTCGTCGACCTCTTCGCCCTGGGCGAGGCCGAAGGCCTGGTCGGCCCCCTGATCGAAGCGCTTCGCCGG
>DCTU01000068.1:14735-24560 GCA_002329445.1 bacterium UBP9_UBA1432
TTCTACGTCCCTTCGCTCTATGAGCCGCGCTACCAGGACGGGCGATTTGCGGGCCTGGTGGCGACAGCCGGGGCGCCCCCTCGGCTCGAGCCTTGCCACCAGGCCCCGGCAGCCTTCCAGGAATCCCTGGCTTCTTCGCAGATCCTGACCCCCGACACCGAGTTCGGGCGCTCCGGGCTGGTCGAGGTCTCACGGGGTTGTCCCTACCTGTGTCGCTTCTGTACCGTCGGGTTCTCCTACCCCAGGGTCCGCTGGCAACCGGTGGACCGCCTCTGGCGGGTTGTCGAGAACCTGCTGGAATCGACCGATCGCGTGGGCCTGATCTCGGCCTCGGTCGGCAATCATCCCCAGATCGACGATCTCTGTCAGCGGCTTCTGGACCGCGGCGGGTCGGTCTCCTTCTCGTCGCTGCGGGCGGATCGCCTTCCGGATTCGCTTCTGGAGGCCCTGGTTCGAGGTGGAGCGCAGACCCTGACCCTGGCCCCCGAGGTCGGCTCCGACCTTCTGCGCCGGGCGATCAACAAGCGATTCACCGACGACCAGTATCTGGATGCGGCTCGCCGGGTCTTCCGCAAGGGCGTCCGGAATCTGCGGATGTATTCCATGGTCGGCCTGCCCGAGGAGGAGGACGAGCACGTGGAAGCCCTGGTCGAGCTGGTCCGCCGGACACGTCGGGTCCAGTGCGACGAGGGGCGCTCGGCTGGACGCATCACGCTTTCGATGGGACAGTTCGTGCCCAAGCCTGCCACCCCGTTCCAATGGGAGGCCCTGGCCTCCCGCAAGCTGGTCTCGGCCCGGATGAAGAAGGTCGAGCGGGCCCTGGGTGGAGAGGGCGGAGTCCAGGTGCACGCCGAGTCGCCCCGCTGGGCATTGCTCCAGGGGCTGCTGGCTCGAGGGGATCGCCGCTTCGCCCGGGCCATCGCCTCGGTCTTCCGGGACCCCTCCTTCCGAGCGTGGATGCAGGCTTTGGAAGGTGAAGGGATCGACGTGGCCCGGGAGGCCTTCACCCCACGGGACCCGGCCTGGCCTCTGCCCTGGGGCCACCTGGCCTCGCCCTGGTCTGCCGAGCTGCTCTTGAAGGACCGGGCGCGAGCAGCCCGAACCGCCTCCCACCCATGTCCGATAACTTCGCACCCGCTGCCCTGAGGGGCCAACAGGCCCGTTACCTGACCTTCCCCAACCTGCTTGTGCCTCACGGTTTCTCGACTCGCCTGGGAGGCGTCAGCCAGGGGCCCTACCAGGGCCTGAACATCGGTCAGACGACCTCCGACGCACCCCGGCGGGTCCACGAGAACCGGCTTCGCCTGGAGCGGGAGCTGGGTTTTCCGCTGGTCCGCATTCTCAACATGGTGCACGGGGCCCACGTCGTGCGGGTGGAGTCGCAGCGTCCCTCGAGGCGGACCGGCGATGCCTGCATCACGGATCGGCCCGGGGTTGCGATGATGATCACCACCGCGGATTGCGTCCCGATTCTGTTCCACGATCCCGTGCGACGGGTCGTCGGCCTGGCGCACGCCGGTTGGCGGGGAACCGTCCAGGGCGTGGCCCAGGCCACCGTCCGCGCGATGGCTGCAGAATACGGCTCGTGCGCGGCCGACCTTCAGGTGGCGATCGGGCCCGCCATCGGACCGTGCTGCTTCGAGGTGCATGAGGATGTGGCCGCCCCCTTCCTGCGCCGGTTTCCCGGGAAGGAACTGGTGCGGGGCCAGGGGAATAGGTTCAATGTCGATCTCTGGCGTGCCAATCTCGAAATCCTCTTGGACGCCGGGGTGCCCGAGGCGCAGATCTGCATCAGCAGGGTCTGCACCTCGTGCCGTGAGGACTTGTTCTATTCCTACCGGAGAGACCAGAAGGTGACGGGGCGCATGGCGGCAGGGATCTATCTGCCCTGAGCAGCCGTCTCGTCACTGGGGAAGGTGTGCCGGATACAGGGAGGGCCGGATGGCCAAAGAGCGGATTCTGGTGGTCGACGATGAGCGCAACATCGTCGAACTGATCAAGTACAACCTCGAAAAGGAGGGGTACGAAGTCATCTGTGCCTACGATGGCATCGAAGCCGTCAACGTCGCACGCCAGGACCGCCCCGACCTGATCATCCTGGACATCATGTTGCCAGGACAGGGCGGTCTGGAGGTCACCCGGATCCTGCGGCGCGAGATGAAGACCCCCATCATCATGGCCACTGCCAAGGGCGAGGAGATCGACAAGATCCTGGGCTTGGAGCTGGGGGCCGACGACTACGTGCCCAAACCGTTCTCGCCCCGCGAGCTGGTGGCCCGGGTGAAGGCCGTCCTGCGCCGGACCAGCGCCCGCTCGGAAGAGAAGGACGAGATCACCTTCGACAACCTGAGCATCAACCTGGTCAAGCACGAGGTGCGCAAGAACGGGCAGGTGGTCGAGCTCAAACCCAAGGAGTTCGACCTGCTGAAGCTGATGGCGACCAACCCCGGCAAGGTCTTCACGCGCGACTTCCTGCTCGAACAGCTCTGGGGTTACGACTATCTGGGGGACACGCGGACGGTCGACGTGCACATGAGGCGTCTGCGTCAGAAGATCGAGGATGAACCCTCTTCTCCTCGGCAACTCAAGACCGTGCACGGAATCGGCTACAAATTCCAGTTCGAAGAGCAGACCGACTGATTTCGTCTTGGGGGGCGCAGTTCTCTGTCTGGATCGGGCGGGGCTTCCCCTCCGGTCCCATCCTGGCCCTGCGGAGGTCCTGATTTCTTGCCTCCCCGCATCGAAGGACAGCTTGCCGATGCCCTGATCGAGAATCTCTCGGATCCCTGCCTGGGGATCGATCGCAGCGGAGACCTGCGCGTCTTCAACCGCCTGGCTGGCCGCCTCTTCGGCTTGAAGCCCAAGGAAGCGATCGGGAGGAGCGTTCTGGAGGTCCTGCCTCTGGACGACTTCACCCGCGCCTTCATCGCCCTGGTCAAGTCCAGCGATCCCGTGCCCAGCGAGCAGGTCATGGTCTTCCCCGGAAATCGGCTCTTCGCGGTCCAGATGGCGCCGGTGCGCACCAGTCGGGGGCGGAATCTGGGAGCCATCGCGGTGCTGCGGGACATGGCCGGGGTCCAGAAGATCGAGCGGGGCCTGGACCAGATCATCGAGGACATGACCCGGCGTATCTCGGTGCCGCTGACCTCCATCAAGGGGTTCGTCGAGACCCTCCTGGAGGGGAGCTATCGGGACCGCGAGATCACCCATCGCTTCCTGCAGATCATCAACGAGGAGACCAATCGACTGGTCCGCCTGGTCATGTCCCTGGAAGAGTCGGCCCACGCTGGAGAGGCTCCGACCATCTTCCGGACGCGCGGCCGGCTGGAGCCCATCGTGGAAGCGGCGCTGGAGATGTTTCGCCCGGTGGCCGCCAACAAGGGCGTGGACCTTCAGGTCGAACTGGGCGAAGACCTGCCCTGGTTGAGCCTGGACTTCGACCTGGTGCAACGCGCCCTGGTCAACCTGGTCGACAACGCCGTCCGCTTCACCGGACTGCGCGAAAAGGGCAGGGTTCTGGTCCGCACCGCCTTTCAGGACCGCGAGGTCCGGGTGGTGGTCCAGGACGACGGCGTGGGGATCACCCCGGAAGACCTTCCCCACATCTTCGAGCGGTTCTATCGCACCATGGAGGGGCCCGGAGCGGAGCTGGGAGGCACCGGTCTGGGCTTGTCGGTGGCATGGGAGATCGTCGAGGCTCACGGAGGCCGGATCGAGGTGGAGAGCACTCCGGGGGAGGGGGCGACCTTCACCGTCCGCCTCCCGGTGGTTCACGGAAACTGAGAAGAGCCCGGTGTTCACACCGGGCCCTTCCTTCAAGAGCCATTGCAGACCAGGTTCTGGCCCCTCAGTCGCGGCCGCGCAGCTTGGCCAGGAGCTTGAGGATCTCCAGGTACAGCCAGACCAGGGTCACCATCAGGCCGAAGGCGGCGTACCACTCCATGAACTTGGGGGCGCCGGCTTCAACGCCCTGTTCGATGAAGTCGAAGTCCAGCACCAGGTTCAGTGCGGCGATGGCCACCACGAACAGGCTGAAGGCGATGCCCCAGATGCCGCCCTCATGGATGAAGGGGATGGAGTAGCTGGTGAAGAGGCGCAGTCCGAAGCTGACCAGATAGAGCAGCGCGATGCCGCCGGTGGCCGAGACCACCATCAACTTGAAGTTCTCGGTGGCCCGGATCAGCCCCGAGCGGTAGGCGGCCAGCAGGCAGAACATCGTGCCGAAGGTGCAGCCCACCGCCTGCATGACGATTCCCGGGTACAGTCCTTCGAAGATGGCCGAGATTCCGCCCAGGAAGAGCCCCTCCAGCAGGGCGTAGACGGGAGAGGTGAAGGGAGACCACTCCGGCTTGAAGGCCGTGACCATGGCCACGATGAAGCCCAGGAAGGCCCCGCCCATCATCATGGGCATCACGTTCTGGGGGTTGTTGGCCACCTGGGCCCAGGTCACCGAGGCCGCGGCGACCAGCAGCAGGAACAGGAAGGCCGTCCTGTTGACGACCCCCGGCAGGGTCATGGTGTTGGGTGCAGGGCCCGCCTCCACGAAGCGGACGAAGGTTTTCTCCCCGAGGACCGGGTTCGAGCTTCTCACGTGATCCGATGACCTCCCAGGTTGGCGTGGTTCTCCGGGAGGATTCGACCCGGCCCTGGCTGTGCCTTCCTTCTTCCCCACGGAGGTCGGGTTTGGGAAAGGTTCGCACCCCTCCGGTCGAGAAGGGGGGCGCCCATCCATCTCCCGGCACCATTCGGCCGGGAGGACCCACCTGGAGGTTCGTCCGCCCCATGTCCCACGCCGCTGCCATGGATCCGAAGGAGGGGTTTCGCTACCGCTGGTTCGTCTTTGGCGATCTGAACGGGTTCTTCGGTCTGATGTTCGACAACGTGACGGTGCTGTCGTTCATGGCCATGATCCTGATCCTCTTCTTCGGGATGCCTCCCGAGATCGTCTTCACCCGGATGTTCCCCGGCACCGCCTTCGGGGTGCTCTTCGGCGACCTGGTCTACACCTGGATGGCCTTCCGCCTGGCGAAACGGACCGGACGGCAGGTCACCGCCATGCCCCTGGGACTGGACACCCCCTCCACCATCGGCATCGCCTTCACGGTCCTGGGGCCTGCCTTCGCGGGCTACAAGGCCGCCGGGATGGATGACCAGTCGGCGGCCATGCAGACGTGGTATGTGGGCATGGCCGTCATGATCTACATGGGAATCTTCAAGACCATCTTCTCGTTCGCGGGAAGCTGGCTGCAGCGGGTGATTCCTCAGGCGGGCCTTCTGGGTTCGCTGGCCGGCGTCGGCCTGGCGCTGATCGGCTTCCTCCCGCTGCTGGAGGTCCTGGGCGCCCCCCTGGTGGGCCTGGTCTCGCTGGGATTGATTCTCTACAACCTGGTGGCCCGGATCCGGCTTCCCTACAACATCCCCGGAGTCTTCGCCGCAGTCTTCCTGGGCACCGCGCTGTACTACCCGCTGGCCTCCTACGGCCTGGTGGGGCAGGGGATCATCTGGCCGACCCTGGAGCTGACGATGGGGCTTCCCCTGCCGACCCTGGGCTTCGTCCACGGCCTTCGGGATGGCCTGAACTACCTTCCGATCGCCATCCCCTTCGCCATCCTGACGGTGGTCGGGGGCATCAACGTCACCGAGAGTGCACGCGTGGGTGGCGACGACTACAACACCCGCGACATCCTTCTGACCGAGGCCATCGCGACCCTGGTGGCCGGACTCTGCGGCGGCGTGGCCCAGTCCACCCCCTATATCGGCCAACCTGCCTTCAAGGCCATGGGCAGCCGGGCCGGCTACACCCTGCTGACCGGCCTCTTCGTCGGCCTGGGCGGGATCCTGGGCTTCATCGGCTTCATCGTGGCCGCCATCCCCAAGGCGGTCCTGGCCCCCATCCTGATCTTCGTCGCCCTGGACATCATCGTCCAGGCCTTCCATGCCTGCCCCGCCGTGCACGCGCCCGCCGTGGCCATGGCCTTCTTCCCCAACCTGTCCCGGGTGGTCCAGTTGCAGAAGAACTACGCTCCGGGATTCGCAGACATGGTCAAGGAGATCTCGGCGAAGGTGGCCGAGGGCAAGGAGGTGTTCCTGAATTCGGACCTCGTCACGATCTCCTTCGGCAATGGATTCATCCTGACGGCCATGCTCTGGGGAGCCTGGGTGGCCCTGCTGATCGACCGCAAGCTCCGTCAGGCCTCCCTGTACCTGCTGATCCTGGCGGTCATGGCCTTCTTCGGGGTGATCCACTCGGTGTACCCGGATGGGAACATGTATCTTCCTTGGAGGATCCCGGAGCCGGTCCTGCGGGCGATCCCCTACCAGTTTGCCTCCGGCTACCTGGTCCTGGCGGCCTTGTTCTTCGGGCTCTCCTTCACCCGTGAGAGCACCGAGCCGATGCCGGAGGAAGAGGTCCACAGCCATCCCGGTCCGACCTTCGAGTAGCGCTCCAGGGGGGCGTGGGGTGGTATCATGCTCATGTCCGGAGGTGATCCGCCATGAGGGTGAGAGCGCGCCGCAAGGGGCCGTTGGCCTTGACTCGCCATCGCATCGGCTGGCTGGTGGTCTTCCTGGCCGCGGTCCTGTTCCTGCTGTTCCTGATGGCCCTCTTCACGGCACGAACGGCGGCAGCCTTCGGCTGAAGAGGGCCATCCTTCAGGGAGCCTGGTCGGTCCCCATGCTGCGGACGTCCTGGTCTGCTGCCTGTGCGCGGATCCTGTCGATCAGATCCGAGCCGTGGGTCCGCGTGAAGGTGTCCAGCAGAGGCTGAACACGGGCTCGGAATCGCTCGCGCTCTGCGGCAGACAGGGCGTGGATGGTGATGTGCTCGCGCGTGGCCAGGCTCTTCACGCGGGCCTCTTCGCGGCGTTGACGGAGGCGGTGCTCCATCTCCGCTTCCCGGGCCGCGGCCATGATCGCCTGGCGCACCTCGGGGGTCAGGCCCTCCCACCAGGGCAGATTGGCCACCATCGCCTTGCACGAGTAGGCGTGGTTGGTCTCGGTGAGATGCCGGTGGACCTCATACAGCTTGAAGTCCCAGTAGGTGGGGTAGGAGCGATCGGCCGCGTCGATGAAGCCCTGCCGTCCCATTTCGTGGATGCGGTCCACCGCCGAGGGGACCGGTTCGGCTCCCAGGGCCCGGATGAAGTTCACCTGGACGGGGCTCTGCATGACGCGGATCCGGCGCCCTTCCAGGGACTCCAGGTCGGGGAGCGGCACCGAAGAGGACAGGACCCGGAAGCCCGTCTCCAGGAAGCCCAGTCCGACCAGGCCCGCCGGTTTCAATGTGGCCAGCAAGCCCCGACCGATGGGACCGTCCAGGACCCGGTCGGCATGATCATAGGAGTCGAAGAGGAACGGGAGATCCAGGACCGCCAGCGCGGGGTCGACGTTGGCCATCGGGGCCGTCGAGAGGAAGGCCAGCGCGAAGCGGCCCTCCTGAAGCATGCGCATCAAGGCCAGCTCGCCGTACTTGCGGCCCTGGAACCTCCCGTCGGGCAGGACCTCCACCTGCAGGCTGCCGTGGCTGAGGGCCCGGATCTGCTCTGCCAGGAGCCGGGCGGTCTGGCCGAAGGTGGAGTCGGCCCCGCCCACGTGGATCAGTTGGATCACCCCCGGGATCGCGTGCGGCGAGGCGGATNNAGCCCGGCCAGGAAGGCCACCACCACCAGGGGCCACAAGGGCGCCGAGCGGGGAATCTCGGGAAAGTCGGGCAGAGCCTGGTCGGGCGACTCAGGCGAGTTGGACATTGTTGCGGCCGCTCCTCTTGGCACGGTAGAGGGCCTCGTCGGCCCGGTTGATCAAGGCATCGCTGGTCGCAGCGTCGTCGGGGAAGGAGGCGATCCCGAGGCTGACGGTCACCCGGCCTCCGGGCTGGTTCTCGGCTCCCTCGAAGGCTTCGTCCTGCACCCGCCTGCGGATGCGTTCGGCCATTCGGAAGGCATCGTCGCGGGGGACTCCTTGCAGCATGATGATGAATTCCTCCCCCCCGTAGCGGGCAACCAGGTCCGGCACCCGGTCGGTTCCCTGGCGGCAGTTGGCCAGGCAGATGGCGGCCACCCCCACCAGCACCACGTTGGCCAGTTCGTGACCGTTCTTGTCGTTGAAGTTCTTGAAATGGTCGATGTCGAACATCAACAGTGACAGGGAGGAACCCGCCCTTCGTGCCTCCTCCAGCGAAGCCTCCAACTGCTCTTTGAAGTATCCGTAGTTGTACAGGCGCGTCAGCCGGTCGGTGATCGCATTCTGATAGGTCCGGGCATTCTCGATCGACAGCGCGGCCAGGTCCGCCAGGGCCGAGAGCAGCTTGAGGTCCCCGGTTCGAAAGGGCTCTCCGGTGGCCTTGTGGACGTTGAGAACCCCCAGGACGCGCTCCTGGACCTTCAACGGCACCGAGAGCAGCGACCCGGGCCGGTCTTCCTCCCGGGTCGCCCGACAGGCCAGTTCGTGGGTGGAGAGCTCTTCGACCAGCAGCGGTTTGCCTTGTTGGGCCACGTAGCCCGCGATGCCTTCGCCCAGTTCGATGGAGATCTTGCCGGCGCTGTTCGCTCCGGGGCCTCGGGCCGCCGCCGCGCGCAGCGAGGTGCCGGATTCCTCCATCAGCATCAAGGAGGCATACTCCACGCCCAGGGTCCGAGCCGCCTCGTCCAGGATGCGCTGGGAGACCTCTTCCAGGCTGCTGATGCTGACGATGGTGGCGGCCGAATCATACAGGACCGAGAGCAGTTCGTATTTCTCGACCAGCTCGGCCACCGTGCTGTCCAGGTCCAGGCGGGTCTGAGCCCCGTCCGCCAGCAATCCCCGAACCGCCTCGAAGAGGTCGGGGGCCGGACTGTCGGGGGCGCGCTGCTCGACCAGGAAGCCCGCCAGGCCCCTCGAGACCGTGATCGGGGCCCGGCGGACGGACCAGCCATGGGGACAGAGGGGGCCGATCAGGCATTCGTCACCCCAGCCCCCGCAGGGGTAGGCGGCAACCTGGAGGGCCTTCCCTCCGGGGTCGGTGAGGACGAAGCCTGCGCCCTTCAGGGATTTGTTGAAGGGCTCAAGCAGGCCGGGGTCCGGAAGCAGGACGAGGCTCGTGGTCATGGACGAAGCACTGTTCGCCCCAGGAGGTCCCCAACCCTGGCAAGGATTCAGCCCTCGAAGACCGGCCCACCGTACAGACCCTGGAGGTCTTCGGGGCGGGCAGGGCCGAAGGTCTCGGCGGGTGCCTGGATGCACACGGAGGCCCGGGCGGCCCCCTCCATCTGGGCAAGAGGCACAGCCAGCAGATGGCTCGACCGGATCAGCATCGGACTCTCAAGACCTCCGGGTTTCCCTGAATCCGCCACGGCAGGTGGCGTATCCAGGGTTCCTGTGCCCCGATTCTAGGGGGAGCCGGAGGGAGGGGGGTGACGGAGTTGTTGCCATCCGGTCAGGCGAGAGTCGTGTCGGGGAAGGTTCAGGCAGACGGACCCAGGATTTCCCGAACGCGGTCGACCAGCTTGCGGGGCGAGTAGGGTTTGGTGATGAACTCGTCGGCCCCGGATTCCAAGGCCTGGAGGCGGTCGACCTCCTGCCCCTTGGCGGTGATCATGATGATGGGNNCGCGGGTCGCGGGCGCCTCTCGGAGGGTCTGGCAGACCGTGTTTCCGTCCATTCGGGGCATCTGGATGTCCAGGAAGACCAGGTCGGGGCGCTCCTCCCGGATCTTCTCCAACGCCTCCTGCCCGTCGGTCGCGGTGAGGACGCGATACCCCTCCTTCTTCAGGATGAACTCCAAAGACCGGAGCACATAGGGTTCGTCGTCGGCCACCAGGATGGTCTTGGGCATTCAGCTACTCCTCCGTA
>DCTU01000106.1:0-280 GCA_002329445.1 bacterium UBP9_UBA1432
GTCAGTGCCCGGGCCCTGAAGTTCCTCAGCAGCCGCTCTCGGACCCTGGAACTCTTCGACTGGAGGCCCGAGGAGGGCCCGGTGGCGGTGCAGATCTTCGGGGCCGAACCCGAAGAGATGGCGGACGCAGCCCGGAAGGTGGTCCTGGCGGGCGCCGCCGTGGTCGACGTCAACATGGGATGCTGGGTTCCCAAGGTGGCGCGTCAGGGGGGCGGAGCCGGGCTGCTGCGGGCCCCCGAAAGGGCGGCGGAGGTCCTCCGGGCCGTGGTGGAGGCCGTCG
>DCTU01000106.1:351-9380 GCA_002329445.1 bacterium UBP9_UBA1432
GGACTGGCGGGTCATCACCCGGGTCGTCCGGGCCGTGCCCGAGGTGCCGGTCATCGGGAACGGCGACGTGACCAGCCCGGCGGACGCGCGCCGGATGCTGGCCGAGACGGGATGCGCGGGGGTCATGATCGGACGGGCCGCCCTGGGCTCGCCGTGGATCTTCCGACGGGTGGAGCACGAACTGCGCACCGGGGGCCCCCTCCCCGAACCCGACCGGTCCGAGCGCGCGACGGTGGCCCTGCACCACGCCCGAAGGATGCTGCTCACCACCCGGATGCCCGTCAGAAGGGCCATCCGCGAGCTGCGCGGCCAACTGCTCCACTATGCCCTGGATCCGTCGGGACAGACGGGCGTGCGCGACGCCCTGGTCCGCGTCGAGACTCCGGAGGAGTTGATGGCACTCCTCACCCCCCTGGCGAAGGAGGGGCCGAATCCCGTCGCCGCACCGTGAAGACCTCGCGGGGCGGGCCAGGGGACCTCCCACCGACGAAGAAGCAGCCTGCATGCTGGATCCCGACCGTTACCAGAAGATCGTCTTCCTGACCGGAGCCGGAGTCTCGGTCGCCTCGGGAATCCCCCCCTTCCGGGGGCCGGGAGGCTTCTGGAACGACCAGGAGATCGAGCGCTGCGCCACGGCGGAAGCCCTGGCGCGCGATCCGGAGCTGGTCTGGCGTGCCTTCGCCCCTCTGCGTGAGGCGGCCCGCCAGGCCCGACCCAACGCGGCGCATCGCACCATGGCCGAGCTCGAGAGCCGGCATCCCGGCGTCCACCTGCTGACCCAGAACGTGGACGGACTGCACCTGGCTGCCGGGAGCCGCCAGGTGGTGGAGCTGCATGGAAACATCCACCGGACGCGATGCACCCGGTGCGATTCCCCCGCCTTCCCGGACCAGTCCCTGGATTTCCGGGCGTGTCCGGAGTGTGGAGCAGCCTTGCGCTTCGACATCGTGCTGTTCCACGAGATGCTGGACACAGAGGCCCTGAAACGCACCGCCCAGGCTCTGCGCGGCGTGGATCTCTTCGTGGCCGTCGGCACCTCGGGAACGGTCTATCCGGCGGCGGGGTTCGCCGCCAGCGCCCAGGCCGACGGGGCCTGGTCGGTGCTGGTCAACCTCGAGCCTGCCCCGGGCGGCTGGTATGATCAGCAGGTCGTGGGCCGGGCCGAAGAGGTCCTGCCCGGTCTCTTCAAGCGCCCTGAATCCCCCTGAACTCCCAAGCCGCCCGAGGCGAAGACATCAATGGTCTCCGTTCAACGGCTCCAGGAGCGGTAGAGCCTGTCCACCCCGACGCCCATCACGTTGCAGATCACCGCGACGTCCCAGACCCTGCCCAGGACCGACGGAAGCCCGGAGAGCAGGCGGAAGCCGATCATCGTGGAGACGATGGCGAAGGCGATGAAGGTGTCGAGGGCCAGGAGACGGTCCTCCCAGCGGGGGCCCAGGTGCCGTCCCAGGTTGGACAGCACGCACCACGAGAAGTGGACGGGGAAGACCACAGCCAGGAGGTTCAGGATGATGTCCAGGGCTCCCCAGACCGCCACCACGGCCCCCAGGACCGGAGACTCACCGCCCAGCAGCCAGCCAGTCCCGAACTTGAAGATCCCGAAAGGGATCCCGGTCAGGACCGCATCATAGGCTCTTCGAATGCGAAGATTGCGGCGATCGGAATGGACTTCCATGGCTGGACACGCTGCCCCGTCAACCTGAATTAATGCTGAAAAGAGGGAAGAATCCAGGCCACTCGAGACGCAAAAAGAAACCAGGGCCCTGGAAGGTATTCGGCCCTCACACGAGAAGGACACCGCGTGCACGGACTGTGGTTCGTGCCTTCTTGTTGGCTTCGTGGCCTCGCGGCCTGAACCGGACACCGGGTCCTCCCAAGCGCCTCCCGACGTTTCCGCCAGATGCGCCTCGTCCACCCAGGCCCCGCCCTGTCTCAGGGTGGGATCCTGCCCTGGATGAGCCTCGGCCAAACATCGAGCCTGCTTCCCGACCCGCCTCCGCCAGGGTCCGAATGCCCGAGGATCCTGAGGTGAACCAGAACCGGTTCGGAACCGGGGTGGGGAACAACACGCAGAGGAGACTAGGGAACGTGAACGATCAATCCAAGTGCGCGTGCAGTTGCGGCTGCATTACGGCTGAGGATCCCCGTTTCGCCGAACTCAAGAGTTACATCGACTCCCTGAACCAGGAACAGGGGATCACGATGCCGGTGCTGCAGGAGGCCCAGCGTTCGTTCGGCTACCTGCCTCTCGAAGTCCAGAAGTTCATCTCCGAGAACACGGGCGTCCCCCTGGCTGAGATCTACGGCGTGGCCACCTTCTACAGCCAGTTCGCCATCGAGCCCAAGGGCCGCCACCACATCGGCGTGTGCATGGGAACCGCCTGCTACGTCAAAGGCTCGCAGAAGGTGCTGGACAAGCTGGTTGAAGAGTTGAAGGTCAAGGTCGGTTGCACCACCTCCGACGGCAAGTTCACCCTGGAAGCCACCCGCTGCCTGGGCTGCTGTGGCCTGGCCCCCTGCATCATGATCGACGACGACGTGTTCGGGAAGCTCGATGACGTCAGCCGCATCCCCGACATCCTTGGCAAATACGAGTAATCGAGGTTGGCACAGATGATGACGATGGTTGATTTGAACGGCCTCAAGGCCAAGGCCCTTGAGGAGATGGAGTCTGAGGGGACCCTGCGGGTCGTCGTGGGCATGGCCACCTGCGGCCAGTCCGCCGGCGCCCGCCGCGTCATGGAAACCCTCAAGAAGGATGTCGCCGAGCTGGGCCTGGACAACGTCAACGTGGCGGTGACCGGCTGCGTCGGCATGTGCACCTACGAACCCATCCTCGAGGTGCTCGAGCCGGGCAAGAAGAAGGTCACCTACATCCGCATGGACCCCGAGAAGACGGCTCGGGTGGTCAAGGAGCACCTGCAGGGCGGGAAGCCCGTGCTGGACTACACGGTCGGGCACGATCACGCAGGGAACCTCAAGAACCTGGAAGACCTGCAATTCTACGCCAAGCAGGAGCGGATCGTGCTGCGCAACTGCGGCACCATCGACCCCGAGAACATCCACGAGTACATCGCCCGGGACGGCTATGCCGCGCTGCGCAAGGCCCTGCTGGAGATGACCCCGGAGACCGTCATCGACGAGATGAAGAAGTCCGGCCTGCGGGGCCGGGGCGGCGCGGGCTTCCCGACGGGCCTGAAGTGGGGCTTCGCGGCTCCCAACAAGGCCGACCAGAAGTACATCATCTGCAACGCCGACGAGGGCGACCCGGGAGCCTTCATGGACCGCAGCGTCCTGGAGGGCGACCCCCACGCCGTCCTGGAAGCCATGGCCATCGGCGGCTACGCCATCGGGGCCAGCAAGGGCTACATCTACGTCCGCGCCGAGTATCCCGTGGCCGTCGAGCGCCTGAAGATCGCCATCGGTCAGGCTCAGGAGATGGGCCTGCTGGGCCGGAAGATCTTCGGAACCGACTTCAGCTTCGACATCGAGATCCGGCTGGGCGCAGGCGCCTTCGTCTGCGGCGAGGAGACCGCGCTGATGGCCTCCATCGAGGGCGAGCGCGGCGAGCCCCGCCCCCGCCCGCCGTTCCCGGCGGTGAAGGGCCTCTTTGGCCGGCCCACCATCCTCAACAACGTCGAAACCTACGCCAACGTGTGCCAGATCATCCTCAACGGGCCGGAATGGTTCGCGTCGATGGGCACCGAGCGCTCCAAGGGCACCAAGGTCTTTGCGCTGGGCGGCAAGATCAACAACACCGGCCTCGTCGAGGTACCCGATGGGCACCAAGCTGCGCGAGATCATCTACGAAATCGGCGGCGGGCATGCCCCCACGGCAAGGCGTTCAAAGCCGTGCAGACCGGCGGCCCCTCCGGCGGTTGCATCACCGCAGCCGACCTGGACACTCCGATCGACTTCGACAACCTGGTGGCCATCGGCTCCATGATGGGATCCGGCGGCATGATCGTCATGGACGAGGACAACTGCATGGTGGACATCGCCAGGTTCTTCCTGGACTTCACCGTGGACGAGTCCTGCGGCAAGTGCACACCCTGCCGTGAAGGCACCAAGCGGATGCTGGAGATCCTCGACCGCATCGTGGCCGGCGAAGGCACCATGCAGGACCTGGAGAACCTCGAGGACCTGGCCGAGAACATCCGGTTGACCTCCCTGTGCGCCCTGGGGCAGACCGCTCCCAACCCGGTGATGTCGACCATGAAGCACTTCCGGGACGAGTATCTGGCCCACGTCCAGGACAAGAAGTGCCCGGCCGGGGTCTGCAAGGCCCTGCTCGGCTACGTGATCACCGCCGACTGCAAGGGCTGCACCAAGTGCAAGCGGGTCTGCCCGGTGGAGGCCATCACGGGCGAGGTCAAGCAACTGCACGTCATCGACCAGGCCCTCTGCATCCGCTGCGGAGCCTGCTTCAACGTGTGCTCCTTCAACGCCATTGCGAGAAATTGAGAGGGACGATCACCGAGATGGGTAACGTCAACGTCACGGTCAACGGGATTGAAGTCAGTGTTCCCGACAACTACACCGCCATGCTGGCCGCCCGCCAGGCGGGGGTCGAGATCCCCAGCCTGTGCTTCCTGAAGGACGTCAACGAGATCGGCGCCTGCCGGGTCTGCGTCGTGGAAGCCGACATCAAGGGCGTTCCGATGCGCAACCTTCCCGCCTCCTGCATCCTGCAGGTGGCCGAAGGGATGAACATCCGTACCAACACCGCCAAGGTCCGCAAGGCCGTCAAGACCAACGTCGAGCTGATCCTGGCCAACCACAACCGCGAGTGCCTGACCTGCAAGCGCAACCAGAACTGCGAGCTGCAGAGCCTGTGCGACGAGCTGGGAATCGACCAGGTCCGCTTCCAGGGCGAGAAGCGCAAGCCGACCATCGACAACCTGTCGCACTCGATCATCCGCGACGCCAGCAAGTGCATCCTCTGCGGCCGGTGCATCAGCACCTGCCGGGACGTGCAGGGAATCGGGGTCCTGGACTTCACCCACCGCGGCTTCCAGACCGAGGTGGCCCCGGCCTTCGACTTCAGCATGCGCGACGTGGACTGCGTGTACTGCGGCCAGTGCATCGAGGCCTGCCCGGTGGCGGCCCTGACCGAGCGCCAGTACATCGACGAGGTCTTCGAAGCCATCGAAGATCCCGAGAAGTTCGTCGTGGTCCAGACCGCTCCGGCGGTTCGCGCCTCGCTGGGTGAAGAATTCGGGATGCCCGTCGGCACCCGGGTCACCGGCAAGATGGTCGCCGCCCTGCGCCGCCTGGGCTTCGACAAGGTCTTCGACACCAACTTCTCGGCCGACCTGACCATCCTGGAGGAGGGCACCGAGCTCCTCAACCGGGTGACCACCGGCGGCGTGCTGCCGATGATCACCTCCTGCTCGCCGGGCTGGATCCGCTTCTGCGAGATGAAGTACCCCGAATTCCTGCCCAACCTGTCCACCTGCAAGTCGCCCCAGCAGATGTTCGGGGCCATCCTCAAGACCTACTACGCCCAGAAGATGGGCATCGATCCCAAGAAGATCGTGTCGGTCTCGGTGATGCCCTGCACCTCCAAGAAGACCGAGGCCAACCGGCCCGAGATGGAAGTCGACGGCCTGCGGGACGTGGACTACTCGCTGACCACCCGCGAACTGGGCGACATGATCAAGCGCGCCCGGATCCGCTTTGCGAACCTGCCCGACGAGACGGCAGACAGCATCCTGGGCGAGTACACCGGAGCCGGCGTGATCTTCGGCGCGACGGGTGGGGTGATGGAAGCGGCGCTGCGAACCGTCGCCGACATCCTGACCGGCAAGGACCTCAAGGACATCGAGTACAACGCGGTCCGCGGCCTGGACGGAGTCAAGGAGGCCTCGGTCGTCCTGCCCATCGACGGGAAGGACACCGAGATCAAGGTGGCCATCGCCCACGGCACGGCCAACGCCGCGAAGGTCCTGGATGCCGTCAAAGCCGGCGAGAAGGACTACCACTTCATCGAGGTCATGGCCTGTCCGGGCGGCTGCGTCCACGGCGGCGGCCAGTCGATCGTCTCGGCCCAGGTCCGGCTGGACGTGAACCCCAAGGCCAACCGCGCCGCGGCCCTCTACGCCGAGGACGAGGCCTGCGTGAAGCGCAAGTCGCACGACAACGAGGAGGTCAAGGCCCTGTACAACGAGTTCCTGGGCAAGCCCAACTCGCACCTCTCGCACAAACTGCTGCACACCCACTATGCCCCGCGCAAGGTGTACGAGTGCCAGGCGTAGCCCGTCTAGTCCGCACCTGCTGATCAGGGCGGCCCTCCTGTCGGGAGGGTCGCCCTGTCAGCTTCATTTGGGCCCGCGCGACGAAATGTTCAAATTTCGACAAGCATCCCGATCCCGATCCGTGGGATGATCTGCAGGGGGGTCCGGCGCGTCCGCGATTGCCGGATCTTGCGCGGCAGACTTTTCTGGTCAACCTGAAAGGAGTCCCTCAACATGGAGATTCGGCCTACCACTGCGACCCCGGTGAGCACGGGTGCCGCAAACACCGGCGCAGCACGTCCGGCAGCCGACAAGCAGCCCCAGGAGATCTTCGTCTCCTCCGACGGAGGCCCGGTCAACCTCATCATCCAGCATCAGGACAAAGAGAAGCTCGAGAGCCTCAAAGCCTCGATCCTGGCCCGGAACCCCGAGAACCAGGTGACCGCCGAGCTCCCCCTGATCAACGGTTTCGCCGTGCAGGTCACCCCGGGCAAGGACGGAAGCATCCTCCCCGACCTGAGCAAGGTCGCCGGGACCGGGACCGCCATCAGCCTGGACCAGAAGATCGGGATCCCCGAAGGCGAGATGCCCGAAGTGATCGACACCTTCCGGCCCCTGATGGACAACGCCAACCAGACTCTGGGTGTGGACAAGCTGCACGCCAAGGGAATCACCGGCAAGGGCGTCACCGTCTGCGTGATCGACACCGGCATCGCCCAGCACCCGGACGTGAAGGACCGCATCATCGGCTTCAAGGACATGGTCAACGGCAAGGCTGAGGCCTACGACGACCAGGGCCACGGCTCGCACTGCGCCGGCATCGTCGCCGGTTCCGGCGTCAGCTCGGAAGGCAAGTTCAAGGGCGTGGCCCCCGAGGCCAGCCTGGTCGGCGTGAAGGTCCTGGACGCGCAGGGTTCCGGCAGCTTCTCCAACGTCATCAAGGGCATCCAGTGGGCCGTCGAGAACAAGGAGCAGTTCTCCATCGACGTGATCAGCATGTCCCTGGGTGGCCGCGCCAGCCAGAGCGCCGAGAACGACCCCGTGGCCCAGGCGGTTGAAGCCGCGCACGCTGCTGGCATCACCACCGTGGTGGCCGCCGGCAACGAAGGCCCTCGTGGCGGCACGATCGGCACCCCGGCCATCGCCCCCAACATCATCACCGTCGGCGCCCAGGACGACAAGGGAACCCTGACCCGTGAAGACGACGGCCTGGCCTACTTCTCCAGCCGCGGTCCGACCACCGTCGACAAGCTGACCAAGCCCGACATCCTGGCCCCTGGCGTGAACATCACCTCCCTTTCCAACCGCGGCAACGGCTATGTGTCCATGTCGGGCACCTCGATGGCCACCCCGTTCGCGGCAGGCGTCGCGGCCCTGATGCACCAGGTCAAGCCGGAGATCAGCCCCAGCCAGGTCAAGGAAGTCATGATGCAGAACGCCGACTCCCTGCCGCCGGTGAACGGCAAGCCCCTGGACGCCAACCAGCAGGGCAAGGGCGTTGTCGACCCCATCCAGAACGTCGAGACCCTGACCGGTCAGAAGTTCGACGCCTAGACAACCTGCCGGTTTGAGGGGGAGGGCCCCGGCCCTCCGCCCCGCTGACCGCTGATCGAAGACCTGGGATGTGAATCCCAGGTCTTCTTGTCTGTCTGGCCCCACTGCCACGGACATGACCACAGAGCGCACGGAGAACACGAAGAACCAGAAGTCAATCCTGGCTTTCATCACCAGAACCAAGACAACTGTTCAGGGCCGAACCCGGCTCTGCGGCCAAGACGGGCTCACGCGCCAGTTGCAGGGGCTCCCGGGGTGCCAGCCTTCCAGACATGTGAAGCGGGGGCCGGCCCGCAGGCCGACCCCCGCTTCAGGGGCGATCCCAGACCCGGAGGGGTCAGTATCCGGTGGCGTACTGGAAGTGCATCGGATCGTCGGGGACCTGCGAGAAGCCGTGGCTGGCCATGATCTCGACGATCTGCTGGTAACGCTCGGTGGTGTTCGAGTTGTCGACCCCCATCGGATAGCGAGACGCGTTGATGTCGACGGCGATGGCCCAGGCGTGGGTGCTCCAGGAGGAGCCGCCGCGCTTCGTCCGCGGATTGTAGGTGCCGTCGAAGCTGGAGATCTCGTCGGAGAGCCCCCGAGCGTGGATCTCCTCGAAGGCCGCCTGCATGTCGTCGGCGATCTTCTCGTGCACCGTCACCGACACCATCTGGCCGTTGGGGCCGGCGGGCATCTCGCGGGTCACCAGGTTCGACGAGTCACCCGGCTGCCCGAAGGTTGCCACGATCTCGTTGTAGCCGTGCGGCACCGGGATGCTGCCGCCGTTGCCGGCGGGGATGACCGAGGCCGCCTCGACCAGGGGAGCCGCCGAGCGGACCTGCGAGATCTCTTCGATGGCCTCCCCGGTCAGGCCCAAGGCCTGCCAGGAGCGCGCCTGGACGGCCAGGTTGTCGGTTCCCGTGGCCAGCCAGTCCTCGGCCGACATGTCCTGCCCGCCGCTGGAAGCCGTCCAGGCCTCCTTGGCCTGGGCCACCTCCACTCCGGCGTGACTGGTCAAGGCGGCGCGATACAGTTCGCCCACGTCGCCGCTGTAGGCCCGGGTGCCGCACGCGTTCTCGGTGTCTCCGTAGTAGGGTTCCTGGCCTTCCTGCCCCAGGAGCATGGTGGCCACGCGCTGGTCGGAGCTGGGGTCCTGGACGGCGGCCAGGGCCACCGGACCGTACTCGCCCCACATGTTCCTGGCCTGCTCCATGGTCAGGTGCTGGTTGGGGTTGGCTTCCAGCCAGGCCT
>DCTU01000153.1 GCA_002329445.1 bacterium UBP9_UBA1432
TTCGTCTTCATCTTCGCGTTCAACTCGATCGACAACGCGATTGCCCCGCTGGTCAAGCCGATCAGCCAGTCCTTCTCGGTCAGCAGCGAGCGCGCTCTGTGGCTGATCTCGGTGTGCACGGCCGGGACCGTGGTCGGCCTGGTCATCGGTCCGGCCTTGCTGACCTGGGGACGCGTCCGCCGGCTGCTGTTATGGGTGTTGGTGGCGATGGGCGCGGCCCAGGCCCTCTTCGCCCTGGCTCCCACCTTCTCGGCGGCGCTCTTCTTCCGGGCGGTCTCGGGCTTCGCAGCGGGCCTGGTGGCCACGATCATGTGGAGGCTGACCTTCCACGGGATCTCCAATGCGAACTATCCGGCCATGGTGGCCGTCCTGATGTCGGCCCGGCCCCTGGCCACCGCGCTGGGAGTCCCCGCCGCGGGCCTTCTGGCCTGG
Organism: bacterium UBP9_UBA1432; assembly: GCA_002329445.1. GTDB lineage: Bacteria > Vulcanimicrobiota > Xenobia > Xenobiales > Xenobiaceae > Xenobium > Xenobium purgamenti. The sequence goes on from DCTU01000153.1 coordinate 433, forward strand.
AAGATGAGCTGGCAGACCCCGGTCTGGGTGATCGCCGGGCTGACCAGCCTCTCAGGGCTGGTGCTGTACCTCTTCTTCCCCGAGAAGGCCGAGGAGGCCCCCCGCGAGAAGCCGGGCCTCTTGACCCCCTACCTGCGGGCCCTGGCCGTTCCCCACGCGGGGCTCTACTATGTGGGCACCACGATCAACCGCATGGCCTACTTCGGTTTCTACGCCTTCTGCGGGTTGTGGTTCGACCACCACTACGGGCTGGGGCTCAAGGACATCAGCCTGGCCCTGCTGGTGATCGGGCTGGCCGAGGCCCTGGTGAACTTCTCGACCGGGCGGATCCTGAAGACCTTCGGGCACAAGCCCACCTTCCTGGTCAGCCTGGGGCTCTCGGCCCTGCTGCTGCCGGCCTTCATCTTCGGAGACACCTTCTTCGGGCTGACCCTGATCCCGGCGGTGGCGCTGATCGCCGTGTTCATGCTGCTGGACCGGGTCTACTCGATGGCCCTGGTGATCTCGATCCCCCAGATGTTCCCCTCCACCGGGGACAAGACCGCCTTCGGCTCGCTGAATACCCTGACCGCCTGGGGCGCCATGATGGCCATCTCCTGGTTCCAGGGTCAGTTCCTGGGCCGGCTGGGCATGACGGTCGTCGAGGGCGTCCTGGTCGGCTGCTTCCTGGTGGGCTCGGCGATGCTCTATCTGGTGCAGGCCCGCACTGTCTTCCAGGCCCGGGAGGAGGGGTAGGCAAGACCCCCTCAGGGCAGTCGCAGCACTTCCCAGACGCGGTCCCAGGCGGGGTCGGGGGTGAGGTCGTCCTTCGAGACCCGGATCTGGTGGCCGTCCAATTCGGCCGAGATCCCCTGCCCCAACAGGTCGGCTCCGCTGGCGGGGTGGTCCTTCAACTCCAGAAGGCCGGCATCCACGGCGGCCTGCAGGATCCGGGCGGCCTGGGCCGGTTCGATGCGCTTCTCGGCGTTGGGCGTCGGGCCCTCGCTCAACTCCACCCGGCCATCGCCGTACAGGCGGGTCCCCTTCCAGCGGCCGTCGATGCCGCCGCCTTCGCCCCAGTCGATGTAGTCCGAGGCGTCGACGTCCAGTTGGACCGTCTGGACGGGACGGGCGGGCGGAGGCTCGGGGGAGGGGGAGCCCGGGCTGGGGGCAGCATGCTCGGTGTGGGCCTGGGGGCCGCAGCCCAGCATCAGGATCAGGGCCAGCATCGCCACGAATCGCATCGGGCCTCCTCATGTCGGGGCGCTGCGCCCATTCGCGTTGGCGCGCGCGCCGGACTGCGCTATCATGCTCTGCGACGGAAATTCTGTCCGGCGAACCGGCTTCCTGGTCCCCGGGCCCTCCTGGAGCTTCCCATGACCTGCAACGGCATCATCTTCGACTTCAACGGGACCCTGGTCTTCGACATGCGGGTCCACGACCGGGCATGGGAGGTCCTGATCCCCGAGATCCGCGGGCACGGCTTCACCCGCCAGGAACTCGACGACCACGTGAACGGGCGCAACAACCGCGAGATCTTCAGCTACGTCCTGGGCCGCGAGCTCTCCGAGGAGGAATCCCGTCCCTACGGAGAGCGCAAGGAGGCCCTGTATCGAGAGCTTCTCACGGCCACCCCGGAGGCCTTCCGCCTGGCGCCGGGGGCCGAGGAGTTCCTGGACCTGCTGGCCTCGAAGGGCCTTCCCATGGCCATCGCCACGGCGGCCCCGCTCTCCAACATCCGGTTCTATCGGGAGCACTTCGGCCTGGACCGCTGGTTCCCCGAGTCCCGGATCGTCTACTCGGACGGGTCGATTCCCGGCAAGCCGGATCCGGCGATCTTCAACCGGGCCCTCGAGAGGTTGGGTCTGCCCGCCTCTTCATGCCTGGTGGTGGAGGATTCGGTCCTGGGGGTCCAGGCTGCCCGGGCCGCCGGAATCCCGCGCGTGGTCGGCATCCACGCCGATGAGGCGACCCGGGTTTCGCTCGAGCCCCTGAACCTGGACCGGCTGGTCCCGGACTACCGCCACCTGGATCTGTCGGTGCTGGGCTGAACCGGGAAGCCCAGGCGCCAGGCTGTCAGTCTCCCTGGCCGACTTCCAGCCGGACCTCGCCCGAGCCGACCATGTCCTCCAGGGTCACCTCGTAGCGGACCAGGCCGTTCTCGGAGGGCAGCACGCGGGTCCGGTGCTCGACGGGGGCGTGGACCAGGGGATAGTGGCCTGCGGGAAGCGGCGGCGTCAGGAAGCGGACGTTCGGAGTGGCCGAGAAGTCGCCGCTCACCCGGCCCGAGTAGGAACCCTGGGATGAGTCGTAGGTGTGCTCGACCTGCCAGGCTCCCTTCCCGGCGGGATCGCGGTACTCCATGCGGACCGGTTCGCCCTCCATGTCTTTGGGCAGGTGCGGGGCGACGCGCAGGGTGGCCTCTCCCACCGCGGGCCTCTCGACGCGCGCGCCGCCCACGATCTCCAGCAGGGTGAAGGGAATCGAGGCGTTGGTCCAACCGAAGCCGGGGCCCTCGCCCTGGGTCTCTTCGTAGCGGCCCTTCTGGATGGGGGGCGGGCCACCCGTCTCGACGTTGTAGCGCTCGAGGATCACGCCGTCCTGGTCGTGGTTGCGCTGGATGGTGTCCAGCCAGCGGGTGGCGTTGCGGACCACGGCGTCATAGCGGCCGCCCTCGGCCTGGGCCTCCAGGGTCATCATGGTCAGGGGAGCCCAGCCGCTGGGGCCGTTCCACTGCATCTCGGGGTGCCCGTAGTCGGAGGCCATGGCCGCCGGGCCGTGCTCCTTCTCGAAGCGGGCCAGGTTGTCCAGGCTGCGCTCCAGCATCCGGGCTTCCTTGGGATCCTTGGGGTCCAGCATGCCGACCCAGATCGGGGCCACCGTGGGAGCCAGCGAGTCCTGGCTCTTCATCAGGCCCTGGCCCTCGCCCTGGAAGACGCGGTCGCGGAACATCCCGTCCTCTTCGTCCCAGCACCAGCGGATCAGATCGGCCTTGCGGGTGGCCGCCTCGGCCTGCCAGCGGGCGGCCTTGGTGGTCCAGGTGCCCACCGCCTGGATGTCGCCCTTCTCGCGGGCGTGCTCGGCCAGGGTCCGGGCGGTGTCCTCCATCTGGCGGGCGTACTGCCACAGGAACGAGTTCAGTTCCACGGGCACCACGTCCAGGGCCCGGCCCTCGAAGCGCGAGGTGGTGTCAAAGCCCGACTCGTCCATGGCGAACTTCGAGTTGTCGCCCCCATAGCGGGCCAGGCGAACCTGGTGCCCCTCGATCTGGTCGATGCCGCGCTCGCTGGGGCCGACCCGACACCAGAACCCGTCGTAGTCCCGCGCCATGAGGTCGTGGGCTTCGGAAAGCCACCGGTCGGTCGACTCGCGGCCTTCCTGGGCTTCGCGGACGGGGGCCGCCTCGCGGACCAGCATGGGCAGGATCGGGGGCTGGGACTTGTTCAGGTAGACCGAGCGCGCAGCGTTGGGCACGCGGCCGGTGGTCTTCAGCAGGTAGAGCAGGTTGTCGGCCATGCCGACCACCGTCGTGCCCTGACCCTGCAGGTTCATTCCCCGGGCCATGAAGTAGCTGTCCCAGTTGAACTGGGTCTTGAAGATCCCCACGCTGGGAACCGCGGCGGGGTGGAAGTACTGGACGTTGGTCTCCTTGGCCACCACGCTGGGGGCGAAGGTCAGGTCCGGCCAGTTGCCTTCCACCAGGTCGTTGAGGGCCTTCCATCCGGGACGTCCGGGCAGCTCGCCGACGGAACTCGCCGGAGGAGAGGCCGGGAGGGCCTCCAGCCAGCTCCGGTTGACGTCGTAGAACGTCTCCAGGGTGGGGTTGCCGCCGGCCTGGGAGAAGTCCCCCAGGATCCCCCGAGGAAGATCCAGGATCGGCGAGCCGGAGGCGTCCCGAGGCAGTGCGGACAGGTCATAGGCCCGGTCGCCCAGGATCACCTTCTCGCCCGAGAGGGCGACCGGCAGGTCGACCCCACCGGCGCGCAGGACCACGGCGCCGTCGGCCGCCGCGTGCAGTCGCGCTCCGCCGACACCGGCCTTGAACTGGATCGGCCCCAGCCGGACCGGCTCGTCGGCTGCCAGAGGGCGACCCGGCCCGACCGGACTCTGGATGCCGGCCAGCCAGCCGCCGTCGGGGGTCTGGCCGATCCCGTAGAAGAGGGGGAAGAGGTTCCGCTCGCGCAGGTCGCGGGTCACCTCGGGCTCGAGCATGCTGGGATGGAACTGGCGAAGGCGCCGGTCCAGGGCGCCGGCATCGGCCGGGCGCACGGTGCTGCCCTCACCGCCCAGGTCCAGCAGGCGGGCTCGTCCTTCCGGGGACATCCACTCGGAGAGGTCGCCGACGGGCCCTTCGGGAGCGGGGGGGGCGGCCTGGGACCCCGCTCGCAGAGCGGCCAGGGCTCCCAGTTCCCGAATATCGGTCTGGGGCGGGCGGCCCTGGCGCTCCTCCAGGGTGGCCTGCCGGAGTCCTTCTGCCTCTTGGGCGCGCCCGACGCGCTGCAGGCCCTGGATCACGGTCACGAGGTCCGTGGCGTCGGCAGCCTCTTCAGGGCCGGCCCCCGGCATGTTCCAGGCCGGAAGTCCGCCCGGCTGGGGGCTGAACTTCTGGAGGTTCTGGGCCATCGAGTCGATCATGTCCCGCTCGCGGGGGACCGACGGGTCCAGGACTCCGGCCGTCAGCACGCTGTAGGAGGCCAGGGTGGGGACGTTCGAGAAGCGCTTCTCCTGGTAGTTCCAGTCCAGGAACATGCCGGATTCGGCGTCCCAGAGGGTGTCGAGGATCCTCGCCTTGCGGTCGGCCGCCTGGCGCCCCCAGTCGTCGGCCTGCTCTGCCAATTCGGTGGCCTCGGGGCCCGAGCTGCGTTCGGCCAGCGACCGGGCCATGGTCTCGAGGTCCTTCTCGGTCCGATACAGCCAGGCGTTCAGGTCCACGGCGTTCCACGAGCCCGGATCGCCCTCGAAGCGGGCCGTGTTCTTGATGCCGCCAGACTCGATCAGGGTGGCCTCGTGCGAGTAGTCGACGTCGGTGTAGCGGGCCAGTCCCGTGGGCGTCAGGTGGAAGTAGCGGTCGCTCCAGGTGTTGCGGTGGTCCCCCGCTACCACGGCGTAGGAGCGCGAGAGGAACTGCGGGTCCGGGTGCTCCTGCGCGGCGTCCAGCAGCAGCGACGAGAGCCGCGGCGGGGCCGAGCGCCCCAGCTCGTTCAGGCGCGTGGTGCCGGGCAGGGCCGAGAAGCGCTCGCCCAGATCCAGCCAGTTCTCCAGGACCCCGCGGGCGGTTCCATGAGCCCCCAATGCCTGCAGGCCCTGGACGGTGGCCGGCACATCCCCCAGATCCAGTCGCCCCTCGCGACCCGGGAAGGGGAAGGGGAGGTCCACCGCCTCGGAGTCGTAGTCCTTGGCGTAGGTCCAGGTTTCGGACCAGGCTTCTCGGGTCTCGGCGGGGAGCCTGGACTCGAAGGCGTGGCGGTGCGGAGCCGCCTCGGTGCCCGTCGCAGGACGCGCAGGGGCCGGGTGCCTGACAGGGGCGACCTCGGATTCGAACTGCACCAGGAACTCGGGCGAGGAGGGGAGGACCCTCGGGGCCGGGGCGATGGATTCAGGAACCTCGACCGGGGAGGGCGGAGGCGCCGGAGTCGTCGCGGGTGTCGGGGCAGGCCGCGCGCTGACTCGGAGATCGACGGGATCTGCCACCTCATCCCGCCTCGGCGTCGACGCGGCGGCGCTGGTCGCCGGGCCCACGAGGCTCTTCTGGATCTGGATGGAATCGGGTCGAATCTGCACTCTACCAACCTCGGACAAAAGGATGCGTCTTCAGCATAGACCGGGACATCGCGGCGGGCAACGAACGGCATGTTACGGTTTCGCCGATTCTGTCGGGAGATTCCCTGCAGGTGCCTTCCCCCGAGGCCGAGAATGCGCCCTGGCGCTTCTCGCTTCCGAGGCGGGACGCCAGAATGATTCACTCGGGGACGAGGTGATGGCCGTGGCAGGTCCCGATCTCCGCCGGATGGGCGTCGTGGGTGCCGGAGGCGCCGGTTTTCCGACAGCGGTGAAGGCGGGTTCGCGCGTCGAGTTCGTGTTGGCCAACGGGGCGGAATGTGAACCCCTGGTCCACAAAGACGTGCACGTGATGGAGAAGTTTGCGCCGCAGGTGGTGGGCGGCATGCGGATCATGATGGCGCTGACGGGGGCCGGGCGCGGTTACTTCGGCGTCAAGACGAAGAATCGCCATGCCATGGAATCCATCGCCTCCCGCCTGGAGGGGACCGGGATCGAGATGACGCCGATGGGCGACTTCTATCCCGCCGGCGACGAGTATGAACTGGTCTACCTGGCCACCGGGCGCCTGATTCCACCCGCCGGGCT
>DCTU01000302.1:0-1860 GCA_002329445.1 bacterium UBP9_UBA1432
GGTCGCCGGGCAGTTGCGCCTGGATCACGCCCAGTATCGCTCGCTGGCGGCCTATGCCAAGCTGTCAGCCGACGAACTGGACAAGGCCAGCCGAGACCAGTTGGCTCGGGGAGACCGCGTCACCGGGGTCCTCAAGCAGAATCAATATGTGCCCATGCCCGTCGAGCAGCAGGTCGTTGCCTTGTACGCGGTCACCCAGGGCCTGATGGATGACATCCCGAGCGAGGACATCGTGCGCTTCGAAAAGGAGCTGCTGACGTTCATGGGGGACCGCCATGGCGACCTCCTGGCTCGCATCAGGCAGCAGGGCCGACTGGACGAGGAGCTCGTGGCCGGGGTGCGCGCGGCCGTGGCGGAGTTCAAGCCGACCTTCCTCGCGGCCAACCCCGCGTAGCTCTCAGTCGGAGGACCAGGCATGCCCAGCGACAGAGACATCCGCATGCGGATCCGATCGGTGCGCAACATCGAGAAGATCACCAAGGCGATGAAGATGGTGGCGGCGGCCCGGATTCGCAAGGTCGAAGCCCTGGCCAAGGCCAGCCGGCCCTATGCTCGGTGTCTGGCGCAGGCCGTCCGCCGGATCACGGCCCAGGCCACCGAGACCGTCCACCCCCTGATGCAGCTCCGTCCCGTCGAGAGGGTCGGGGTGCTGATCATCGGCTCGGACAAGGGCCTCTGTGGTTCCTACAACTCCAACCTCTTTCGCCACACCCTCCCGGAGCTTGCCGAGTTGCCGGGGGGAAGACCCGAGCGGCTGGTCCTGGTCGGCACCAAGACCCGTCGTTACTTCGAGCGACGCAAGTTCCACGCGGACCAGGTCTTCACAGGGTGGGAGCCCGATCTGGACCTGGCAGGCCGGCTGGCCGACCTGTGCACCCAGTGGTTCCTGGGCGGAGAGGTGGACGAGATTCGTTGCTTCTACACCCAGGCCATCTCCACCATGCTGCAGGAGCCGACCCAGGCGCGACTCCTGCCCCTGGCGGATGAACCCTCTGGTGCTCCGCCTCCCGCCGACTGTTTGTATGAACCCGGGGCCCAGGAGGCCCTGGATCAGATCCTTCCCAACTCGTTGCGCATCCGTCTCCACCAGATCCTGCTGGAGGCGCGCAGCGCCGAGCTGGGCTCCAGGCTGCGGGCGATGACCAATGCCACGGACAATGCGGAGAAGCTGGCGTCGGAGTTGACCTTGGAATTCTACCGCATCCGGCAGACGAACATCACCACGGAGATCCTCGAGATCTCGAGCGGCGCCGAGGCGCTGAAGGGGTAGACCCCCAGGATTCGCAGGAGGCACAGCATGGCCAAAGGCAAGGTTGTTCAGGTTCTGGGCTCGGTCGTGGACCTGGAGTTTCCCCCGGGGCAGCTTCCAGAGCTGCACAATGCGGTCCGCATGGAGCGCGAGGTCTTTCGCGACCTGTCCTCCGAAGAGGTCCAGAAGCTCCCGGCATCCACGCGCGTGCTCTTCCTCGAGGTCATGGGCGAGTTGGGGAACAACCGGGTTCGCGCCTTGGCCCTGGGGACCACCGACGGGGTGCGGCGGGGCATGGAGTGTGAGGATACCGGGGCCCCGATTCAGGTCCCGGTGGGGCGCCAGACCCTGGGCCGGATGTTCAACGTCCTGGGGCAGGCCATCGATGGCATGCCCGAGCCGGAGGTCCAGACCCACTATCCGATCCATCGCCCCTCGCCGGTCCTGGAGGACCAGGTCCCGACCAACCAGGTCATGGAGACCGGGATCAAGGTCATCGACCTGCTGGAGCCCTTCGCCCGAGGTGGCAAGACGGGCCTCTTTGGCGGCGCCGGGGTGGGCAAGACGGTGCTGATCCAGGAACTGATCCACAACATCGCGACCGAACATGG
>DCTU01000302.1:1869-9319 GCA_002329445.1 bacterium UBP9_UBA1432
CGCGAGATGAGCCAGTCGGGCGTCCTCAAGAACACCACCATGGTCTTCGGCCAGATGGACGAACCACCCGGAGTGCGCTTCCGGGTGGGCTTCACAGGCGTCACGATGGCGGAGTACTTCCGCGACGTGGAAGGCCAGGACGTCCTGTTGTTCATCGACAACATCTTCCGGTTCGTCCTGGCGGGATCCGAGGTTTCCGCTTTGTTGGGGCGGATGCCCTCGGCCGTCGGCTATCAGCCCACATTGTCCACCGAGATGGGCCAGCTCCAGGAGCGGATCACCTCCACCCGTCAGGGTTCGATCACGGCGGTCCAGGCCATCTACGTGCCGGCGGACGACATCACCGATCCGGCCGTGGCCACCTCGTTCACCCACCTGGACGCGACCACGGTGCTGTCCCGAGGGATCGTCGAGCAGGGAATCTTTCCTGCCGTGGACCCGCTGGCTTCCACCTCCCGGTTGTTGGAGCCGCGCTATCTGGGCGACGAACACTATGCGGTGGCGCGGGAGGTTCAGGAGACCTTGCAGCGCTACAAGGATTTGCAGGACATCATCGCCATCCTGGGGGTCGAGGAGCTCTCGGACGAAGACCGCGTGGTGGTGGGGCGGGCCCGGCGACTCCAGAAGTTCCTCTCACAGCCCTTCTTCGTGGCCGAGACCTTCACCGGGCGCCCGGGCAAGTACGTCCCGCTGGCCCAGACCGTCAAGGCTTTCCGCGAGATGGTGGACGGACACCTGGACCACCTGCCCGAGCAGGCCTTCTACATGGTGGGGGGGTTGGAAGACGCCCTGGATCAGGCCGAGAAGATGGGGGTTGAGGTCGGGCCCCGGGGAGCCTGACGGACAGCGACGGAATCAACCGGGATCGTGTTCCGACCTCCAGGGAACCCTGTCGGACACTTCCGCGAGGAGAGTCCGACATGACGACGGACAGGAGCAAGACTTGAGCGAAAAGACCTTCCACCTGGAAATCGTGACGCCCAGGGGATTGATTTTCGAGGGAGAGGCGACCTGGATTCGCCTTCCCGGGGTCCTGGGCGAGACCGGGATCCTGGCCGACCACGCTCCGCTCCTGGCGCTTCTGGAGCCTGGAGTGGGGGTCTATCGGGTGTTGGACCGCGACCATCCCCTGGCCCTGGGCGAAGGGTTCGTGACGGTGGGCGAGAACCGCGTGGTGGTCCTGGTCGAGTCCGCGGATCGTCCGGAAGACATCGATCGGGAGGCGGCCCGCCAGGAGGTCGCCCGCCTGGACGCGGCTCCCGGAGGAGCCTGGGTGGACCCCGAGTCCAGGGCTCGGCGTCGGTTGGCCATGGCGCGTCAGCAGGTGGCCGCCTGGAGTTGACCGTCCTGGATTTTTTTTTCGAGGGAAGAGGTACGGCATGGCGAGACTACTGGTCGAGGGGGGCTGCCCCCTGCAGGGTCGTCTGGAGGCGAGCGGCGCCAAGAACGCGGCTTTGCCGATCATCGCAGCGTGCCTCTTGACTCGTGAGCAGGTCGTGCTGGACCGGGTTCCCACCATCGCGGATGTCTGGGTCATGGCCGACATCCTGCGCGAGATGGGGGTCCAGGTTGAGTTCAACGGGAACGGCACGATGGTGTTGGATGCCTCCAGCCTGGTCACCACGACGCCGCCCGAGGACCTGGTGCGTCGGATGAATGCCTCCTTCGACGTGGCAGGGCCCTTGCTGGCCCGTCACGGTGAAGCTCAGGTCTCCCTCCCCGGAGGCTGCAAGCTCGGGCCTCGGCCGGTGAACCTCCACCTCGAGGCCTTCCGGCGCCTGGGGGCCCAGGTCCTCTCCGAACACGGCTTCGTCAAGGCCAAGGCTTCCCGACTGCGGGGGGCCCACATCCTGTTCCCCAAGGTCACCGTCGGCGCCACCAAGAACGCNNCAGGAACCCGAGATCGTCGACCTGGCCAACTTCTTGGTGAAGATGGGCGCCAGGATCGAGGGGCAGGGCTCGCCCACCATCCGGATCGAGGGGGTGCAGGAACTGCACGGCGCCCGGCACGCCATCATCTCGGATCGCATTGAAGGAGGGACCTATCTTCTGGCGGCGGCGGTCACCCGGGGCGACGTCACCTTGGAGGAGTTCGAGCCCTGGCTGGTCGAGAGTCTGTTGGAGAGTCTGATCAAGGCCGGCCAGGAGGTGACCGTTCTGGGGAACACGGTCCGCGTTCGCGGATCGCGCCCGATCCGCCCTCTGGAGATCGCCACCGCTCCCTTCCCCGGGTTCCCGACCGACCTGCATCCGCCGATCGTGGCCATGCTGGCCCTGGCCAACGGAACCAGCGTCCTGCAGGAGACGATTTTCGAGGGGCGATTCATGTACGCGATGGAGATGGTCCGCCTGGGGGCCGACCTGAGGGTCTCGGACCGCAACGTGGTCATCCGTGGCGTTCCGCGCCTGACGGCGGCGCCCGTCGACGCGCCGGACATCCGGGCCGGAGGCGCCCTGGTGCTGGCCGGCCTGGCCGCCGAGGGCGAGACCGTGATCTCGGGAGTGGAGTACATCGACCGCGGCTACCAGAATCTGGAGGATCGCCTTCGCCTTCTGGGGGCCCGGATTCGCCGCGTCGAGGAACCCCTCAAGCAGATCGTCGGTTGAGTCCGGTGTTCTCGCTGCACGTCGGGATCGACCTGGGGACGGCCAACATCCTGCTCTACGTCCGGGGGCGGGGAATCGTTGCCCGCGAGCCGTCGGTGGTCGCCCTGGATCGCAATGCCGGCAAGGTCCTGGCGGTGGGCTCCGAGGCGCTGAAGATGCTGGGCAAGACGCCCTCCCACATCGTGGCCGTCCGGCCGCTGCGGGACGGGGTGATTGCAAACTACGACGTGACCTTGACCATGCTTCGCCATTTCCTGCGACTGGTCTCGAAGCTGCGCCGACCGACCGCCACGATCTGCGTCCCGGCCGGCGTCACCAGCGTCGAGCGTCGTGCGGTCCGCGAGGCCGCCCTGGCGGCCGGGGCCTCGCGAGCATGGCTGATCGAAGAGCCCGTGGCCGCCGCCCTGGGCGCAGGAATCGATATGCAGCGGCCGGGAGGCACGATGGTCGTCGACCTCGGCGGGGGGACGACGGACATCGCCGTGTTGTCGATGGGGTCGGCGGTGGTCAGCGAATCGGTTCGGGTGGCCGGAGACCGCCTGGATGAATCCATCAGCCGGATGCTGCGGCGATGCCACAATCTCATGGTGGGCGAGCAGACGGCGGAGTCGCTGAAGATCGAGCTCGGATCGGCGGTGCCGGTGGCCGAGCAGAGGCAGATGGAGGTTCGCGGCCGAGATGTGGTCAACGGGCTGCCGAGGACGGTCCTGGTCGGCTCCCAAGAGGTCCAGGAAGCCTTGTCCGAGCCCATCGGCTCGATTGTGGAGGCGGTGCGCGGAGTTCTGGAGCGCACGCCCCCAGAGCTGGCCGCCGACCTCTTGGATCGGGGAGTGGTTCTGACCGGCGGGGGCGCCCTGTTGTCGGGCCTGGACGAGTTGATTCGCCAGGCCACCGGCCTTCCGGTCCGGGTGGCCGAGGACCCGATCACCTGCGTGGCCCTGGGCACCGGGATGGCCGATCCGAGGAACCTGTAGCTCCGGACCCCGGCAACCCGGGGGGCCCGTCCCGGGTCCCACCTGGAGGCAGCCCGACGCCGGATCTGGCGAACACGTGTTTCTGATCCGGTGGATGCGGGGAGGACCGCGCCCGGCAAGCGGGAAATCGGAATCCTGCCGGCGCCAGGCCGCACGGAGGGTTGCCAGGACAGGCCCAAGCCCGGGTTGCCCTGAACGGGGGATCCCAGCCTCGGAGAAGCAGACGTGCTCCCAGCCAGGTCCAGGAGGATTCTGAAGCTCGCAGGCCTTTTCGGCGCAGCCGGGGCCCTGGTCGTGCTGTGTCTGAGCCTCTTCGTCGGGCCGGTTCTGGACCTGATCCTGGAGCGCGTCAGCCGGGGATTCCCCGGATCCGTCACGGTTCGCTCGGCTCGGCTGGCCGGCAGGGTCCTCGCCTTTCAGCACCTGACCCTCAGCGACCCGGACGGTCGCCCGGTCCTGCAGGTGCCGCGGGGGACCTTGACCCTCCATCCCCTGAGGATGCTCCGACAGGCCCATTGGATCGGCCTGCTGGGAGACCTGACCTTGGATGAACCTTTCCTCCGGGTCGAAGTGGCTGAGGACGGGCGGCTCAATCTGGCGCGTCTGGCTCCGCCTTCGCGCCCCGGCGCCCGGCCGCTCCTGGCGGACTACAGCGGAACCCTGCGGATCCAGGGAGGGAGCATCCACTTCGAGGACCAGCGGGGTTCCGGGTTCCACTATCAGCTTCGGGATTGGGAGGGAAGCCTGGCCCTGAGCCGGGGCCAGCAGGCCCAGGTGGATCTGGTCTGGGTCCCCGTCCAGGAGGAGCCCGGGCGGTTGGCGGTGACGGGTCGTCTCGACCCGGTCCATCCTCGCTTCGATCTGCATCTCGATTTGCAGGCACTGTCCTTGCGTCGGTTGGCCGAACACCCCCGGCTCAGCGAGAGGCTCTCGCTGCACGCCGGAGTGCTGCAGGCTGGGCTCTGGGCTTCCTGTGACGCGGTGGACTGGAGGGACGCCGGCGAGCGGATGGTCTATGGAGGGAATCTGGCTCTCACCGGGGGGGAGGTCCGGATCCCGGGCCTGCTCAAGCCGATTCGCCGGATCGAGGGCCGGGCGGATCTGGTGACCGGCGTCCTCAGCCTGCGGGAATTCCGAGCCAACCTGGCCGGGATGGGTGCCACGGCGCGAGGAAAGGTCTTCCTGCCGCCGCAGTCGCGCCTGGATCTCCTGGCGGTGGTCCCGCGCCTGCGGGCCGAGCCGGTGGAGGCGGCCCTCGGCCAGTCGTTGCCGGTGGAGGGGGAGGCCCGGTTGGAGATCGCCCTGGCCGGAGGATTCTCGACGCTGCGCGCCGAGGGGCGGATCCGGTCCGAGAGGTTGGTTCTTCAGGACCAGATCCTGCATCAGGCCGAAGCGCTCTTCGAGACCGACGGAAACCTGCTGACCCTGCGAGAGGTTCGCGCCCGGTCGGGGGGGGGAAGCCTGGAAGGGGGAGGGTTGGTCGTCCTGGGCCCCGAGGCTTCCCTGGCGCTGACCCTGAACGGACGTCAGACCTCCCTGTCGGGACTCAGTCCCGTCGGAGGAGAGATCGGCTCGTTCGACCTGTCCGTGATGGGCTCGGCCCGTCACCCCGTGGTCCTGGGCGGTGGGCGAGGAATCGGGGGCTTCCAGGGAGAGGCCGGTCGGCTCAGCCAGCTCTCCGGGCGATTCCTGTACCACGACGGCGACATCCTGGTCATGGACGCCCTGGGCGCCCTGGGAGACGGTTCGTTCCGCGTCCCCTATGCCCTGTACGACCTGAAGGACCCCCACGTCTGGGCCATGGTTTCCACCTCGGGCGTCGATCTGCCGACGCTGCGTCTGGGCGGGCTGGGGCAGCTCAGCGGCCGGGTTCGAGGACAGGTCCAACTGGAAGGTCGTCCCACGGATCTGGACTCGATGTCGGCCTTCGGGCTCAGCCAGGGAACCGAGCTGCGCCTGAACGGGTTGACGGTTTCCGCTTTGAAGGGCTCGGTGGGACTGCGTCAGATGCAGTTGATGTTCCCGGACATGGTCGGGCAGGCCGCGGGAGGCTCGTTGCAGGCGGCGGGCTGGATCGGTCTGGCCGGGGGAAGCAGCAATCTGCTGGCCCGAGGTTCGGGGGCCGAACTCTCCCGGCTCCTCGGGGTTCTCGACCGTCCGCTGCCGATCGATCTGACGGGGACGGGGGACTTCCTGTTCAAGTGGACTTCGGAGGGGCGCGGGCATCCGAATTGGGTGCATGTGGTGGCCGAATCGCAGGGGGGTGGAGGCCACGGGCCCTACCAGGTGGCAGGATACGGGTTCACCGGCCCCCAGGGCCTGGGTGCGGTGGCCTGGATGGACGGGCTTCCGCTGGCCCGACGTCGCTTGACCCGAGACCTGGAGCTGAGCGGGACCCTGCGGGGCGTGGCCGCCGCCTGGGGCCCGCTGCGTGACTATGGGTTTGCCTACCGCGCATCCCTGGACGGCTCGCAGGTCTCAGGAGTTCGGGGGGATCGTGTCTGGGCCTTCGGCGAGGGAAGGATCCGCGGGGCGGAGATCCTGTTGGGCGAGAACGTCCTGAGCTGGACCTACCAGCGTCGTGTGATGGCGCGGGCGGTGGGGCAGAATCTGCGCGGTCGCTCGTGGCCCTGGTTCGGCCCGGTGCTGGCCTCGGACCTCCAGGCCCAGGCTCGCTTCCGTCCCCCCTTGCCCGAGGGAGGTTCGCTGAGGGTCACGGGATCCTACCTTCTCGGACCCAGGCCCGACTATGAGCTGGACTACGTGGCTTCGGGGATCGACCTGGCGTGGCTGGCCCGCCAGGATTGGGTGCCGCAGGCGGGCCACCTGGCCGCCAGTCTGAACCTGCGTGCAGGTCAGGCGCACTCAACGGGTCGCATCGCGGCGGATCAGGGGCTGCCTCGACTGAAGCCCGGCTCGACCTTCGAGGCGCCGTGGCTGTTGGTGGGCCCGAGGGATGCCTCCCGGCGTCCGGAGATCTTCAGTGCCGTCGGCCGGGTGTGGATGGGTCCCAACCAGGGGGGCCGACCGGGTCGAATCCACCTGGATCCCATCCTGGCTTCTCGCGAGCCGGCCGATCCGCGCCTGGTCATGCCTGCCCTGGACGCGGTCCGACGGGGGGAGGAGCTGGGGGAAGGGCTCTTCTCGCTGGCCGGCAGCCTGGAGGGATCGTCGGTGGACCTGGCGTTCTCGGGACGGGGGTGGGATCTGTCCGACGTCCTGGCTTTCGCCCCGGCGACAGCGAAGTGGCCCTCGGATCTTCTGACCGGGCGCCTGCAGGTCGAGGACCTGCAGGTTCGAGGTCACCTGGGGTCGGACTTCCTCAGCAACCTGGACCTGACGGGACGCCTGGCCCTGGTGGACGGTTTCGTCGAAGTGCTGGGCCATCCCATCCCGGTCGACCGGATGTCGGCCAGCCTCGTGCGCCGTCGCGGAGAGCTGGTGTTGGAGGACATGCAGGTCGACTCGGGAGAGCTCCACCTGGATGGGACGGGCACGCGGGATGCCTTCGGTCGTTGGACGGCCGACCTCTGGACCGAGAACCTCCCTCTGCGGCACCTGCATTACCTGGGGCCCCCTTTCACCAGGTTGAGCGGGGGCGCCCGCATGGCCGTGTTCCTGGACTCGGGAAACGTCGCACCGTCCCTGGTCCTGGGACTGGAGGGGCAAGACGTGGCCTGGAAGGCAGAGCCCCACGCCGTCGAGTTCCCTCGCCTGAGCCTGGGTCGTCTGGAACCCTCGCAGCAGGGAAATCCCAGCACCAGGCGGGGGCTGGGAATCGAGATGGCCTTCGAAGGGGACCGGCTCCATCTGGATATTCCCGAGGGGTCCGTCGAGGTGCTGGCTCGCCGGGCCGGGGAGCAGGAGTC
>DCTU01000207.1:0-6122 GCA_002329445.1 bacterium UBP9_UBA1432
CCTGAATCCGCCGTCAAAGAAGTGACGAGGTCGACCGGGGCCCGTGACTGAGGGGCCTTGACGTTCCGGAGGGAGTGCGAAACCGGCACCCGATGGGTGAAGAGGGGGCTCCGGCCGTCCGGCGATCCCGCCTGGGGACTCGCGTCCAGGTCGACCAGGGCAGGGCGCCTGCCAGGGCCTATCGACGTCCCTGCCGGAGTCTCTGTTGCACGGAGGCCGGCCTCCCGTCCAGGCGTGCTTCACGCTTCGGCCTGGAAAGGCCCCCCGCGCCGCGGAGGACGTCCGAGGGCGACGGCTCACCGGAGGCCGGGGCGGCCGCCTCGAGCGGCTGTCCTCCACCCCCTCGGCCCCCCGGAGGCTCTCCCGGGAATTCGCCCACGAACAGGCAAGGAAAACCCCGTGGGTTCCGAATGAGAGTGTAGCAGCATCCTCATGGAACCACGGGGTGACTCTACTATGGCACAGGGCGTCTTCGACTTCCACTATCTTCGCGAAACTGGTCAAAACGGAATGACGTCGCTGGCGGGGCTGCCGGCCTGGCTGGAGTTGGGGCAGGTCCTGGGACTGACCGAGGCCATCGAGCGGCACGTGAGGTTGCGGCAGGCGTCCCAGGGCTACAGTGACCGGCAGATGGTCATGGCTGGCATCATGCTCAATCTGGCGGGCGGCGACTGCGTGGACGACCTGATGCGTCTGGAGGAGGACGAGGGGTTTTGCCGGATCCTGCAGCGGGTGGAGACGCACGGGATGAGCCGCGCGGCGAGGCGAGCCCAGGAGCGCCGGTGGCGCAAGGAGAGGAAGCAGACCGTGCCTTCCCCCAGCTCGATGCGTCGTTACCTGTCGGGCTTCTGCAGCCCGGAAGAGGCCGAACCGCGGCAGGCGGGGGTCGCCAGGAGCCTCGCTCCATCCGAGGGCCTGTCGGGCTTGCACCGAGCGAACGCGGACCTGGTGGCTGGAGTGCTGGCCCGGAATCCCCTTGAGACCGTGACCCTGGATCAGGACGCCACCCTCATCGAGGTGGAGAAGAAGGAGGCCCTGATGTGCTACAAGGGCTTCCCCGCGTTCCAGCCCACCAATGTCTGGCTGGCGGAGCTCCGGATGATGCTGTACTCCGAGTTTCGGGAAGGCAACGTGCCGGCAGGCTCCGGGAACCTTCGTGTCCTGCAGGACGCGCTGAGGTTGCTGCCGGAAGGCGTGAAGGAGGTGCAGTTCCGCTCCGACACGGCGGCCTACGAAGTGGACCTGCTCCGCTACATGGCCGAGGGGCAGGACCCACGTTTCGGGGTCATCAAGTTCGCGGTGGGAGCCGATGTCACGCCTGCCTTGCGCGAAGAAGTTGCCAGGATGGCCGAAGCCGACTGGAAGCCCCTCCGCCGATGGAGCGAGAAGACGAAGACCTGGCAGGAGACCGGGCAGGAGTGGGGCGAGGTGGTCTTCGTTCCGAAATGGGCCGCGCACAGCCTGAAGAACCCGGCCTACAGGTTCGTTGTGGTGCGAGAGTGCCTGAGCCAGCAACCCCTGCCGGGCACCGCTGAACAGCTCACCTTCCCCTTCCCGACGATGGAGTTCGGCTCCAAGGGGCTCTACAAGCTCCACGCAGTCATCACGAACCACACCGTGGCGGGAGACGAGATCGTGTGGTGGTACCGCGAGCGGTGCGGCCGGAGCGAGGAGGCTCATTCCATCCTCAAGGAGGACCTGGCGGGGGGGCGGCTCCCCTCTAAATACTTCGGTGTGAACGCGGCCTGGTGGATGTTGGCGGTGATGGCCATGAACCTGGACTCGGCCATGAGGCGCCTGGTCCTGGGAAAACTGGACGAGACCTGGCTGTCTCGTAGGATGAAGGCTGTGCGCTTCCTGGTCCTTGGCTTGCCCGGCCGTGTGGTCGAGCATGCGCGGGACCTGTGGATCCGGGTGAGCGCCGGCCGGGGCGGCAACCTGCTCTGTGCGATGCGAGGACTCATCAAGGGCCTGGTCCGAGGTGCCCCCGCATGAGCTGAGAGACTCCGCCCATGCGGTCATCGTCTTTGCGAGGACCTCCGCACCCCGCGCGGGCCCCGCCGTGGGTTCGAGGGGTCTGATCAGCCGCCCCCGAGGGCCTGGTGAGACCTGGAGCCCCCGGACCGCGAGTCGCGGAAGCCCGGGGGAGCCCGGCCGGGGCAGGTTGACCCCTCCGCAGGCCCCTTCGAAGAGGGTTTCGGGTCCTACGGGCGACCAGGTGGCGGATTCAGGGGCGTTTCCTGGTCTTTACAGCCCGGAGGAAGCAGGATATCCTACGAAAATATCCTCCCCGGGATGCGCTGGAGCATCGCAGAAGACTCGCCCACCCGAGGCGTGGGAGGTACCCAGGTGGGGATCGTCAGCCGCCCGCACCCCGGGCCAGAGGCCCTGAGCCGGCGGGAGGGAGTCCTCAGAAGCAGACCGCAACTGCTCTCTGAGCCAGGCAGGTGATGAAGGTGGCCAGTTCGCTTGGAGTCGTCGAGAACCAGACCGAGCCCCAACCTCTTCCGGTGGGTTCTGGAGAGGAGGGCGGCAACTGGAGCCGGAGCGGTTGGACCGATTCCATCTCCTTCGAGCCGGTCCCGACGTGCTATGTGTGCGCTTCGACGACGCGCACCCCCGCCTTCGATCTGTCCTTTTTCGACCACCCCTTCCAGTGGGTGCGTTGCTCGGATTGCGGTCTGGTCTTCCAGTCTCCCCGGCTCACCAAGGGTTCGTTGGACCTGATCTACAACTCCGAGCTCTACTGGCGCGGTCGGTCCGACGCGACCCCACCTCCTGCCGAGAGCACCGACGAGCTTCGCCTGGGCTACAACAACTACGAGATGGGACACCCGTACCGCATGGCCCAGGCCCGGCAGAGGGTTCGGGCCCTCTCCAGGCACCTGCCGACCGGCTCCAGGGTCTTGGAGGTGGGCTGCGCTGCCGGCTTCTTCCTGTCCGCCCTGAAGCAGGCCGGGTTCGATGCGACCGGCATCGAGCTGTCGGCAGCGATGGCGGAGTACGGGCGCTCCCGGCTGGACGTCGACATCCAGGTCGGCGACTTCGACCAGTTGGAGATCCCTCCAGGGTCCTACGACGGCATCGCGGCCTGGGGCTGCGATTCGAATTTTCACGACGTCCGGAAGACCTACTCCCATATGGTCGAAGCTCTCCGGCCTGGCGGGATCCTGGCCTTCAACTATTTCGACTTTGACCACCCGGCCCGGATCCTCCTGGGCAGCTTCAAGCGGGTCTACAACGCCATCTATTACTTCAACCGGAGCAACGTCACCCGTCTCCTGAACTCGCTGGGTCTGGAGATCGTCTCCCACTCGACCGAGTTCCAGTACACCTGCCTGGAGGAGGTCGCCTCCATGACGGGGCGGCGAGGGGTCCAGACCCTGGCCCGCACCCTCGGAATCCAGCGGAGCATGCTCCGGCTTCCCATCGTGGGGAGCTATCTGCTGCTGGCCAGGAAGCGGCCCCACCCTTCGCGACGCCCTTGACCCGACTCTTCCTGCGCGGAATCCGCCTGCGGCATCCGCGCTCGGGGGGTCAGGGGGACGTCTCGGCCAGCCCCTGCGCGGCCCGGGCCTGGACTTCGGGGTGCTGGCGCCCCTTCTGCAGGACGTACTGATAGCGCTTCCGGGCCCCGGCCAGGTCGCCCTGGGAGCGGGCCTGGTCTGCCGATTCCAGCAAGGCCACCAGCAGGTTGTACCGGGCCTGGTGCCGGAAGGGGTCCAGCTCCAGGGCCCGCTCGAAGCGCAGGGCGGCCTCGTCCCAGCGCTGCAGCTTGCCCAGCACGACTCCGGCATTGTACTCCAGGGCGGCGCTGGGCGGACCCGCCAGGTAGCGTTCCAGGGCGGTGGGCAGGTCTCCGGTCGATTCGGCCAGGTTGCCGAACTGTCGGTACAGGAGCTCCTCGGGCCGGGCGCGCGCGGCGATCCCCTCGCGGTAGGCCTGCTCGGCGCCGTCCAGGCGGCGCTGGGCCAGGCGCAACTGGGCCAGGTAGTGATAGCCGGAAGCGACTCGGGGGGCCAGGCGGACGGCTTCCACCAGGTGGACCTCGGCCTGGTCCAGCCGGCCGTTCTCCAGGTGGTGGATGCCCAGCGCCAGGCGGGCGGCCTGGCTCTCCGGGCGGGCTGTCACCGCCGCCTGCCAGAACCGACCCTCGTCGTTCCAGACCTGGTTGCGGGCCACGGTGGCGGCGCCCCAGACCAGGACGATCAGGGCCAGGATGCGGGCGTGCCGGTTCGCCAGCAGCACCGCCAGAAGCAGGCAGAAGCCCACGCTGGGCAGGTACAGGAAGCGTTCGGCCAGGGGTTGGGGCAGGGGAACCAGGTTCAGCACCGGGATCAGGGCCAGCGGGATCCATGCCAGCGAGAAGCAGACCACGGGTGCCTTGCGGGCCGTCCAGGCCAGGAGCGCGGCGAAGGCCAGGGCCACCAGCCACCCGGCCGCCACGCCGAGGGGGGGCACGGCCTGGAGGGCCAGGTGGCGCTCGACGCTCAGCCAGAAAGGCATCGCCAGCAGGCCGAGATACTCGGCAAAGAACCGGGGCGCCAGAAGGAGCCGGTGGCCCAGGCCCCCAGCCAGGTCCAGGGTGGGAACCAGGCCCTGCAAAGCCTGGTGGCGCAAGGCCAGCACCGTGCCCAGGGCCAGGACCTGCAGGCCCAGGACCCGGATCGCGTCGGACCGCGGGGACCGTCGCAGCATCAGGGCAGCCGCCGTCAGGAGGGGGATCACCACCGTGCTCTCCTTGGCCATCAGGGCCAGGGCCAGGGCCAGGGCCGAGCCGATGGCCGAGGCAGCGGTTCCCCTCAGGGCCAGAAGCAGGGCCCCCAGGCCGAAGAGGCAGGCCAGCACGTCCGTGCGCCCCGAGATCCAGCTCACGGACTCGGTGTGGACGGGGTGGACGGCGAAGAGCAGGCCCGCGGCCAGACCTGCCCGGGGGGCGTCGAAGAGCCGGTTCCCCAGGTGCATCACCGCCAGCGAGCAGCCCACATGGGCCAGCAGGTTCGTCAGGTGGAAACCCAGGGGCGTGAAGCCCCAGACCAGGGCGTCCAGGCGGAACGAGAGCAGCGTCAGGGGCCGGTAGAACGGAGTGACCTCCCATTCCGCCAGGGCCATGCGGGCGAAGTCGGTCATGAAGGGAGCCCAGGCGGGCTGAGCCCCCTTGATGTAGCTGTTCTCCAGGATCAGGACCCGGTCGTCCCACAGGAAGGGGCCCGTCAGCACGCTGGCATAGCACAGCACGGCCGCCAGGGCCACCAGGAGGTTCCAACTGCGATTCACCGTGCCGGTTTTCGCGCCGACCGGTTCGTTCCCTGGCTCGAGGCCCGGACCTCCGGTCTTCTGCAGGCGCGATCTTGATCCAAGTCAAGATCCCCGCGTCCTCTTCCCGGTAGACTCGAGGCCTGAACGCATCCCGAAGGGAGCATGAGATGAACCTTCACGATATCGAGATCCCGCTGGGCCGCCTGGTGGCCGAGCATCCCCATCTGATCCGGACCCTGGAGGGCCTGGGTCTGGACTACTGCTGCGGCGGGCACAGGCCCCTCTCCCAGGCGGTGGCCGAGAAGGGGTTGGACCTGGAGGAGGTGCTGGCGGCCCTCAAGCAGGCCCTGGCCTCGACCCAGGATGCCTGCGCCGCGCCCTGGCTCGAGAAGACCTGCTCGGAGCTGATCGACCACATCGTCCGCAGCCACCATGGGTTCCTGCGCACCGAACTGCCGCGCCTGAGCACCCTGACCGACAAGGTCTTCGAGGTGCACGGTTCGGGGACCCCGGAGCTGGGTGAGCTGCGCCGGGTCATGGCCGGATTCCGCGAGGAGATCGAGTCCCACCTGGCCAAGGAGGAGCAGATCCTCTTCCCCGCCATCGTGGCCTGCGAAGCCCGGGGGGCGGCCATGCCCCAAGGAGCCGGAGTCCTGGCCCGCGGTCCGATCTCCTGCATGGAGAGCGAGCATGACGAGGCGGGCGCCGCCCTGGCCGAGATGCGCCGGCTGACCGGGGACTATTCTCCTCCCGAGGCGGCCTGCGGCTCGTGGCGGGCCCTCTACCTGGGCCTGGAGGAGCTGGAGCAGGACATGCACCGGCACATCCACGAGGAGAACAACATCCTCTTCGAGCGGGTCCGC
>DCTU01000207.1:6209-9760 GCA_002329445.1 bacterium UBP9_UBA1432
CCACGGTAGGTGGCGGATTCAGGTCGAGGCTCCGTCCGCGTGACGGGCCTCAGCGCCCGTCCTGCATCTGCCTGAAGACCGGCTCGAAGAGACTCTTCAGCAGCAGGGCTCCCTCATCCGAGAGATGGTGGGAGTCGATGTACAGGGGGGCTGCGTCCCGGGTCAGGCTCTGCCAGCCCAGGATTTCGGGGCCTGGGTCCAGGACCACGAAGTCCTCGGAGCGGGGGAGCCCTTCCAGGGCCTGATGGACCTTGGCGTTTTGGGTCCGGTGATCCTCGGGTGTCGCCGGGTGGGGGGCAAGCCACGGCCATCGCGAGACCAGCCGCAGGTTTCGGGAGTTCACGCCCGGCTGGCTGGGGAAGTCGCCCACGAAGACCACCCGGATCCCTCGATCCTGGAGGTGGCGGACCGTCTGTCGCAGGTCCTCCGCAAAGCCTTCCCGGCCGTAGCTGGACCAGTAGCCCGACAAGAAGACGGTGCCCACGCGCTCCTGCTCCAGGTCTTCAACGCCAGCTCCCGCCACCGCTTCTTGTACTCGGGGCTCTTGTCCCAGCTCGGCATCTCATGACCCCAATCAAGCAGCGGGGCCGACGAGGTGGCGGTCAACTGCAACCCGGGCAGGCCGTAGGACCTGCCCAGCTCGTGCAGCAGCGGGGCCAGGCTCATCGCGTGGCTGTCACCCCACAAGAGGAAGCGGGGGCTTTCGGAACGCGGGCTCCCCATCGGCGTCGGCCGGGCCTCGTCCGAGAGCGGATCCACCGCGTGGGTGCGCGAGCGGAATTCCCGGGGGCGGGCCTTCTCGGCCCAGTTCTCGGGGTAGCCCTGGCTCTGCAGGTAGAGCTGCCCCGAAGAGATCGCCAGCACCGCGTAGGAGGCGAAGAGCCACCCCATGGCCCGGCGTCGTGGCAGGATCCTCTTGCTTCGGATGGGCGTCTCGACCCACCGCCAGGAGGCGTATCCGGCCAGGCAACTGACCAGGACCAGAAGCCAGCGGGCCTCCAGGCTGCCGCCCACGCCCAGGTAGAAGGCATAGGCCACCAGGGGCCAATGCCAGAGATACAGCGAGTAGGAGATCTGCCCCACCCGCACCACGGCGGGATGGGAGAGGACCCGCCCCACCCAGGTCAGGGGCCCGGCCGAGTTGGCCAGCAGGAGCAGGGCCGTCCCCAGGCAGGGGAGCAGGGCCGCGCTGCCGGGGAACGGCGTGTCCGGTCGATAGAAGAAGATCGACCACCCCACCATCCCCAGCCCGATCCAGGCCAGGACCTGGCGGACCCTGAGGTTCTCGGCCAGGGGCGCGCGGGCGCCCTGCAGCCACCAGGCCAGGATCCCTCCCATGAGCAGTTCCCATGCCCGCGTCGGCAGGTTGAAGAATGAGAACGATTCGCGCACCGGGGTCCAGGCCACGCCCAGGGTCAGCGAGGCCAGGAAGATTCCCGACAGGCCCAGGCCCACCCGACGGGGGAAGTGCCGGTGCAGCAAGGCCAGGGCGATGGGGAAGAAGAGGTAGAACTGCTCTTCGACGCCCAGGGACCAGGTGTGCAGCAGGGGGCGGATTTCGGGGGCATCTCCGAAGTAGCCCCCCTGGACGACCCGCCAGAAATAGACGTTGGACAGCAGCAGGGGCTGGGCGATCAGCGCCCCGCCCAGGTCCTCGAGGTCCTCGGGAAGCAGGACCAGGGGGGCGCTCAGGGCCACGAAGGCCGTCAGGACCATCAGGGCCGGGGCCAGCCGGCGCACGCGGCGCTCCCAGAAGTCCAGGAACGAGAAGGTTCCCGAGCGGATCGCCTTGAGCAGCAGGCCGGTGATCAGGAAGCCCGAGAGGACGAAGAAGACGTCCACTCCGACGTAGCCGCCGGGGAAGCCCAGGTGGGCGTGGTAGAAGAGGACGGCCAGGACCGCCACGGCCCGCAATCCGTCGATATCGGGGCGGTATCCCATGGAGCCTGCGGGTTTCGGGCACGGCGGGAGGTTTCCTGGCACAGGGGGCTGACCGCGGGGATCCGCCCCCAGGCGGCCAGCCAGAGTGGGCGTCAATAACCGAGAACGGGCGGACAAAGAAACTCACCCGTCATGGGTTCGCGGCGGAGTCGGACGATGTGGAATCGTCCCTTCTCGCCAACTTTCGGCGGTTCTCGGAGTCGTCAATCTTCCACGAACCGATTCGTGATCGGCGGACGGCGGTCTCGGCCGACGGCCTTCCGGGCGATCCGGATCCTCGGGGCTCGCCTCTGTGGCAGCATCTCCTGGCGGAAGGCCTCGACGACCCGCTCGACGGGGCGCAGGTGGTCGGCATGCAGGGCCAGGGGGCGGCCCTGGACCCCGCCGCTGCGGCGAAGCCACGCCTTCACCTTGCCCTCGATCTGCGGGGTGGGCGTGGGGATGGGAAGGCCGTACAGTTCGATCTCCTCGGGGGTGAACCGCTCGGGCCGGACCAGGTAGCGCAGACCACGCGTGCGGATCCCGTAGCGCAGCAGTTGGTCGGCCAGGCCCGTGGCGGCGATCCAGCCCCCGGGATCGAAGTCCACGTAGGCCACCAGCAGGACCTCGGTGATCCCCCGGGACTGCAACTCGCAGGCAAAGTACTCGGTGGACAGAAGCGAGGGCAGGCCTCCCAGGGTCAGGGTGCTGACCCCGAAGGCCCCGGCCAGGGCCTCCACACCCTCCTGCAAAGTGCTCTTCTCGGCCACGACGACCACATCAGGACTGCGCTCACCCAGTCGACGCAGGTCCGGGCGCGGGTCTCGGAAGCCCAGTTCACGGTAGGTGAAGAGTCGGTCCCGTCCCACCAGGGTGGCTGCCAGGATTTCCAGCAGGTCGTACAGGCGCTCAGAAGGATCCCGGGCCAGAGCCTCCAGCAGGCCCAACGCCTCACCAGCCAGGAAGGGGCGCAGCAGATCGGCCCTTTCGACGGCTGCAGCGCCCTGCCGGGCCAGGCCGGCGCGCACCAGGCACGGCAGCAGGGTCCGATACCAGAAACCCCGGTGCTCGCGGCCCCGGTCCCGCAGACCCAGGCGCACCGTCTCCCACAGGAGGTTGGCCACCAGGCGGCGGGGACCCGAACCGAACTCCGCCTTCAGGAACGGCGCGGGCGCCGAAGTCAGGAGCAGGGGCCAGTCACGCAGGCCCTCGCGCGTCATGGCCCGGTGGGATTCCAGGGTGCCCTCCAGTTCGTCCAGGCGGGGCAGCCCCAGCCCCCGGGCCAGGGCCTCGCCCACCGTGCTCTTGCCGCNNCCAGCCCCCGGGCCAGGGCCTCGCGGGCTCCCCAGGACACGGTCAGCTCGGTTCCCCCTTCCAGGACCAGGCGGAAGCGCTTGCGCTCGTTCTGCACCGCGCGCAGGCGCCGGGCGTTGACGTAGGTTCCCCGGCCGGCCTTCACCAGGTGGGGGTGTGACCGGGCCGCCTGCAGCGCCGAGGATCCTGCGGGGCGGCGGCCCCGGTCGGTGACCCAGAAAGCCTGCCCTTCCCGGGCCTGCAGATAGAGGACATCGTCCGGGGGTGGGGGAGGGGTGACTGGGGGCAGGTCCTTGGGCGCCGTCGGAGCCGGCCAC
>DCTU01000128.1:0-850 GCA_002329445.1 bacterium UBP9_UBA1432
AGGCCTCTTCGAGTTGCCGGGCTGCGCGCAGGACGCTGGCCACGGCGGGATTCGCCTTGTTCCGAAGCAGGCGCTGGCGCCAGAGGAGATCCGAGTCGCCGTGTCCTCGAGGCCCCTTCCCCCTGCCCTCCAGGGGAGCTCCCCGCAGCAGGTCCCTCTCGCTCAGGAGGGCCGCCAGCTCGCAGCCATCCCGCGTGCGCCCTCGGCGCCGACACTCCAGGAGGAGCCGCGCGGCCCGGGGGGCAGCGGGCAGGGCGGCCATCCCTCGCCCCAAGCCGGTCAGGCTGCCCTCGCGCAGGGCGCCCAACAACTCCAGCAGGTGGCGGGCCCGCTCCAGGGCCTCGGAGGGCGGCGCCTCCAACCAGGGGAGTGCCTCGGGTTCCTCCAGGCCCAGGGCGTGGAGGGTGAGCAGCAGCTCGGCCAGTTCCAGGCGCGCGATCTCGGGCACCTCGGCCTCGGGCCTGGAGAGGTAGTCGGCCTGGGAGTACAGGCGCAGGCACTGCCCCGGCCCGGTGCGACCCGCCCGACCGGCCCGTTGATCGGCCGAGGCGCGGCTGATCCGCTCGACCTGCAGGCTGGAAAGGCCCGACCAGGGATTCTGGCGGGGGATGCGGGCCAGACCGCTGTCCACCACGACCTCCACGCCGGGCACGGTGAGCGAGGACTCGGCCAGGTTCGTCGAGAGGATCAGCTTCCGCCCCCCTTCGGGACGGAGGGCTTCGTCCTGGGCCTCGGGGGAGAGGTCGCCATGCAGGGGCATCCGGCGCACGCCATGACGCTCGGCGGCCTCGCGGCAGGCCTCGTGGGCCCGGCGGATCTCGGCGGCTCCGGGCAGGAAGACCAGCACGTG
>DCTU01000128.1:983-26288 GCA_002329445.1 bacterium UBP9_UBA1432
AGGAAGTCGACCCCGCGCAGGTGAGGGTCGTCGACGAAGCGCCGGATCAGGATGCCCTCGGTGGCATAGACCAGGCGGGTGGCCGGGCCGGTGCGGTCGTCGAAGCGGACCTGGTAGCCCACCGTGGCTCCCACCGGCTGGCCCCGACGAGCCGCCACGAAGCGGGCCGCCCAGCGAGCGGCCACGCGGCGAGGCTCCAGCACCAGGATTCGCGAGGCGGGGTGCGCCTCCAGCAGGGCCTCGGGCACCCGGGTGGTCTTGCCCGAGCCAGGGGGCGCCTCCAGCAGGACCAGAGGCTCACGCTTCAGGGTGGACAGGAGTTCAGGAAGGATCGCCTGGACGGGCAGGACTTCACTCACGTCGCGCGGTTTCCGCAGCGGGGCCGAGAGCCCTGCGCGTGCCGGCCCGGGCCCTGGCGGCGCCGAGTCCGCTCCCCCGCCGCCCCTACCTGGGCAGGCTGACTTTTCCGTCTTCGACCTGGCAGCGGCCCTGGGCGGCCAGGAGGTCCACGGCCTGGTCCAGGCGCTCGCGCAGTCGCTTGCCCAGGCGCGAGAATCCGAAGAGCTGGGCGGTGCCGCGCACCAGGTCCTCCTGGGCCAGGCCGCAGCACTGCTCGAGCAGGGCCTCGGCGGCGTTGGCCAGCTCTGCCAGGGGGATGCCCTCCAGGTCCCGGGCCTCCTCGCCTGGGGGGCTCAGGCGATAGCCTCGCCAGGAGGCCGGGTCCTGGTCGGGTCTCCACACGGTGTCCTCGACCACGCGGGCCATCTCCCGACCCATGCAGCGCTTCAGCCTGGTCTCCAGCCGGGAGGTCACCTTCTGCAGGCCCCAGAGTGCCCCGACCCGCCGGGCCAGTTCCTTGAAGGGGATGGGGGCCTCCTTCTCCAGCACCTGGCGCACGCTGGCCTGGACGGCAGCGGTGGCGAGGGCCTCGTAGAAGGCCTCGGGCTGGCCGTGGCAGAGGTCGGTGCGCATCCGGGTATAGAAGCTGACGCCGGCGGGCAGGGCCGCCCCCCCTGCCGGCAAGCATGGCCCGTCGGCAGACACGGACGGGCCCCCGGCAGGCGACGCCAAGCCACCGGCAAGCGAGCCCGAATCCCCGGCAGGCGACGCCACACCAGCGGCACGCGGGCCAAACGCCCCGGCAGACGAGGCTCCTCCAGGGGTCGCCACCGGCGCCCCCAGCGCCTGGTAGGCGCCCGTGGCCTGGGGCTCGTGGACCGCCTCGGGGACCACCGGCAGGGGCGCAGGGGGGGGGCCCGCGGAAGTCGCGCTCGCGTCACCCGCTGCAGGAGATCCGGGCGCCGGCCGCTGGGCGCGGGCCTGACGCAGCGCCTCTTCCAGCCGCTCGATCTCGCGGGCCGGATCGAACCACCAGTCGCTGGACCAGACCCGGTGCAGCCGCCAGCCCAGCCCCTTGAGCACGGCCTGGCGCAGCCGGTCCCGGTCGCGAGCGGCCCTGGAGGCCTGGTAGTTGGCCCCGTCGCACTCGACTCCCAGCAGGTAGGAGCCGGGGCGCTCGGGGTCCAGGACGGCCAGGTCCACCCGGAAGCCGGAGCTGCCGACCTGTTGGCGGACCGACCAGCCGCGCTCTTCCAGTTCACGGGCCACGGTTTCTTCAAACGGGGACTCGCGCTCGGCGGCCGCCTGGGCGGTCTTGACCTCCGCCAGGGCCTGGGGCCCGCGACGCGCGAAATCCAGGAAGCGCTTGAAGTGGGCCACCCCCTTGGCCGAGGTCCGGGCCAGGTCGATCATGTCGGGCTGCAGGGTCGAGAAGACCACCAGTTGTTCCCGGGCGCGGGTGATGGCCACGTTCAGGCGGCGCTCTCCCCCATCGCGGTTCAGGGGCCCGAAGTTCATCGAGACCTTGCCGGCCTGGTCCGGGCCATAGGCCACCGAGAAGAGGATCACGTCGCGCTCGTCGCCCTGCACGTTCTCGAGGTTCTTCACGAAGACCGGCTCCTCGACGTTCCCGAAGAAGGGCTCGATCTCGGGATGCCGGGCGCGGGCCACCTCCAGCAGGTCCTCCACCAGGTTCTGCTGGGTCTGGTTGAAGGTGACCACGCCGATCGAGTGGTCCTGCCTCCGGGGATCCCGCAGGCGGGCCACCACCTCGGCCACCACGGCCTCGGCCTCGGCGCGGTTGGTGCGTGAGCCTCCCCGCTCGAAGAACCCGCCGGGCACGTGGCGCCAGTGGACCCCCAGGTGCTCGACCTCGGCGTCGGCGCAGGGGAACGTGTTCAGGCGGCTGTCGTAGTAGTGATGGTTGGAGAAGGTGATCAGGGCCTCGTGGCGGCTGCGATAATGCCAGGTCAGGGGGTGACGCGGCATGGCCGTGGCCTCGCACTCGTCCAGGATGCTCTCGGCCTCTTCGATGTTGTCCTCGTCGGGGACGTCGTCCTCCGAGTCTCCGATGCAGAAGAAGCTGGTGGGCGGAAGCTGCTTGGAGTCGCCCACCACCACGACCTGGCTGCCGCGGGCGATGGCCCCGATGGCGTCCCAGACCGGGATCTGCGAGGCCTCATCGAAGACGATCAGGTCGTAGGGAGGCAGGCCCGGGTCCAGGTACTGGGCCACCGAGAGGGGGCTCATCAGCACGCAGGGCTTCAAGCGCGCCAGCAGGTTGGGAAGCCTCTCGAAGAGCTTCCGGCATGGCAGGTGCCTGCGCTTCTTGGTCAGCTCGCGGGTCAACAGGTGCATCTCCGAGCCGTTCACCGATGCGCCCACGTTGCGGTCCGGGACCCGCGCCGCCAGGCGGGCCACCACGGCCTGCTGCATCAGGCTCAGGGACTCGCGATCCAGCTCGCGGAAGCGCTCGACCTTGCGCTGGTGCTCCAGGCCCCGGAACTCGCGCAGGCGCTCGTCCTGGGAGACGACCCGGTTGAACCACTCCTCGTAGAAGGTGCGCAGGAAGGCCGCCATCAAGCCGGCAGGCTCGAGTCTTCCCTGCTCGAGCGCCTCCACCAGGCTGGAAAGCCCCAGACCACGAGCCTCGGCGCAGGCGGCCTGCCAGGCCGACCAGTCCCGCAGGGCGGCGATCCTTTGCGACCAGGTCTGCAGGCGCTGCCCCATCCGCGACAGGAACCCGGCCTCCGGGGTCCAGGCGCGCGCCTCGTCGATCTGCAGGCGCCCGACCAGGCCCTCCCGGGCCACCCGCCAGGACTCCAATGCATGCAGGAAGGCCCGCAGATCCTTGCCGGCCGCGCGATCCGAATCCAGGCGCTCCTCCGCCTCCGCTGCCCATCGGGCCAGGGCGGCCGTCACCGCCTGGGCCTGCGCCGGGAAGCGCTCTTCGGCCTGCAGCAGGTGCCGGCGGAAACCCTCGCTCCAGTCCAGCAGGCGCAGGATCTGCGCCGGGTCGGTCTCAGTTCCCCTCCAGGCCTGGCCCAGGAGGCTGCGGGACTCCGCGGCGACCTCCTCCAGCCAGCGATCCTCGGCCACGACCTCCAGGGCCGATTCCAGATCCCGGACCACCTCGGCCGGCTCCCCCAGGTTCCCGAGGGCCACCTTCCCCAGCAGCCCGCGGGGTTTCCACAGCTTGAAGAAGCCGAAGAGCGCGTTGGTCTGGAGGCTCTGCCGGAAGCTGCGCAGGAGGTCCTCGAGGGGAAGTTCCAAGAGGCCCGCGCCATAGCGCCTGGAGAGGCCATGCCAGGTCTCCTGGCGCCGCCGCATGTGTTCGAGGATCTCCTCGACCCAACGCCGCACCTGCTTCCAGCGCGGCCGGATCAAGAGTTCCAGAGGAGGCGAGGGGCTGGCCAGCAGGTCCCGGACCAGGGCCTCCAGCCAGTCCAGGTCGGACCGGCTCCAGGCCTCCTGGGGCAATCCCAAGGCTGTTGCACACGCATCCGATGCGGACTGCAGTCGCCCCACCGCCTCCAGCGCGGGGGGGAACTCCTGGGCGACCTGCTTCTCGGCCAGGGGGGACCAGTCGGTCCAGCCGACGCCCCACCAGGGATGCTCCTGGGGAGTGCCGATCCGCTGCGAGGCGGTGGCCAGTCGGTCCGCGGCCGTCCTCATGGCGGCCAGGACCTCCCCTTCCAGGCGATCAGGCTCGGGCCCGGTCCAGCGCAGCAGGGGGGCCTGGCGCAGGCCGATCAGCTCGGAGGTGACCTGGTAGACCGACAAGCCTGGCGGACGCACGTCGTGGGCCGCCTGGACGTACCCGTCGAGCTGCGTGCGGAGTTCCTGAAGCTGGCGGGCCTTGATCTCCCAGTCCCGGGGAGGGGCCGCCCCGGTGAAGTCCAGGGCCTCCTGGAGCTGGCGAAAGATGTCGGCCTTGTTGGTCTTGTTGGAGTGCAGCTCCAGGCAGAACGGGGCCAGCCCGATGGCCCCCAGGCGCCGGAAGACGACCTCCAGGGCCGCCCGCTTCTCCGAGACGAAGAGGACCGAGCGCCCGTGCGCCAGCGAGTGGGCGACGAGGTTGGTGATCGTCTGGGACTTGCCGGTTCCCGGCGGTCCCTGCAGCACGAAGCTGTTCCCCTTCTCGGCCGCGAAGACGGCGGCCAGTTGCGACGAGTCCGCATCCAGGGGGCAGAAGACCTCGCCCGGCGGGCGCTCGTCCACCTGTTGGGGGGTCATGAAGTCGACGGGGGGCAGCGGGTTGGCGCCGGATTCGACCAGATGGCGGACCGCCGCGTTCCCCATGAGCTGGTCCTGGCGAGCCGCCAGGTCCAACCACATCAGGAACTTGGCGAACGAGAAGTGACCCAGGTGGGCCTCCTCCACCACCTGCCAGCGGGGCATCTCCAAGACCGCCCGTCGGAAGGTGTCGAAGATCAGGGGGATGTCCAGACCCGACTCGTCCTGGGGGAGTTCGTCCAGGGTGGTGATCTCGATACCGAAGTCCCGCTTCATCTTCTCCAGCAGGGTGGAGTTCAAGCGGGGCTCGTCCTCGGCCAATCGGATCCGGAAGGGCTCGGAGACCGCCCCGCGCACGATCTGCATCGGCAGCAGCAGGATGGGCGCCCGGCGCGCCGTGGTCGAAGAGGGCGACTCGAACCACTCCAGGAAGCCCAGGGCCAGATACAGGGTATTGGCCCCCGTCTCCTCGAGGTTGACGCGCGACTCGCGGAACATCTGGACCAGTCTCTTGGAGAGGTCGGCCGGGGTCAGGTCGGCATAGAGCCGGCTGGCCCTCATCTCCCGGGCCAGGAACTGGCCTTCCAGATCCTCGCCGGTCTGCTTCTGGTGCAGTTCCAGGTTGCGCGCCTCGCCTCGCCGATCCGGCCGCGGCAGGATCTGGAAGGCCACCTCGCCCGCCAGGCCGTCCTCCATGACGGCCAGGTCGGGGCAGAGCAACGGGACGCACTTCGCCCCGGGCCGATAGTTCAGCAGGCGGTTGCGCAGCGAGAGGTCCAGAAGCTTGCTGCGCCATCTTTCCAGGCGGCGCTCGGGGATCTCGCGGGTCCGGCTGGAGGCCTCGCGAGCGGAACTTCCCCGCAGGGCAGCCGGCGCCAGCGGGGCGGCTGGAGCCGGTGCGGGCTCGGGCTCGGGCAGGACGAAGCCTCCTCCAGCCTTGAGCCGGATCGGCAGGGGTCGGATCCGGGCGTGCCGGGACGCCTTCACGTCCACGGCGTATTCGAAGGCCTGGACCTCGCCGAGGGCCTTGCGGGCCACCTCCTCGGCCTGTTCAAAGCTCACCCGCGGCCGGCTGGCCGCCGCCGAAGAGTCGAAGAAGGCCATCTCGCCCACCTCGGCCCGCTTGCGGAGCGAGAGGGGATCGTCCCCGATCGGTTGGGGCAGGCTGCGCTCCTCCAGCCAGACCCCGGGGAAGGCGTGCCCCTGGACCAGGACCAGCAGGGGGTGCAGCCCGGCCTGCTCCATGGCAGCGGCCATCAGGAGGGTCAGGTCCAGGCAGTTGCCCATCCGGGCCTCCAGGAGCTGGTCGGGGGTCCGGACCTTCTGGCCGCTCTTCTCGAAGCTGGCGGGGAGTCCGACGTAGGTGATGTCCAGGTCGGCAATGGCGCTGAAGATGGCTGCCGCCTGCAGGCGCGCTCGGTTGGGGTCCCGGCCCTGGTACCCTTCGAAGGCGGGGTTCTTCGTCCAGCGCTCCAGGTGCTGGCGGGCCTGGCGGAGCAGGGTCTCCACCGCGGGATGGTTGGGCATGACGAAGGCCGCCAGGGATTCGGGAAGCGAACGCGTGCCCCCCCACTCGTTGTAGGCCAGCAGCTCCAGGGCGTGGGTCTCGCTCAGCAGGACCTCCCCCTGCGAGGAGACCTCCAGGCACAGCCGACCGACCTCGCGCTCGACGAGATTGGCCAGGCGCTGAGGCGGAAGGGAGAGGTCCGGGATCCCGACGTCCCAGGTCGCCTCGCCCTCCAGGCGGGCCAGGCGGCGCTCCCAGCGTGCGCAGAGATCCGGCTCGGCCCACACCGCCAGGGTCAGATCCTCCAGGGGTTCCGGATCCGGATTCTCCAGGCGCAGTTCGTGCACCACCGGCACGGCGTTCTGCTGCAGGGCGAGGTTCACCCGGGGGTCCCAGGTCAGATGCCGCACGATGCGCCGCGTCGCAGAAGCGCCTATCCGATCGCCCATGGTCTCCCTTCCATTCCACCCCCAGGATGCCCCCCAGGCCCGTCAGGCAGCGCGCCCCCACGTCCCAGGAGACCGAAGACCCGGAATCACGCGAAGATTCAACGCAGGCTGACCCGAGCTCCCTGGCCTCCGGCGCGATCCGGGCCGAGTTCGTGGAGGCCTTCCTCTTCGAGTCTAGCCGGACCTCCTGACAGCAGGTGTCACCGGGGCAGACGCCGGCCAGCACCCTTGGTGCCGTGCAGGTATAGAGCCAGCTCGTGGTGCAGGGTGGCCAGGTCCGTCCGCTGCGCGTAGGGGACTTCGGCCTGGTCCAGGATGTTCTCGGGATCCATGGCTTCGCGGGTGAAGTTCCGGCGGATCCAGGCTTCCTGGGCGGGCAGGAACGCGGGGCTGCCGGCCACCAGGACCGGGTGGAGGATCCGCAGCGCGGCCGCGGCGTTGGCCCGCCCGAAGTAGTTCCCCATGCCCTGCTCATAGAGCAGGAGGATGGAGGTGACGGCGTCGTCCAGCGACAGGAAGATCTGCAACTTCAGCCGATCACTGGCCTGGCCCGGGTCCGCATCCCCGGCTGCCTCGGTGAGGACCCGGACCAGCAGCTCCAGTCGGGTCTGGGGGGTCCCAGGCAAGGAGTCCCGAGTCAGACGGTCGATGGCTTCGTCCAGTTGCTGGGTCAGGACCAGGTCGCTCAGCAGGTTGGCCGTCACCTCGTCCAGCGAGACACCGCGGGAATAGCTCAGCATCTCGCTCAGGAAGCGCTGCCGCTGGAACGGGCTCAAGCCGACCGGAGCAGGCTGTCGACACAGGGCCATCAGGGTCAGGATGAAGCGCTGATTCTCCCAGTCCAGGTCGTGCGCGGCCTCCAAGAGCGCCGCCAGCTCCTCTTGCGCGGTCGTCGGCGAAGGCCTGGGACGAGGGCCGGGCAGAACCGGCGATCC
Organism: bacterium UBP9_UBA1432; assembly: GCA_002329445.1. Taxonomy (GTDB): domain Bacteria; phylum Vulcanimicrobiota; class Xenobia; order Xenobiales; family Xenobiaceae; genus Xenobium; species Xenobium purgamenti. Next base: position 8,450 of record DCTU01000128.1, read on the forward strand.
AGGCGGGCGGATGGTTTCGGTGGATTCCTGGCCTGCAGACCATCGCACGGGGAGTTCCACGACACCGGACTGGACCAGGAAGACGAGGACGAAGAAGAGGCACGCCAGCAGAAGGAGCACGCGTCGCCGACCGGGACGAGCGGTGGACTTGACGTGGGAATCGGGAGACAGGCCTGACATGCTGGATACACCCCGATGTGCGGCCGCCGTCGTCCGGATCCGGACGAGTCCGGCGTGGAAGTTCACACAGTCCCCAAGCCCCGCCCGATCCTTCTAGGAGGGGCTGCGCCCTTCCTGTCCGCCGGAGGGTTCGGATTCCTGGGATTCCCGACGGGTGCGCCGGCGGATCCTGTCCAGGAGCCGGCGCAGCCCCTGGGAGGGCGCCGACGGCTCCTCAAGAGCCGGGTCTGGTGAGACCTCGGACTCGGCCTGGGGCGAGGGCTCTGGGAGAGGGTCGGGAGGAGGCGGAGGGTTCGCACGCTGGGGTCGAGGCGTCGGTGCGGGACGGAGTCGACGCAGGTGCACCGAGCCTCGCTCGACGGGCGGGAGATCCTCCAGCCGGTCCATCGAGAAGTAGCGCAGGAAGTCCGAGGTGGTCCCGAACTGGATCGGCCGCCCGGGAAGCTCGGCCCGCCCCACCTCACGGATCAGTCGCAGGTCCTCCAACTGATGCAGGGTGCGATCGCTGCGGACACCCCGATAGGCGTCCACCTCGGCCCGGGTGACGGGCTGGCGGTAGGCCACCACGGCCAAGGTCTCCAACTGGGCCCGCGAGAGCTGCTTGCGGCCTTGAACCTTCAGGAAGCGTTCCACCCAGGGGCCGGTCTCGGCGGCGGTGACCAGCAGCCAGGCCCCGGCCACCCTCTGCAGTTCAAGACCCCGACCAGCGAGTTCCCGGCCCAGGCGATCCAGGTCGTGATTCAGGATCTGGAGGGGCCAGCCACAGGCCTCCTGCAGGTCTGCGGTCCGAACCGGGACCGCCGAGGCGAAGAGCAGGGCCTCCAGGATCGCCACCCGTCGGCCGGGAGGAGGGGGTTCCGAGCCGTCGAGTCCCTCCGGAAGGGGTCCGGCACCCTCTGGTTCCGGGCCAGCAGCCGGCGAGGCGGCTTCCTCGGGTTCGGCCACAGCCTCGAACGCGGAATCCAAGGCCCCGGCCTGCAAGGACTGCTCCCAGCCTCCCATTTCCAACGTCTCGTCCGGCAGGGGCAGCGAAAGGCCTTGAGCCAGCTCCTCGGCGGCCAGGTCTGCAGGATTCGGTCTTCCGTTCCCGCCGTTCATGCGTCCTCCCGGCGCGTCACTTCGATGTCGCCCACGGTGGTCTGCTGACGCAGGGTCACCTTGCGCCGCCGAGCCAGTTCCAACAGGGCCAGGAAGGTCACCACCACCAGCGAGCGGGTGGGCCGGGCCCCCAGGAGGTCCCGGAAGCGGGTCAAGGGTTGCCGGATGAAGAGGTTCCAGAGCTCGCGAATCCGCTCGGGGACCGAGAGGGTCACCTTCTCGACGGCGACCGGATCGCGAGGAGCCCGCGGCGAGGCCTCCAGTCGGCGCATGGCCGCCGCCAGGGCCTCGGCCGAGACCTCCAGTTCAGGCTCATCGGGGAAGGGCAGGCCGCTGGGTCGAGGGTAGCGGGCGAAGCTGGCCGCCTCCCGGGAGGCCAGCCAGCCGGCGGCCTCCTTGACCAGGGCGTAGGCGGCCAGCCGGTCCACCAGGGGATCGCTCTCGCGCGGGGCCGCGTCGCTGTCCTCCTCGCCGAAATCCAGGTCGAGCTGCTCGTCACCGCCCGGGTCCTCGGGCAGAAGCAACCTGGACTTCAACTCCAGCAACTGGGCGAACACCACCAGGTAGGAGCTCTCGATCTCCACGTCCAGCCGATGCATGGTCTCGAGGTAGGAGAAGTACTGCTGAGCCACCGCGGCCAGGGCGATCTCGGTGAGGTCCAGCCGCGAATCCCGGACCAGATGCAGCAGCAGGTCCAGGGGGCCCTCAAACTGGTCGAGGTGGACCTGCCAGGCCGAAGCGGGTGCCCGAAGCGGCTTCACCGCAGGGGCATCCGTCCCGCCAGCATCTCCATCAAGAAGGCGTAGGGCGGCCCCAGGATGTAGGAGCCGAAGAAGAAGATGACGCCCATCAGGCAAAGCAGGGGAATCATGCCGGCCCGGGTCTCGAAGCGCTTCATGTCCCAGGCGAACGAGCGCGGCATGAAGGCCTGCAGGATCTTCCAACCATCCAGCGGTGGAAAGGGGATCAGGTTGAAGATGAACAGGGCGATGTTGACGGCGGTCAGGATGGTCAGGGCGTCCTCAGCCACCGGCAGGGCCCGGAGCAGGCCCAGCTTCACCGGTACCCCGGCCAGGATGGCCAGGACCAGATTCGAGCCCGGTCCGGCAAAGGCGATCAGGGCCCCGTCCCGGATGGGGTCGCGCAAGGCGTCCGAGTTGAACTGGACGGGCTTGCCCCAGCCCACCACGACGCGCCCGCCCGTGGTCGCCAGGCTGAAGAAGAGCACCACCGCGCCGACCAGGTCCAGGTGCAGCAGGGGATTGAGGGTCAGGCGCCCCTCGTACTTGGGGGTGGGATCCCCCAGCCAGTAGGCCATGCGTCCGTGGGCATACTCGTGCACCGAGAAGGCCACCAGGATGGACAGGAAGAGCAACAGGAACCAGACGAGGGTGGTGAGCATGGGGACGCGGGCTTCCACACCGGATTCCAGGAGTCCTCCGCCGCGCGGGTCGGGCCCGTGGCCCAGAGCCTGCCTCGTGCGGAGGGATGGCGCAGCCGGCCGGCCAGCCTCAAGCCAGGGAGGTGGGCAGCGGCCAGCGGGCCCGCACCGCCTCGCGGGCCGCCCCAGGGGTCATGATCCGTCCGTCCAGCCTCTCGTCGCGCAACCAGTCCAGGATCTCACGGTAGAGGGGCCCCGGCGGATACCCCATGCCACGCAGGTCCTCGCCCGAGAGCGGCGCTTCGACGAAGCGCAGGGACCGGAGGAAGCGCCCGACGTTGCCGCGGACACGCTCGGAACGAGAGCGCGCCGCCAGGTACAGACAGGCCTCCAGGGGCATCCCGGCCAGCGCCCGCCAGATCTCGCTGTCGGAAGCCCTGGAACGGGCCAGGTCGCGGAGCCGGCGACTGGATCGGGTCCGGTCCAACAGAAGCCTCTTGCAGTCCGAAGTCCGAAAACGATAGCGCCGCACCACATGCTCGGCATCCTCGAGCTCCAGGCGACCCAACAGGGCGTTGAGGTAGACCAGCCAGGGGCGGATGGCCCCGCTTCGAACCAATCCGCCGAACTCCGAGAGCAACTCCTCGATCTCCTCCAGGATCCGACGGTCCCGGCCGTCCAGTTGCAGACCCGGGTGCAGCAAACGGAGGACCTTCAGGCGGTCCATCCGCAGGATGGCCGGGATCGGGCGGGACTCGGAGAGGATCAGCATCAACTCGTCCCGGACCCGCTCCGGGCTGACCAGGGACAAGACCTCCAGCCCCACCGCACCGCGCAGGAGGTGCTCGGTGTTGGGCTCCATGCGGAAGCCGAAGCGCTGCTCGAAACGGATGGCCCGGAAGATGCGGGTGGGATCGTCGATGAACGACAGGTTGTGCAGGACCCGGATGACGCCCGACTGCAGGTCCCGCTGCGCGCCGAAGAAGTCCACCAGCCGACCGAAGTGGTCCGGGTGCAATCGCAAGGCCATGGCGTTGACACTGAAGTCCCGCCGATAGAGGTCCTGCTTGAGGGTGCTGCCCCGCACCACCGGCAGGGCCGCCGGACGGGTGTACATCTCGGTTCGCGCCGTGGCCACGTCCAGTTTGCGCCCATCCGGGAGGGTCACCACCGCGGTGCCGAACTTCTCGTGCGCGCTGCAGCGCCCGTCCAGGACGCGGGCCAGGTGTTCGGCATACTCGATCGCGTTGCCCTCCACCACCAGGTCCACGTCCAGGTTGGGGACCTCCAGCAGCAGGTCGCGCACGAAACCACCCACGGCGTAGACCCCGAACCCCACCTCTTCACCGATCTGGCCGCAGCGCCGCAGCAACGACAGCAACCTGGGCTCCAAGCGCAGCAACTGCGGAGGCGTGGGGTCGGGGCGAACCGCAGGCATGACCACGAAACCGTGCAGTGCCCGAAGGATGTCGGTCCGGCTGACGATGCCGACCAGGCGCGGGCCGTCGGTCACCGGAACCCGGCCGATGTCGTTCTCGACCAGGACGCGCTGGATCTCCGGCAGGGGGTCGTCCAGCCCGACCCGGACCACGTCCCGGATCATGTAGGCCTGGACGGGCGCGTGGCCCAGTCCGTGATACAGGGCCTTGTCCACGTCGCTGCGGGCGATCATCCCGACCAGTTCCCCCCCTTCGCGGACGCACACGGCCGAGTGACCGATCCGCTGGAGGAACTCCCCCGCTTCCTGCACGGTCACCCGCCCATCCGCGTCCAGGCACTCCACGGGGCTGCTCATCAGATCCCGAGCGACCAGCCGGCGGGGAAGCCGGGCCTCCACGATCCACAAGAGCTCGTCCAGCACCTCCCATGGGTCCCGGTCGCGCAGGCTGGCGGAGGCCGCGGTGGGGTGTCCTCCCCCGCCGAGTTCTCCCATGATCCGCCCGACATCCGCGGTATGGGGCGCGCTGCGCCCGACCACGTAGGTGCGCTGCCCCATCCGGACGGCGGCGAAGAGCACGTCGGGCCGCTCCAGGTCCATCAGGCGGTGGCTCAGGACGGCCAGCTCCTCGACGTATTCGGGAGTCTCGGCTCCCACCAGCAGGATCTGGAAACCGTGCACAGGCACCATGCGGGCGTTGCTGAGCAGGTCGGCCATCAAGGCCCGTTGCTCGGGACTCAGCGAGTGCTGGACGAAATGAGGCAGAAGGGCCAGGTTGCCCCCCTGCTCCAACAACCAGGCCACCATCCGGACATCCTCCGGAGTGGTGCCGGGGAAGGTCAGGCTGCCCGTCTCCTCATACAGCCCCAGCAGGTACAGGGTCGCCTCCAAAGGTTCGACCGGAAGGGCCTGCTCGCGCAGCTTCCTCAACAAGACCGTGACCGAGGCACCCAGACGCTCGATCTCCTCCAGGTCCCCAGCGATGGCTTCTGGAGTCGGTGGATGGTGGTCGTAGATGTGGACCTGGACGTCGGGTTGGCTGACGGCGTAGCGGAAGGGCCCCAGGCGAGACGGCTCGCGGGTATCCACCAGGACCACCAGCTCCAGGGGTTCCCCCTGATACTCCGAGGCCAGGTGCACCGGGAAATGCTGCCGATGCAGGGTCACGAATTCCCGGACGTTGGGTTCGGGAGACCCGGTGAAGAACATCCGGGCTTCGGGGTACAGGCGCCGGGCGGCCACCATCGAGGCCAGCGCGTCGAAATCCGCGCCGGCATGGGAGAGGATGACTTTCAACAAGGCCGTGGACTCATCGGCGCTGGATTCGACGGCCATCCGGCCGGGGCCCTCCTTCCCAGGTGGAGGCCGGCAGATGGCCTGGAACTTTGTCGCAGACGGAGGGTTCATGGCCCAGGGAGAGTGCGCTCTTCCCTCGAAAGCGCCGCCCCAGGTCGCTGGAACCTGAATCCGCCGCCTACCGTGGCATTCGGCCGTCGATCCGGGCCCGTCTGCGTCGTCAGGCGTACCTCTGTGGTGCTCACGTAGTTGCCAACTACGCTCCGCTCCTCGATGCACGCCTTCCTTGCATCCAGACCCGCCTCGGCGCCCTCGGTTCTCACGCCAGACGGCGGATTCAGGTGGAAACGGCCAGGAACGCTCCGACGGAGCGAGAAGGTGTCAGCGCTTGATTTGCAGCGAGAGGAAGTAACCATCATGCCGGGCGAAGGCCAACGTCGCGACCATGCTCAGAACATCCGCCTGATGGTGGTCGACGACCACCTCCTCTTCCGCGAAGGCATCCACAGCCTGCTGCGCAAGCACAGCGACATCGAGGTGGTGGCGGAGGCCTCCGGGGGGCGTCAGGCCGTGGAGCTGGCCAGCGACGCGGTCCCGGACGTGATCCTCCTGGACCTCAACATGCCCGGGATGGATGGCATCGAGGTGTGCCGACGGTTGCGGACCTGCTGCGCCAACGCGAGGATCATCATCCTGACGATCTCGCGCGACCTGTCCTCGATCGTCGAGGCCGTCCGGGCGGGCGCCAGCGGCTACCTGACCAAGGACACCGGCTCCAGCGAACTGGTGGATACCGTCCGGCGGGTGTACCACGAGGGCAACCTCCTGGAACCGGTCCTGGCGGACCGCCTGCTGGCCGAGTTCTCGAACCTGAGCAGCATGACCGAGAAGGAGGGTTTCGAGGCCGGCCTCTTCGCCACCTTGAGCCCGCGCGAAACCGAGATCCTCAAGCTGGTCGCCGGGGGCAAGGCCAACAAGGTGATCGCGGCCGAGCTGAACATCTCCGAGCACACGGTGCGCAACCACATCTCGAACATCTTCCAGAAGCTGCAGGTGAATGACCGCACCGAAGCGGCCGTCCTGGCGGTGAAACGCGGGCTGATCTGAGGCCTCGGAGGCCTGGCCGCAGGCCCCGGGTCCGATCGCCTCAGTCCAGGATGAAGCAGGGGACGACGCCGCCCCCCGCCGTCACGTTGCACAGCGACGAGGAAGCCAGGCGGGTCATCATGCCCTCGGCACGTCCTGCGAAGACGAAGGGGTCCATGTCCACGGTGTACTCCTGTCGGGTCATCTGTCGGCCATCCCAGATGGGATAGGACTCGCGGACGATCCCGACGCGCTGCTGGACCAGGAGGTCGCCGAGGACCGCCTGCTGGATGTCCGCCTCCCATTCCTGGTCGGTGCGCTCCCAGCCGACCCGGATCCCCTCCCCCCCATACAGGTCGTTGGGCTTGAGGACCATGTCCTCGCGGTGCCGACGGACGAAATCCAGAAGCCCGATCGGCTCGTCCTCCGGACCGGTGGTGCGGCAGTCCTGAAGCCGACGCGTCCAGGGAACATGAGCCTGGACGGCATGCTGCTGGGAGGTGGAGAAGAGATGCCGGTAGCCGGGATCGGTCAGCAGGGCGAAGATGGCCTTCTTGTGCAGCAGCTTGGAGCGGAACGAGTTGACCAGACACACGCGCCGATCCCGGTAGGCCTGGAAGACCGGCCGACATTCCTGGTCCCGCTCCAGGTACTCGTTGGTCAGGAGGCGTCGATACACCAGGTGGATGGGCTGGCCTTCATGTCTCAGGAAACCGCCCCGGTATTCCAGCTTGCGCGGATCCGCGACCAGGGTCCGAACCCCCTGGCTCTGGAAGAAGCGCTGCAGGATCCCGAACTCGTGGCGGGTCGGCAGCCCATCGTAGTCGATCACCGCCAACACCGGTTCGTCCTGCCCCCCCCACAGGCGATAGGATTCCAGGAGGGCCTGCAGCAGCCGCTCGGAGCAGAAGGGGGCGCGCACGGAATGGTCCTTCAGAAAGCAGCGCATCACGCGGGAGTCCAAGAAGGTCTTCAGCATGATGTCCCCGTACCCGATTCCGGCAGGGCATTCGGCGTTGTATTCCACGAAGCGGCAGGTTCCGCCTGAGAGGAAGCTGTCCAGGCGCGACGAGACCGAGATCTCGGAATATCCGGGATCGATCTCCAGAAGACGGCGCTCCCCCTCGGTCAGGCCCAGGAAGGCCTGGAGTTCCGGCGAGGCCAGGATGGTGGGGACCAGGGCCAGCATGGCCCCCACCACTCCTGCGACGGCCCGGTCCAGCAGGTCGAACTGCTCGCGGGTGATGAAGCAGGGGCGGAGGAACGGGCAGACCAGGCGCTCGCCAAAGAGGACGCAGCGCTCGCGAAGCTCCTGTTGAAGCTCCTCGGCGAAGAGTCGGATGTCGGTCCGATCCAGCAGGGCCTCGTAGCGCAAGACCGCGTCCTGGCGACGCGCTTCACTGGCAGCCGCTTTGAGGGCCAGCTCCTCCAAGTCCATCGACACGACGTCCTCCTCGTCCGCCCCGTGCGGTTCGCCAGGGTGCCGAGGGTTCCTATGCTGCGCCCGGGTGTGGAGGGAACGCAGGTCCATTCGACTGAAGATCGAAGAGGAGACAAAATTCCAGTGGAGCAGGGGCGCCTCGGCCCTCCCGACGGGCCAGCGGCGCCTGGAACTCCTCAGGCTTGGAGAACGGCATGACAGATCTCTTCCACCTCATCTCGGCACTGGTCGACAAGTCCATCCTGACCAGCGCAGACATGAATGAGCTGATGGGATCCTCCTACCACCCTCGCTACTCGGATCTCCTGGACGTCCTGGTCGAGAAGGGAGTCCTGGAAACCGCAGACCGCGAGGAGCTCAAGAAGCGCGACCACCTGGTCCTGACCGATCACCTGCGTCTCAAGGGCGTTCTGGACTGACGGCGTCGGCGCATCTTGAAGCCAGGAAGGCTTCCTCCGGGTCCGGTCGCCAGTCCGGAGCCAGCTTGCTGTTGAGCACATGGTCGCGCCAACGCCCCCCGATCAGCAGGTAGTCGCGGGCCAGGCCCTCCCGCTGGAAGCCCAGGCGCCTCAGGACCGCGGCGCTGCGCTCGTTTTCGGGCAGGTGGGCGGCCATGACCCGGTGCAGGCGCATCTCTCGGAAGACGAAATCCAAGGCGGCACCCAGGGCCTCGGTCATCAGGCCCTGGCCCACATGCCGGGCCGCCAGGGCATACCCCAGGTGGCAGGCCTGGAATGACCCGCGGATCACGTTGGTGAAGTTGGCCACCCCCGCGACCTCCCCGGGGGACTGGCGGGGGAAGAGGAAGAGGCGCAGGGACCGGTCCTGGAAGTAATCACGCACATCCTGGGCCAGCCGCATCCGCCAGTAGTCCTCGGTGAACCAGGCCTCGTGGCGCACCGGCTCCCACGGAGCCAGGAATTCCCGATTCTCCCGGACATAACGGGTGACCGAGGCGACATCGGCCATCCGGCCATGCCGGACGACCAGGCGCCTGGTCTCCAGGCGGACCACGCTCAGGCTTCGCCGGGGTCGGTGAGGCGACCGGCCACGAGATCCTCCATCGGATAGCCGATCTTGCGCAGCGAGTCGATCACCGCCTGACGGTCGGAGATCAGGTTGACCCAGCGACCCGCCAGGACGTCGGCGGTCGCCTCGTCCTCCACGGCCAGCATCGTCAGTTCGGCCAGTGCATCCAGGACCTCTTCCCGACGCGAGGCCAGGACCTCACGCGAGAGCTCGACCGTGCACTCGCGAACCCCCCGCATGCGCTCTTCCATGACGGGGACGCGACGCAGAAGATCCAGCGCCTCGTCCGGGCGACTCCGCACCAGGGCGCGCGCCAGGAGGACCCGGCCCTGGAGGCGCAGCTCGTGATCGGCCAGTCCAGCCAGGGCGGCTCGAGCCTCTTCGAAGCGGTCCAGGGAGAGCCAGGCCTGGCCCAAGGCCAGAAGCCCCTCGTCCTGGGCTCGCGGGGAGAGGCCCTTGAGGCCTTTGCGGGCGCGCCGCAGAAGCTCCATCAGGGCGTCCGCCAACTGACCGTTGCGCACCAGGCCCGCTGCCTGCCGCAAGGCCAGGGCTGCGGCCAGCTCCTGCGCCGGAAGACGCTCGAGCTCGGCCAGGGCCTCGCCGATCAGCCCCTGGGCACCGACCTCGTCGGCGGCCACGCGGCGGGCGGCCGCCACCGCCAGGAAGGCCTCGCAGCGGAGCCGGGGAACCTCCTCCTGCCGCGCCGCCTCCTCGGCTTCCCGGGTCACCTGGGCCGCCCGGGCCACGTCCCCCCAGGACGATTCCTGGATGGCCAGGGCGGAAAGGGTGACGGACTGGGCAACCCCGGGTTCCAGCGCCCGGGCTGCCCCCAAAGCCTGGTCCTGAAGCTTGCGGGCCCAGGATTCCTCACCCAGACGCGCCAGCCCTTGGGCCAGCGCGCACAGGAGGTTGGCCCGCAGGCGCAGGTCGGGAAGCTCGCGGGCCGCGTTGGCCGAGGTCTGGAAGAGCTCCAGGGAGCGCTCGCGGGTCACCCCGGCGGCGACGCCCATGGCCAGGGCAGAGCGGGTCTCGGAATCGATCCGGGTCTCGGCCGGAGACTCCCAGGATTCCAAGGCGTGGAAGGCCAGATCGCGAGCCCGGGAGCCCTGTCCGGCGGCTGCTGCGCACCCGGCCAGGACCGACAGGACGCGCGCGCGCTCTTCCAGGTCCGGAATCTGGAAGGCCAGGGCGGCGGCCATGCTGAGCGTCTGCTGCNNCCCGATTCTTCCAAGGTTTCGGCCACCGCCCCCAGGCGTTCCAGGACTTCTCGCCAGCCGGATTCGCCGGGCTGCCCCGACAGAGCCCGCAGGACGCCCACCAGCGTGCGCTGGCGCTCCTCCGGGGCGCGGATCTGGACGACGACTCCGGCCAGCTCCTCCAGGGCCGATGGGACCCAATCCTCGGAACTGCGCTGAATCGCTTCCCGGGCCAGGTAGACCAGGGCGGCGCCGCGCTGGATCTCCCAGCGGAAGCGACTGGCCACCTCCAGGGCGGCGCGGAAGGCCGTCAGAGGTTCGGCCGAGCCGCGGAACCGGCTCAAGGCCTCCTCCAAACCCTCCGGTTCCTCGGGCGGTTCAGGAGAGAGGGCGGCCGCCTTCTTCCGGCGCACGCCCAGGACCGCCAGTTCCCGGGCCAGCCCGGCCAGCGCGTGGTCGCGCTCCTCGTCTTCTTCGATCCGACGGGCCAGCTCCGTGGACCTCTCCAGGATCTGGATGCGAGCCTCGCGGGGCAGGCGCTCGGAGCGGGCCAGACGCAGACCGTAGGAGGCCGAGCGCCCGGGCGATCGACCGTTGCCCAGGATGGGCAGGACCGCCTCGGCTCCCAGCAGTCGGGCAAGTTCGGTCAGCATCGCGACGAAGAGGGTCCCGGCCTCGTCGGCCAGGTCGAAAAGGACCACCCCGCCGGCTTCGGCCAGCAACTCGCGGGCCTGCTGCGGGTTGCCCTCCTCCGCGGCCTGCCAGGCCAGCAGAAGGAAGGCCTGCAGGCGGGACGCCTCACGATGCAGCAGACGCGCCCGCTCGCGCGCCAGCTCGAAGTTCCCGCGATCGGCGTGTTCATGCAGCCCATGCGCCGCCTCCCGGGCACGCAGCCGAGGCAGGCGCAAGGCATAGCTGACGATCCGGGGCAGGTCCCGCTCTTCCAAGGCCGCCCGCAGACAGCGGCGGAGGTCCTCCAGGACGGCATGCAGCGAGCCGGTCCGAGCCAGCTTGGCCTTGACGTAGGGGCCCTCGCCCAGCCAGTGCAGCACCGAGAAGTCCCGGCGTCGGGAGGTGCGAGCGAAGCGGTCGCAGTGATGGCCCAGGTAGAACCAGCCGTAACGATCGTCCATCTCCTCCCAGGAGGGGTAGGCCTCACGGAAGAAGCTGATCACCTGCTCGTGCACCTGGACCAGGTCCCGGCGGAAGCGACGGGACAGGAAGTCGTCCATGCGGGCATGGAAGAGGCGATAGCCCGAATCGCAGTGATGCAGGAGGGGACGCAGCCACCCCAGGACCCGACGGACCCGGGTGGCCGAAATGCCCAGGAAGTCCACCAGGCTGGTGGCGGGAAGCGGCTCGCCCGCCTCACACAGCGCGCAGGCCACGCGCACGATCTCGTCGTGAAGATCCGTCGGCGCGTGGTCCAGGATTTCGTCCCACAGAGCCGCCAGCGCCGACTCCAGCGAAGGTGGAGTCAGGGCCAGGTCGTGGGCAGCCAGGAGCTTCTGTTGCAAGGCCAGCACCAGGTGCCGCGCCACCAGGAAGTTTCCACCCGAATGCCGGACGACGGCCTCGACGGTCTCGGGCGCCTCACAACCGGGCTGGGTGCCGACCCAATCCTTGAGCTCGGCCAGGTTCTCGGGGCAGGCCGGGTCCCAGCGGAAGAGCCGGGCACCTCCGGCGCACAGGGCCTCCAGATGGGCTCCCGGGCGGGTGGCGATGACCACCGTGACGCCCGTCAGGGCCCGATCGAGTCCAGCAAACCCGGACGAGTCGACCAGTTCGGGAGCGCGCTCGAGGGAATCGATCAGGACCAGCCGCTGGCCGCCATCCCAGGGCGGCAGATGGTCGGAGGCCCAACGGGCGGCCTCGTGAGCCGGCTCGGGCACGCGACTGCCCCCCAGGTCCAGTTGGCCCAGCAAGGCGGCCCAGAAACCGTGAGGGCGATGGGTGCCCAGAGGCCTGCGGATCTCGACGATGGGAGAGCCCGGGTAGGACTGGGCCAGACCTCGCAAGAAGGCCGTCTTGCCGATGCCAGGCTCCCCCACCAGGACCCAGGTGGAGACGCCTTCATCCAACGCCTCCTGCAGTCTGGACTGCAACCAATCTCGGGTCGGCTGGCAGGATTCCGGCGGACGGCGCGGGCTCTTCGAGGAAGGCATCAAGGCTCCATGGAATCGGCCCGGAGGGCTCGAGATGTGCCTTCACGATTCGGGAAGGGGTACCCGAGTCCTCCAGAGCTGCAAACGGAGCCTACCTCCCGACGGCGGCCTTGATGGCGTTGTCGGTGGTGTGGAAATTGGCGTCCGCTTCCTTCAGATGTTGCCGGGCCTCCTTGAAGAAGGCCTTCTGTTCGCTGGTCTCCTTGGCCGCCAGGCCCTTGCGGATCTTGACCAGGGTCAGCCAGTACTGCCCGACCGAAAGCGCCAGCTTGCGGTGGATCTCGGCATATTGCTTGGGTGTCCCCTGACTGTTGACCTCCTCGATCAACTCGCGAAGCCTGTTCTCGATGGGCAGGATGAGCTCTTCGGCAGCCTCGGGTTCCTTGATCTTTCCGTTGAAGACCTGGACCGAAAGCTTCCTGGTCTCCAGGCCCATCCGGCGGACGGCCGGGACATGGTTGGTGCGCATCCGGCGCAGATAGTTGTTGCGCGACTCGTCGTTGGTCGTGCTGTTGATGACGATCTCCTTCCCCGCGTTCTCCAGGGCCCGGTTGTGGAAGAAATGGTAGTAGCCCCAGACGGCCCCGATCAGGGAGACGATGATGATCACCAGACATGTGATGGGGGCATCCCCCCGCGGGCGGGTTCCCGGGACCCAAGCGGGACGCCGACCTTCCAACCGGATATGTGGGGTTCCCTTCGCCGTGGCCGTGCTCATCCGCAAACCTCCATCGAAACTTCTTGAGTCCTCATTTGCCGGCAGCGGGCAGGAACCTCCCGAAGACCCCCGAGGAACCTCCTTGAACCTCGGCCTCCGGGCGAATCGACGGAATCTGCGCAGGGATGGCGGGGTTCGGCGGGGAACCCGGGCGGCCGGAGGAAGCCCCGTGAAGACACCTGGAGTCCTGGAATCCACCCGCCCCGTCGTGGACGGAGCCGAGCACGTGCAGATCGACCGTTCGCGAGTGCAGGCCCTGTGCCGGGAGTGGGCGCAGAACCCCGTTCCGATCCCACCCTGGGACGACTCGGTGCACTTCTCGGACGGCGGCCCCGCCACGGCCAACTACGTCCTGCTCCTGGACGCGCTGAACTTCTGCTTCTGGCCCGACCCCGGCCAGCCGCNNGGACCCTCGGAGGGTACCTGGCCCTGGCCGCTTCCCTGAAGCGCGGCATCGAGGAGGGGCTCCCCCTCCTGGACGCAAACTGGCTGGCCCGGGTCACCCCCGAGCACCTTCTGCACGTCTTCCGCGGAGAAGGCCGGATCCCGATGCTGGAGCGCCGGGTCGCGAACGCCCGCGAGGCAGGTCAGGTCCTCAAATCCCGCTACGGCGGCAGTTTCGCCCGGGCCATCGAGTCCTGCCAGGGTTCTGCGGTGCGACTGGTGGAGCTCTTGGAGCGGGAGTTCTCTTCGTTCTGCGACGTGGCCACCTGGAAGGGCCGGACGGTCCGCATCCTCAAGCGCGCGCAGATCACCCCGGTGGATCTGTACGGGACCTTCGGCGGCGTCGGGCTGGGACATTTCTCGGACCTGGAAGCGCTGACCGCCTTCGCCGACTACAAGATCCCCCAGGTCCTTCGCGCCTTGGGAATCCTCGAATACGGCCCGTCCCTGGCGGAGCGGGTCGACCGGATGGACCTGCTGGAACCCGGTTCGCCCGAGGAGGTGGAGATCCGGGCCGCCATGGTCTGGGCGGTGGAGTGGATTCGCCAGGGTCTGGAATCCGAAGGCCTGCACCGACGGGCCTTCGAGTTGGACTGGTTCTTGTGGAACCTGGGCCAGGAACCCCTGCCCGGCCAGCAGCCCTACCACCGCACCCGGACCTGGTTCTACTGATCGAGGGGTTCGCGAACCCAGGACCCGGAGACCAGCAGTTCGTGAGGGTGGAACCAGGCCTTGTAGGCCATGGCGGGGCACTCGCGCACCCACAGCCCCAGATAGAGATGGCTCCTCTTGGTCTTTCGGCACCACTCCACCTCCTGCATCACGCTGAAGGTTCCCAGACGGCGTGAGGCCAGGTCGGGGTCGTGCACGAAGTAGACCGAAGAAGCTGCCTTGGGGGTGACATCCAGCACGCCGAAGGCCACCAGGCGCTCTCCCAGGAGGTAGTCCAGGACCAGGGTGCTGCCGAAGCGATCCCCCAGGAAGCCCTCCATCTCCTCGACTCCGGGGGATTCCACCCGGTCGAACCGGGCCGCCAGGAAGCGCCGATAGAGGTCCAGCCGGGCTGGGGTGACCTGGACCGGGACCTGGCGGACCTGGAGGTCCTGGTTCCGGCGCCAGACCCGGCGCTGGGTCTTGCGGGGCCGGAAAGACTCCACGGGCAGGCGGATCGGCACGCACTCGTCGCACTCCCGGCAGGCCGGGCGGTAGAGGTCGGACCCGCTGCGCCGGAAACCGGACTCCAGCAGGCCCTGGAGCTCGTGGGGAGCCACCTGCCGCACGTGCAGGAACACCGAGCTCCAATCCCGATCGGCCAGATACGGACATGGACCGTGCTCTGCGAAGAAGGGCCCCGAGAAGATCATGCTCCGAGCATGCGCTCGGAGTCGAGAAGATCCCTTCCCCCGCAGAGGATCCCGGCGGACCTGGCGGGGCGAGAGAGGAACCCCGGGGGGCACGGGGAACCGACGGGCCTATGTCCGAGCACTTCTCTTTCACCGAGCACCGCCGACTTCCCGGGATGGCCGCCCGCCGGGGCCGCATCGACACCCCCCACGGGTCCATCGAGACGCCCGAGTTCCTGCCCGTGGGCACCATGGCCACCGTCAAGGGGATGATGCCGCGAGACCTGGAAGCCCTGGGTGCCCAGGGGATGTTGTCCAACACCTACCATCTGTACCTGCGCCCCGGGGCGGACGTCGTGGAGGAGTTCGGCGGCCTGCACAACTTCATGAACTGGAAGCGGCCGGTCATGACCGACTCGGGAGGCTTCCAGGCCTTCTCGCTGGGCTCGGCCCGCGAGCACGGGGTGGGCAAGATCGGCGTCTTCCCCGGCCACGGCAACCCCCTGGCGGGCCGGCCGGCAGGCTGGGCCGAGGAGGCCCTGGCCCACATCGACGAGGACGGGGTCAGCTTCCGCTCGCACCTGGACGGCTCGAAGCATCGCCTGAACCCCGAGATCTCGATCCGGATCCAGGAGCAGTTGGGGGCGGACATGATCCTGGCCTTCGACGAGTGCACCTCGCCGATGGCCTCCTACGAGTACACCGCCCAGGCCCTGGAGCGCACCCACCGTTGGGCGGTGCGCTGCCTGGAGGCCCGTCGCGACACCCCCCAGGCCCTCTACGGCATCGTGCAGGGAGGCGAGTGGCAGGACCTGCGCGAGCGCTCGGTCGAGTTCATCGGCAGCCTGCCCTTCCAGGGCCTGGCCATCGGAGGTTCCCTGGGGAAGTCCAAGCAGGACATGCACCGGGTCCTGGACTGGACCGTCCCGGGCCTGCCCTCCGACCGCCCCCGCCACCTGCTGGGCATCGGCGAGGTCGACGACCTCTTCGAGTGCGTCGAGCGGGGGATCGACACCTTCGACTGCGTGATCCCCACCCGCTTCGCGCGCACCGCCAACCTCTTCGTGCCTTTCGGCACCGAGGGCGCCTCCAAGCGGGGAACCCTGGTCCTGCGCCACACCATCCACGCCCGCGATCAGCGCCCCGTGGACCCGGACTGCGAGTGCTACTGCTGCCGCAACTTCTCGCGAGCCTACCTGCGCCACCTGTTCAAGGCCGACGAGATCCTGGCCTACGTCCTGGGCACCATCCACAACCTGCACTTCATGCTCAAGCTGATGCGCACCATCCGGGCCTCGCTGGACGACGGGACCTTCCCCGAGCTCAAGGCTCGCTGGCTGTCCCGCCGGGATCCCGAGCCGGCATGATCCGGGTGGCCAGAGCGCGCTCCACCTCACGATGGTCGAGAGGATCCGACGAGCTCAGCCAACCTCGCCGGTGCATCCACCCCAACAGGCCAAGCGCCACGGCCACCATCAAGGCCAGCACGGCGGGGTAGCCGTAGCGCCATCGAAGCTCAGGCATGTTCCAGGACGAGGCGGGGTCGAAATTCATTCCGTAGACCCCCGCCAGGAAGGACAAGGGGATGAAGATCGTCGAGACGATGGTCAGGGTCTTGATGATCTCGTTCATCCGGTTGCTGACCGAAGACAGGTAGAGATCGACCAGGCCCGCCGCGATTTCCCGGTAGGTCTCGAGAAGGTCCAGCAACTGGACCGTGTGATCCGAGACATCACGCAGGTACAGACGGGTTTCGTCCTGCAGGCCCGCCGCGTGGTCCCGAAGGAGACCGGCCACGGCCTCCCGCAGAGGCCAGAAGACCCGGCGCAGAGTCAGCAGATCCCTCCGGATCACCTGCAACTGCACGATGGTCTCGCGGCCAGGGGTTCCCAGGACGTCGTCCTCCAGGGTCTCCAGGCGTTCACCGTACGACTCCAGCAGCGGGAAGTAGGAGTCGACCAGCGCGTCCAGGATCGCATAGGCCAGGAAGTCCGCTCCCCGCCCAAGAAGCCGCGGGCTGCCCCCGCGAAGCTGCATCCGCACCGAATCCAGACAGTCTCCGGGGACCCCCTCCTGGAAGGTCACCACGAAGTTCCTTCCCAGGAAGAGGCTGAGCTGCTCGGTCTGCAGCCGGTCTCCGCCGGGGATCGGCATCCTCGCAACCAGGAACTGACAATCCCCGTAGTTCTCGACCTTGGGCCTCTGATGGACGTTGACCACGTCCTCCAGAGCCAACTGATGCAGGCCGAAGAGATCACCGACCTGCAAGATGGAATCGCGATCGCCCAGGCCGTCCAGGTCCAGCCAGGTCACGGGGAAGCGACCGAGGCACTCGGAGATCTCCCCCGCAAGGGGCTGATCCCGTTCCAGAACCCCCTGAGCGCCGTAGGCCACCAGGCGGACCCGGGGACGGGGAGCCTCCGGGTCCACCATCACCGTGCCCGGCGAAGCGCCCGGCCTGGTCTGACGATGGAAGGCCTCCTCCCGGCGACGCCCTCGTCGCTTCAAGAGCGGGCCCGGCCCAGGACGTGACGCAGGGCCGACTCCAGGTCGGTGTGCTGGAAGCGGAAGCTGCTCTCGCGCAACTGCTCGGGAACGACCCGGCCCCCCGCCAGCAGCAGCTCCTCCCCCATCTCGCCCAGCACGGTGCGCACCACGACCGCGGGCATGTGCAGGACGGCGGGACGGCCGAGCACCCGGCCCAGGGTGCGGACGAAGTCCCGGTTGGGGCAGGCCCCGGCGACCGCATTGACCGGACCTCGGAGGCCCTCGACGCCGAGGGCGTGATGGAAGACCCCCAGCAGGTCGTCGGCGCTGATCCAGCTCCAGAACTGCCGTCCGCTGCCCACCGGGCCGCCCAGGCCCAACCGGAATGGCAGGAGCATCGACGCCAGCGCTCCTCCCGCCGGGGTCAGCACCAATCCCGTGCGAATGTGCACCACGCGAATTCCAGCCTCCTGTGCCGGCGCCGTGGCGGCCTCCCAGCCCCGGCAGACCTCCGTGTACAGGGACAGGCTACTCTGC
>DCTU01000277.1 GCA_002329445.1 bacterium UBP9_UBA1432
GATCTGGTCTTTT
This sequence comes from bacterium UBP9_UBA1432, assembly GCA_002329445.1. Lineage (GTDB taxonomy): Bacteria > Vulcanimicrobiota > Xenobia > Xenobiales > Xenobiaceae > Xenobium > Xenobium purgamenti. The sequence continues at coordinate 14 of DCTU01000277.1, forward strand.
TCGAGACCTATGCCCCGGGGGCTTCGCACGTCGGCGTCTATCTGGGGCGGGGGGCCTTCATCCATGCCTCCTCGGTGGGCTTCGTCCGGATCAGCAGCCTGGAAGAAGACTATTTCTCGGCCCGCTACCTGGGTGCCCGGAGATTCTTCTGAGAGACGGTGCGAAGACCGCGTCGGTCGCCGGGCCGGCCATCGGCTGGAGGGAAACAATCCTTGGTCCGCCAAAGTCGCGGGGCACGAAATTTGGCGAGGCCATCCGGGCAGCGCCCAAGGGAGAGCCAATGTCGATCCGATCCAAGTCGGGGCTGTTGTTTTTCGGCCTGATCGTGGCGGTGCTGATCCAGGTGGCGGGTTGCAGCGGGACCGCGGTCATCGCGGCGGGCCAGTCGAAGGTGCCCGGCTACCCGATCGCCGACCGGGTCTTCACGACGCGCCAGCAGACCATCGTCCCCGTTCCGCTCCCGTCGCCGACCCCGAGCATATTCCCCTGCGAGGTCGCGAAGTACGAGTCCCTGGGCTTCGGCAAATACCAACTGGGCCCGGGCATGGACGAGGGGAAGCGCTGCGACATCATGCCGGCCGGCTACAGCGCAGCCGGAGTCTCGCAGGCGGCGAGCCTCCTGAACTTCTTCGCCATCAGCGACATCCACATCACGGACAAGGAGTCGCCGGCCCAGGTCTTGGTGGCGGGCTACCACGGTGGCAACTCGTCGGCCTATTCTGCGGTCATCCTCTACACCACGCATGTGCTGGATGCCGCCGTGCAGACGATCAACGCCCTCCACCGCTCGACTCCCTTCGATTTCGGCCTCTCCCTGGGCGACGCCGTCAACAACTGCGAGTCTGTCGAGCTCAGGTGGTACCTGGACGTGCTGGACGGCAATGTGATCGTCCCCAGCACCGGGGCCCACCTGGGGTCCAACCTCGACTACCAGGCACCTTATCAGGCCGCTGGTCTCGACAAGTCCATCCCGTGGTTCCAGGTCTTCGGGAACCACGATCATTTCTGGAGCGGCGCCTTCCCCATCACCGAGGCCCTCCGCAAGGTCTTCGAAGGAGGGATCCTTCTGAACCTGGACCTGGCTGCCGTGCCGCCCTACTCGTCCCACGGAACCTACGTGGGCGTGATCGATGGCCGGACTCCCTACGGAGACGTCATCGGCGCCGGACCGGAGGCTGACTATCCGGTTCCCCCGAGGGTCGTCCCTGACCGGGCTCGCCGTCCGCTCTCGAGAACCGAGTGGATCTCGAAGTTCTTCAAGACCTCCACCGCCCCGGCCGGCCACGGCTTCGCGCAGGCCAACCTCGACACCGGGTTGGCCTGTTACGCCTTCGAGCCCAAGCCGACCCTGCCGCTCGAGGTCCTGGTGCTGGACAACACCGGGAACGACGATTCCCTGTCGGGCGCCGTCGCCTACCTGGACCAGGCCCGTTACGACTGGCTGGTCGGGGAACTGGACCGCGGTCAGGCCGAGGGCAAGCTCATGATCATCGCGGCGCATGCCCCGATCGGCCTGGGTGCCTCCGGTTGGGATCCCGCCTCCCCGATCTCCGAAGACGCCCTGATCACCAAATTGCACACCTATCCGAACCTGGTGATGTGGATGGCCGGGCACCTTCACGCGAACACCATCAAGGCTTTGCCGTCCCAGGATCCCGCTCGACCCGAACTGGGCTTCTGGATGGTCGAGACCGCGTCTTTGAGGGACTACCCCCAGCAGTTCCGGACCTTCGAGATCGTGCAGAACAGCGACGGGACCCTCTCGATCGTCGTGACCAACGTCGACCCGGCCGTGAGGGAGGGGACGCCGGCCGCCAGGTCCCGCTCCTACGCAATCGCCGCCCAGCAGTTGTTCGGGACCCAGGTCGACGGCCTCCCCACGGGGGTCTTCAACGCCGAGCTGGTCAAGCAGCTCACCCCCGAGATGACCGCGAAGATCGCGGGTCTGGCCCAGGGCGGTAGGGGGCGTGTCCTGTCCCTGCTCCAGGTTGATCGAGGTCCTTCAGAAAATCCCCTGGCCTGGTTCTTCCTGGAGCGTCGTCAGCAGGCCTCTCGGACATCCTCTTGACCAGAGGTTCGCCCGCACCGCTCGTCGCTGCCCCTGATCTTGAAGTATTTGGATATACCTGGATATACTTGCGACATGCGAGTCTACTCCTGCAGTGAGGCGGCGGGTCTTCTGGGTGTCAGCCGGAACACGTTGCTGCGCTGGTTCCGCGAAGGCCGTATCAGCGCGGTCGCGCGGGACCGACGCGGCTGGCGCTCGTTCAGCGAGGCCGACCTGGAACGGATCCGACGGGAGCTGGGAGCTCCGACACCCCACGGATCGGGTCTGGTCGATTCCCAGCGCTGGTCTCGGGTCCGCGGCTGGCTTCGCCAGGTCCCGGCCTTTCGGAGCCTTCCCGAGCAGGTCCTGGTCGAGCTGGCGGCCAGCGCCCGGTTCAAGGGGTTCCTGCCCGGCCAGAGCCTCTTCTCGCCGGGGGACCGCTGCCTGGGGCTCCCGGTCCTGGTGAAGGGAAGGGTTCGCGTCTATCGGGTCAGCGAGGGTGGGCGCGAGCAGACCCTGGCCGTGGTCACGCCGTGCCAGACGCTGGGCGAGACCTCGCTGTTCAGACCCGACGGCCAGTACTCCTCGAACGCCATGTGTCTGGAAGGCAGCACCCTGCTGGTGCTGCCCCAGAGTCGGCTGCGCGAGGTCCTGGCCCAGTCCCCCGAGCTCTCCTGGAACCTGCTGTCCTCCTTCAGCCAGCGCGTGGAGGCCCTGGAGGCCCGGATCGAGGAGATGGCCCTGCTCAGTCTGGAACAGCGCCTGGCACGGCACCTGATGGAACTGGCCCGTGAGGGCACTGCGCTGGAAGCCGGGGCGATCCGGGTCGATCTGACCATGTCCACCGCCGATCTGGCCTCCCTTCTGGGTGGGGCTCGCGAAAGCCTGAGCCGCGCCCTGATGCGCTTCCGCCGCGAGGGCTTGATCCAGGGGCAGGGCCGTCAACTGGTCCTGCTGGACCCCGAGGCCCTGGCCAGCCTGTGAGGTTGATCCGGACAGGGGTCACTGCAAGAAGTTCTGGAACGTGGCATCCTGCGCATATTGAACCTGGAGTCGCCTGCCCCTGGAGCCTGTGTGAACACCGCGTCGGTCCTGGTGAAACGGCGAAATCCTGGGAGAAATTCAATCTGTTCCGCCCATAGAGGAGGATCCCATGCCCCACG
>DCTU01000278.1:0-650 GCA_002329445.1 bacterium UBP9_UBA1432
GTAGGACAGCGAGCTGCAGTCGACAAAGCGGACCTTGGTGCGGCGGGTCTGCGGATCGATCAAGTCGGCAAACCGCAACGGCACGATCCGCTCACCCTGCACCGTGATCACGGCATTGGTGCCACCGTTCTCCAGGAACTCGACGGCCCCGTAGCCCAGGTTGCGGGTATAGTCGATGTCGAAGGCGGTCGGGTCCACGCAGCGCAGCTCGTAGCCCAACTCCTGGTTGACGATCCGCAGGTTGATCCCGAACTCCTCCAGGCGACGGCGGATGGCGAACTTCAGGATATCCGAGAAGTTCAGCTCCCCCAGATGCAGATGCCCGTATTCGTCGCGTTCGAGAACCTCGAACTTGGACAGGAACTTCTCGAGTTCTTCGGGATCGATCCTCTCCATGAAGCCTTCGGCGACGATGGCCACCCCGTGCTGGCGGCCCTCAGCCAGGCGCTTGATGATCGATCCGACGATGGTGTCGACGATCAGGCTCAGGCTGACCCTTCCCGTGAACTCCTCCGGAATCAGCGTCAGGGTGGCCCCGGCCGATTTGCCGATTCCCAATGCCAGGTGCCCGGCCTTGCGCCCCATGGCCACCACCACGAACCAACGCCCGGTGACCCGGGCATCCTGGTAGTAGGTGGACACGATGCGGC
>DCTU01000278.1:659-4244 GCA_002329445.1 bacterium UBP9_UBA1432
GGGCAGATCGTTGTCGATGGTCTTGGGGATGTGGGCGAACTTCAGATCGTGCCCCATATGCCGAGCGTATTCGGCGATCCGGATGGCCGAGTAGGCGGTGTCGTCGCCTCCCAGGGTCACCAGGTGGGTGATCTCCAGCTCCCGCAAGGTCTCGACCGTGTTGCGCAGCAGGCGCTCATCCTTGGTCGGGTTGGCTCGGGAGGTGCGCAGCAGGCTGCCCCCGTGGAGGTGAATCCGGCTGATCTTGGGGATGCTGAGGAACTCGATCTTCTTCTCCCCGTTCATCAGGTGCTGGTAGCCGTCATAGATCCCGACCACCGAGTGGCCACGCTTGATGGCCTCGATCGTGACCGAACTGATGACCGAGTTGATGCCCGGGGCAGGTCCTCCCCCGATGAGGATTCCATACTTGCGCACCGGATCGCCTCTCTTCCTGGCCCGACCCCCCGGAACGCACCGGAGGCGGGGGAACCTGTGGAAGAGAAGCGCTTCGCCTCGGCAGGAGGATCCCCTGCGGGGGGGCTCTCCTGGCGTGGACAGCCGGAGCCGGGTCTGCTACGATTCCGAACCGTGAGCGACTCGGAGGGATACAATCCCGGAACCGCGGCCTACAAGTACGAGCAGTTGCAGACCCGCAGCATGATCCGCTCGTTGCTGAGCCTTTTCAGCAGCCGGCCGGACCCCACCCTGCTCTCCTTCGACCAGGTCCAGGCGCTGCTCCGCCCCGCCGCAGGGGTGTCGCGGGGAACCCGGATGATCCCCATCTCCCACATCGTCGGCAGCGTGGGGCGCTACCGGGACTTCGACCGGGCCTTCCTCCCCCTCAACCCGGCCTCCGAAGAGCGCTGGAAGCGGATCGACGTGGCCATGCATGGCCCCCGCGGCCTCCCCCCGATCGACGTCTACCTGGTGGGCGAAGTCTATTTCGTTCGCGACGGGAACCACCGGGTCTCGGTGGCCCGAGCCAATGGCCTGGAGGAGATCGAGGCCCGGGTGACCGAGATTCCGACCCGGGTGCCGTTGACCGCCGATCTGGACGTCGACGACCTGATCCGCAAGGCGGAGTATGCCCGATTCCAGGAAGAGACCGGCCTGGACGAGTCCCGTCCCCAGGCCGACATCGACCTGACCGAGCCTGGTCGCTACGAACAGCTCCTCGAGCATGTCCGAGTGCACCGCTACTACCTGGGCCTGGAACGAGGCTATGAGGTCGCGCTGCCCGAGGCCGCGCAGAGCTGGTATGACCACGTGTACCTCCCGGTGATCGAGTCGGTCCGCCAGAGCCGGGTCCTCGAAGAGTTCCCCCACCGGACCGAGGCGGACCTCTACCTCTGGGTGGCCTGGCATCGCGAACGGCTCAAGGAGAAATACGGGGTCCCGCCCCGGGACCAGGAGGTCGCCGCCGGTCTGGCGGAGCGTTTCAGCGAGCGCCCCCTGGCCCGCTTCCTGAAGATGCTGCGACGGATCCTCCAGGCCGCCCTGGCGGCGGCCCACGAGTCCCCCGCCCCTCCCGAGACCGCCCGCCCACCGGACTCTGGCGAGAACCCGCCAAGCCCGTCGTGAACACCCCGCTGCGCCTGGCCATGACGGCCGCCCACGGAGGCTACGGCTCCGAGCAGGTCCCCGTGGGCGGGGGAGCCGCCATCTGCGAGCGCCTGTGCGCGACCTGGGGGCCCCGTCGGGACGTAGAACTGACCCTCCTGGCGCCGGGCCCCTCGGTGCCGCCGGGCCTGCGCTCGCTGCGCGTCGACGTCCTGGAGGGACGGGCCCCCTCCTCGCTGGGTACCCTGGCCTACGCCCGCTTCTGTCGACGCTTTGAGAAGGCTCTGACCCAGGCGCTGATCCGCCTCGCCCCCGACGCGGTCCTGGTCCACGACATCGCCGAGGCCCCGGACTTCCCGGCCCTGCACCGCCATGGCATCCCTTGCGTGCCGATCCTGCACGTCGACGTCGTGGACTTCTTCTGCCGGATGTACCTGGGCGGACGGGTGCGCCCTCAGGCGGCTGAGGCCTGCATGCGGCGGCTGCGCCCCTGGCCCATCCTACCCGACCTCTTGCGCCTGGTCTTCGACAAGCAGGCCGCAGCGGCCCTGTGTTGTCCTCACCTGGTGGTGCCCTCCCAGGGGATGGCCGAAATCCTGGAGCAGACCTATCCCCAGATGGCGCCAGGCCGGATCGTCGTGGTTCCCTGGGGCGCCCCCGAGGAAGGACCCTCCGAGGCCGCCCTCCAGGCGGCGCGCAGCCAGTGGTCCCGGCGACTGGCCCTCCCCGCCGAGGCCCCCGTGATCCTGACCTTGTCCCGCCTCTCCCCCGAAAAGGGCCAGGACCTGCTGTTGGAAGCCCTGGCCTGGGGCGAGCAGCGAGGAGAAGTTCCCGCAGGGCTGACCCTGGTCGTCTGTGGCCAGGTCGCCTTCATGCAGGGGCCAGCCTTCCTGGAGCGGCTCCACCGGTTGGCGCGGAACCTGCGCCGGGTCCGGGTCGTCTTTCCCGGCCACCTGGGCGGCGCCGAGAAACGGGTGGCCCTGGAGAGGGCCGACCTCTTCGTCTCCGCCAGCCGCCACGAGAGCTACGGATTGACCACGATGGAAGCCCTGGCGGCGGGAACCCCCGTCCTGGCCCTGGAGACCCCCGGCGCCCGCCAGGCCCTGAGCCCGGACTGCGGGCGCATCCTGGCGCGGGAGGGAGACCTCCGCGCCAGGCTCTGGGGCGAGATCCGGGACATGCTGGCGGACCGCGAGCGCCTGGAGACCATGGGGAGGGCAGCCCGTTCCCGGGCTGCCGCTCACCCCTTCAGCCTGGCCGCCGAGCGGTTACGCCTGCTTCTGGCCGGACTCAAGCGTCCCTGAGCCCCACCTCAGGGCCGGGCAGGGGGAATCTGGACCGCCGGCCCCAGGAACTCGTCTACTTCCAGGATCCGAACCGGTCCCAGACCCAGGGCCTCCAACTGAGGGGTCACCACCCGAGCATCCCCCACCACCACCAGCGCCATGTCTTCCGGAGCCAGGGTTCGCGTGGCCGCGCGCGCGGTGGAAGCCGCATCCACTTCCAGGAGGCGAGCGACATACTCCGAGAAGTAGGAATCCGGCAACCCGTACAACTGCATCTCGAGAACCTGGGCCGCCAGGTCCGTGCAGGTCTCAAACTCGCCGGGGAAGCTGTAGGCAGCATAGCTGCGCGCCTTGAGCAGCTCGGGCTCGGGGATGGGCTGACGGATGGCCTCCAACTCGGAGAGGATCTCCCCCAGGGCCGCCCCCGTCTTGTCGGCCTGCACCGAGGTGCTCACCAGGAAGGGCCCCGGGGCCCGACGCATGGCGAAGCTGGAGCCGGCGCCGTAGGTGAAGCCGTTGCGCTCCCGCAGATTCTGGTTGAGCCGCGAGGTGAAGGAACCTCCCAGGACGGTGTTGAGAATCTGCAAGGGGAAGAAGTCCGGGGTGGCCCGTTCCACACCGACCATCCCGACGCGCAGGACGGACTGAGGCGAGTCGGGTCGGTCGACCAGGAAGATCCCCCGCCCCCGCGCGGGAACCGCCCGGGTCGGAACGTCGGACAAGGCCGGGCCCGAGGCCTTCCAGGAGCCGAAGCGGG
>DCTU01000278.1:4252-7770 GCA_002329445.1 bacterium UBP9_UBA1432
AGGCCAGGGCCGGATGACACAACTGACGGTGGAAATCCAGCAGATCCTGGCGGGTCAGAGCGGCGAACTGGGCTGCCGTGCCGGAAGAGGAGGTCCCGTAGCGATGGTGCTCTCCATAGACCGCCCGGAGGAAGGCGGCATTGGCCAGCGAGGACGGATCCATCCGCATCTGCAGGAAGCTGGTCAGGAAGCGGGCCCGCAGGCGGTCGATGTCGGCCTGGGCGAAGCGCGGACGCAGGACCATGTCGGCCATCAGATCCAAAGCCGGTTCCAGGCGCGCCGTGGGGACCTCCAAACCGACCACGGTCCCGTCAAAACTGCAGTTGGCCGAGAGGTCGGCTCCCAGCATGTCCACCGCATCGGCGAACTCCAGAGAATCACGCGCACCGGCGCCTTCATCCAGGCAGGCCGTGGTGAAGGAGGCCAGACCGGCCTGGCCGACCGGATCCTGCATGGCCCCGGCCCGGAAAAGCAGATTGACCGAGACCAGGGGCACCTTGTTCCGTTGGACGAACCACACGGGGATCCCGTTGGGCAACTGCCGCTTCACGACCGGCGGCATCTTCAGGGCGGGTGGCAGGCCCGGCCGGGGAGGCGTGGTCCGGTCGGGGATCCCGGCTCCAGCCGGGACCATGGTCAGCAGGGCCAGCAGCAGGGCGAGAAGCGCCTTCTTCATCGGGAAGCCTCCTGTTCAGGCATCACGGAGAGTTCCACCCGACGGTCGGTCGGCAGGAAGCGGCGGACCGCCGAGCTCACGTCCTCCGGAGCGATGGCCCGGTAGCGGGCCAGATCCTCCTCGAAGTAGTCGGGGTTCCCCGTATACATGTAGTACGCGTTCAACTGGTCTGCCTTGGAGGAGGCGCGCTCGATGGCCTGGAGGTGGGCGGCTTCCAGACCATTCAGGGCACGGTCGATCTCCTGGCGCTTCGGGGGCTCTTGGCGCAGCAGGGCCAGCTCCTCGTCGATGACCCGCTGGATCTCGTCCAGGGTGTGCCCAGGCCGAGGGATGAACTGGATCACGAAGAGGGAGCCCAAGCGCTGGCTGAGCTGGGAAGCCGAAACCTGCTGGGCGATCTGCAGTTCGTGGACCAGTCGCCGGGACAGTCGCGAGTTCTTGTTCCCGCACAGGACCGACGCCACCAGGTCCATCTCGGCGTCTCCGGGCGTCAGGATGGCCGGCGTATGCCAGGCCAGGACCCCCAGGGGAAGCTCGACCCGGTCGGTCAGGGTCTTGCGCCGCACCTCCTCGAGCCGAACAGGAGGGACGGCGACCGGCGCCACCGGCGCTCCGGATTGGATGTCCGAGAACCACTTCTCCACCAGGGCCCGGGTGCGGACCGGGTCGATATCCCCCGCCACCACCAGACTGGCGTTGTTGGGCACGTAGTAGCTGCGGAAGAAGTCGGTGACATCCTTGAAGCCGGCGGCCGAGAGGTCCTCCATCGATCCGATGACCGGCCAACTGTAGGGGTGATCCTCCGGATAGAGCAGCCCCGGCAACTCCAGCCACACCTTTCCGTAGGGCCGGTTGAGGTAGCTCTGGCGCATCTCGTTCTTGACCACGTCCCGCTGGCCCTCGACGATATCCGGTGAGACGGACTTCAACAGATAGCCCATCCGGTCGGATTCCAGGAAGAGCGCGAGCTCCAGGGCGTTGGAGGGGAGAGAGATATAGTAGTTCGTCCGGTCCTGGGAGGTCGAGGCGTTGTTGTTGCCCCCGACTCCCTCCAGAAGCGTGTCGAACTCGCCCTCCCGGACGTGCCCCGAGCCCTCGAACATCAGATGTTCGAAGAGGTGGGCGAAGCCGGTCCGACCGGGCTTCTCGTTGGCAGACCCGACCAGGTACCACAGGTTGGTGTGGACCACCGGCACCGTGTGGTCCTCGTGCAGGATCACGTTCAGACCATTGGGCAGCGTGAATTGGGTGTAGTCGACCGAGAGCCTCTCCTGGGGTTCAGCCAGGACGGGCCCGGCCAGCAGCCAGAGCAGGGCCAGGCTGGACAGGATCCTGCGAGTCATGCGCATCCTCCAAAGACGGGTCGGGTGTTGTTCGCCGCCTCCCGGGCGACTCCCCCGCTCGGGGGAAGGCCCTCCCGGGCTGCCTCGAAGCGCCGGATTCGAGCCGCTCCGGCGACGACGGACTGGCAGGCCCCGCCCAGATGTGTTAACCTGCGGCGAGGGCCGCCGGTTCGACCCGGGGTTGGTCCGCATCTTCCCGGGGAGGACGCTTGATTGAAACGAATTCTGGAGATTTCCGAGCTCAGGGAGTTCTTCGGCTCCAACCCTCCCCAGGTTTCCTTCGAGTTCTTTCCCCCCAAGACCGCTGAAGCCGAGGCCCGGCTCTGGGAGACCATCGTCCGCCTCGAGCCGCTGGCCCCGGCCTTTGTCTCGGTCACCTATGGTGCGGGCGGATCCACCCGCGAGCGGACCCACGGCACGGTTCGCCGAATCCTGAACCAGACCGGGCTGACCCCGGCGGCACACCTGACGTGCGTGGGAGCCTCGCGCCAGGAGGTGGACCAGGTGGCTCGGGGCTACTGGGAGGCTGGAGTCCGCCACCTGGTAGCCCTCCGAGGGGATCCCCCGCCCGAGACGGGTGTGTATGTGCCACATCCCGAAGGGTACGCCCACGCCAGCGACCTGGTCCGAGGGCTCAAGGATCTGGCCGACTTCGAGGTGTCGGTCGCGACCTTCCCGGAGGGGCACCCCGAGACCGGTTCGATCGACCTGGAGCTGGAGAACCTCAAGCGCAAGATCGACGCCGGAGCGACCCGGGCGATCACCCAGTATTTCTTCGACACCGACCTCTACTTCCGATTCCTGGACCGAGCCTCGGCGGCCGGCATCGACATCCCGATCGTCCCGGGAATCCTGCCGGTCACCAGCGTCGCCACCCTGATCCGCTTCAGCCAGACCTGCGGCGCCACGGTACCCGAATGGCTCAACCGGCTCTTTGAGGGGCTGGACGACATCCCCCAGATCCGCAACCTGCTGGCCATGCAGGTGGCTGCCAGCCAGTGCCTGCTGCTGCGGCGCGCCGGGGTCGAGCACTTCCACTTCTTCACGATGAACCGCGCCGAGCTGACCTGGGCCCTGTGCCGGGTGCTGGGGTTGCAGACCTCCCCGACGGCCGAAGTGCCGTCCTCCTGAGGTCGGAGCCTTCGAGAAGACCTTCGCCGGAGTGCCCCGACGCAAAAGAAGAAGGCCCCGGCAACGGACCGGGGCCGATCTGGTTGAAGGAGAACCCTGGGGCTCCCCCGGAGCCTACTTGTAGAAGGCCGCGTTCTTGGCTGCGAAGTGCTTCATGTTCTCGGGGAGGTCCTCCTCCGGGAAGATGGCTTCCACGGGGCACACGGAGGTGCAGGCGCCGCAGTCGATGCACTCGTCGGGGTTGATGAAGTACTGCTCGGACTCCTCGGTGCCGTGAATGGCATCCACGGGGCAAACCTCGGTGCAGGCCGTGTCCTTGACTCCGATGCAGGGCTCAGTGATGACGTGGGGCATGGGATCCTCCTCTA
>DCTU01000335.1 GCA_002329445.1 bacterium UBP9_UBA1432
CCCAGCATCCCGCCTTCACCGGTGGTCAGGTTCTTGGTGGCGTAGAACGAGTAGGCCGTCATGTCCTCGAAGCGGCTGACGTGGCGACCCCGGAAGGTGGACTCGGTGGCGTGGGCGGCGTCGCCGATCACCAGCAGGCCGTGGCGGTCGGCGATCTCGCGCAGGCGGTCCTGCTCGACCGGGTGGCCTGCGAAGTGGACCGGCATGATGGCGCGGGTCCGCGGGGTGATCCGCTCCTCCACCAGCGAGACGTCCAGGTTCAGGGTGTCGGGCTCGACGTCGACGAAGACGGGGGTGATCCGCTCGTGGACCATCTCGTTGATGGCCGAGGGGAAGGTCATGGCAGGGGTGAGGATCTCGTCCCCCTCGCCGATCCCGGCCGCGACCATGGCGATGTGCAGGGCCGCCGTGCACGAGTTCAGGGCCACGCAGTGCCCGGCACCCGTGAAGGTGGCCATCTCGGCCTCGAAGCGTCGGGTCTTGGGACCCGTGGTCAGCCACCCCGAGCGCAGGGTGTCGAGCACCTCCTGCTCCTCCTCGGGACCCAGGCACGCCCGGTTATAGGGCAGGAACTCGGAACGACGGGTGAAGGTCCTCTCCTGGATCAACTCATCCTCCTTGGGCGGGAGGCCGGCACCCTCCGACGGGCACCGGCCTCCCCGGCCAGACTCCTAGTGCATCTCGATCTTGCCGGCGGCGGTGCGGATGGGGATCTGGCGCAACCAGATGCCCTTCTCCCACCACTTGCGGTTCTCGCGGTACCAGGCGATGGTGCGCTCCAGGCCTTCCTCGAACTTCACCTTGGCCTGCCAGTCCAGAAGGTTTCGGGCCTTCTCGGTGGAGGAGGTGTGGCGGAAGACCTGCCCGGGCCGGTCGCCGACGAAGACGATGGGCGAGTGGGTTCCGGTCATCTCCTTGACCATCTGGGCAATCTCCAGGACGCTGATCGAGCGGGCCGTGCCCAGGTTGATCACCTCGCCCTTGAGGTTGTCCATCGGGGCGTGCATCAGCTTGTCCAGGGCCTGGCAGTGGTCACCGACGTACAGCCAGTCGCGCTGGGCGCTGCCGTCACCGTGGACGGTCAGGGGCTCGCCGAGCAGGGCCGAGGTGATGAAGCGGGGGACCACCTTCTCCAGATGCTGGTAGGGACCGTAGTTGTTGAAGGGGCGGACGATCACCATGGGCAACTGGTAGGTGGCCCAGTAGGAGTACACCAGGCGGTCGGCCCCGGCCTTGGCGCTGGCATACGGGCTCATCGGCATGAGGCGATGGTCCTCGTCCATCAGTTCGGCGCGCGCCGTCCCGTAGACTTCCGAGGTCGAGATGTGGATCATCCGGTCGATCCGGTCCTGGTGCTTGAGGACCGCGTTGGAGACGACCTGGGTGCCCATCACGTCGGTCTCGAAGAAGATCCAGTTGTCGTAGATGGAGCGGGTCACGTGGCTCTCGGCGGCAAAGTGCACCACGGTGTCGCACTGGCTGACCAGGGTGTCGACCAGCTCGCCGTTGCGGACGTTGCCGTACCAGAAGCTGAGGCGCCCGTGGCCGTTGTTGCCAGGGTTCATGTACTGCTGAGGCAGGTTCTCCATGTTGCCCGCATAGGTGAGCATGTCCAGGACCACGACCTTGTAGTCGGGGTATTTCTCGAGGACGTAGCGCACGAAGTTGCTGCCGATGAATCCGGCCCCGCCGGTGACCAGGATCGTCTTGGACATCTAATCAACCTCCAAAGTGTGGAGCGGCTTGGGCTCCTGCGATGCTCCGGTGTGGGTGCGCCGGAGGATGGCCCGACTCTCGGGGCCGTGGTGGAAGAGCAGATCGACGACGGACAGATAGGGGACGAAGTCCGGTCCGCGCTGTCGGTACTCGGGATGGACATAACCGTGCCAGTGGACCTTCACCCCCAGGTCCTGGAAGGCAGATTCGTCGAGATAGGAGCGGGCCGCGTCTCCGGTGAGGTAGTCGGAGGCGCCCAGCTTCTGGCAGAGCCCGATCAGTCGGGCGGTCTTCTGGCCGGGGACGCCAAGCTCCGAGGAACGTTGCACCTTCCAGGGCATGCCCAGCAGGTCGACCAGGGCCCGGAGCATCGCCAGATCGAGATCGATCAGGAACTCCCAGTCCTGCTCGAGGACCCTGGCCAGGGCCGGGTACACGGTCGAGAAGAAGGGCGCCTTGGCGTAGGCCTGCTCCAGGCTGATCCGGTGCTTGCGCCGCCAGTCCTTGGAGGGGTCGATGGCCACCTCGAGGATCGGGGGGAAGTCCTGCCCCGTCAGGCGGACGGGGACCGTCAGCCAGGCCGGGCCGTTGGCGGTGAGGATCCGGTTGCGGTTGCGCCAGCCGTTCTTGTCGTACTGGACATCGTCGTACAGCACGAAGACGTCCGACCAGTCATACTGATCGAAGAAGCCCAACCAGGGCAGGTAGGACGGCTGCAGGACCACCAGTTTCACGCCCTGCCTCCCGCTTCTCGCCGGACCTTCGCATCCATCGCGGTCACCCCTGGGCGGAGCGGTCCCTGGGAACCGCGGGCGCCTGCCGGCAATACCAGAGAAGAGGCAGGACGCCCACCCGCGGGCTGAAGTAGTCCAGCATGAAGCGCCGGCAACTGGCCCCGAGGTCCTTCCGCCTCTTCGGGTCCGCCACCAGGTCGGCCAGGGTCTGCGCCAGCAGATCCGGCGTGGTGGAGATCCAGGGGAACTCCACGTCCAGGCCCCAGTATTCCCGGTGGCGGTTGATATTGAACTGGTCGAACGCCTGGACCACGGGCCGGCCGAGGAACATCGCCTCGTCACCGGAAAGGCCGTGGTACCCCCGCAACTGGTTGAAAGTCACGTCGCAATCCAGACGGGCCTGCATCACGTCGTGATGAGGCCAGCCGGCGACCTGCCACAGTTCCGTTCGCCCGAGATTTCTCCTGCACAGCTCGCGGGTCGCGTGGAGGTAGGCTTCGGTGTCCTTGTGGTAGTAGAAGCGGGAGAGCGTGGGGTGCGGCAGGCTGGGGGTCTGCAGGATGCGGACGACGCCGTCCTCCTCCGAGAGCGGTGGCCTCAACTCGACGTCCTCCAGCGTGGTCGGAGGAAAACCCGCGTAGAAGTGGGCCTGGGGGAACATCCGAAGCAGATGGGGCAGCGGGGTCAGGACCATGCGACCGGGACGCTGGTGGCGGGCCACGTCGCGATGGACCCGCTGCCCGATGTACAGGTGCACCACCCTCCTGCCCTGGACGAAGGGGCGCAGATCCAGGTTCGCCAGAGGCGTCTCCTCGTCGTCGTCCTCGAAGAAGACGAAGCAGTCGGCGGCCTCGAGTTCCTCGAGGAGGCCCTGCGAGATCCCCTCGTCGGCGAAGACGGCGCGCGATTCCTCCTGGGGGTAGCCGATGTAGGGGTGGCGCGTCCGACACAGGGCCAGGGCCCGGTGGGGCGTGTGTCGGTTGACGGCCACCGCATGGTTGAGCACCGACCCGGCGATGTTCTGGGAGTCGACGAAGACGACTCGCATCCGTTCCTCATCCGGGAGCCGGAAGCGTTCCAGCCAGTCTTCGGGGGGGAGGTCCTCATGCTCGAGTCGCAGCAGGAACATCGGCAACGCGCCGTCGGGGGCCTCGGCGTGGATCCAGGGGTCCTGCCAGAGGGGGCGTCCGCCGCCGCGGGCGCCCAGCACCCGGGCGCGAATCCGCTCCGGGGGGGCCACGGCTCGGGCCAGGGATCGCAGGTCGTGGCTGGCCGGGCCCAGGGCGAACTCGTTGTCGTAGTCTCCGTAGCGGAAGGTGGGGGTTCGGCGGGCCAGGGGCATGTTGACCGGCAGCAGGTGCAGCGAGCGGACTCGCGAGGCCGACCAGGCCGCCGCCAGGGCCCGTCCGGGGTCCTCCTCGGCGGCGGCGTGCAGGAGGTCCACCACGCAGTCCACCGGACCCTCCAGGGTCTGGGCGGCACGCACCCGGGAGCGGGGGGCCAGCTCCTGCAGGGCTTCGGCGGCGCCCTCCGGGCCCAGGACCAGGCATTCGCCCTCCGGCAGCAGGGGGGCCAGCTCTTCGAGGTGGCCCCACATCAACTCGCGCACGGGTCGGCGGGGGGCCAGGGGAACCCGATGGAAGGCCGGGGGGGATTGGACCAGCCAGTCCCGCAGGACCTGCCAGTCTCCGGTCAGCATGGTGGTCCGCCGGTTGGCGGGCTGGTGTTCGGTGGCCGAGCGCACCCGGTGGGCCTCCTCGGCGTCCAGCAGGCCCAGGGCGTCGGGCGGGGTGCGCAGCAGCCATTCCGGGGTCTGGTCCAGGGGCTGGTCGGGCCAGACCAGCGTGCGGATCCCCTCCAGCATCCAACAGAAGTCCAGGGCCTGGTCGAAAGGCGGAAGCCCGTTGGGGAACACGGCGACCTGCGCCTTCTCCTCCACCAGGGCCCGTTTGACGGCTTCCAGCAGCCAGGCTTCCGAGGCCTGCGGGGCGGACAGCGAGAACTCCTCGTAGAACCTGTGGATCAACGGGTTGTCCTGGATGGCCCATTCCTCGGGGGTGGCCACCAGGGACATCCCCTCCACCAGGCCGGAGTCCGCCAGGAAGCGGGCCAGGGGCAGCATGGCCCGGGCCTCGGCCTGGTTGCGGGTGAAGAGCAGCACGCGGGTCAGGGCCATCGCGCACCTGGGGCTGGGACCAACGGGTTGGACATGGCGTGCCCCCCCTTCGCTCGGGGAGGGCAGCCCCCTCCCCGCCGGCTTCCGGGCAGGATTTCGCGCTTCCGTGGGCTAACTCGTGGTGCCGCCGCACGAAGGGCTCCGGAGGACCATCCATGCAAGACCTGCTCACCCAGCCGCATCTGCAGACCGTCTATCATCGGGCTTTGCGTCGCCTGGGGCGGACCGGGAGTCCGGAGGACTCCGGCGAGGTCGACCAGGATCTTCTCGACGCTCTGGCCCGCGAGCTGTGCGCCGACCGCCGGGTCCCGGATGGCCTGCGTCGGGAAGTCCTGCGCGAGCTGGTCGGGCCCACCCCGGGGGGCCTTCAGGCGCTGGCCTGGCTGTGTCGCAACCAGCCGGTGGAGGCCGGCGTCGCGATGAGCTTCGTCGCCGGCCTGTCCGCCGGGGACCCCACCCCGGACGCGCTGGATCCGCGCGAGGCCGTCGAGGCCCTGGAGTCCCTGATGCGGGCGATGGAGGCCTCGCGCAGCGGGCGTCTGGGGGTCGTGGTCCGGCTGTTGGCCAGCCCGCTCTTCAGCGAGGCGGGACGCAGTGCCGGACTCAAGCGGGTGGTCAGCGGGCCCTGGTTGACCCCGGGCGACCGTCGCACCCTGGTCGAGTGGGCCCTGGGGTTGGATGTCGTCGACGAGATCGCGGCCAGCTTCTCGCATTCCATCCCTCAGGCGCCGGTCAGCCTGGCCCGGACGGCCCTGCCCTGCCTGGTCGACCAGGGCGAGGACCTGGCCGGCGTGGTCCGCAGCGTGGTGGCCAACGCCGCCAGTTGGGCGGACCCGCGTCCCCTGCTGCAGGGGCTTCTGGACCTTCTGGAGCGCAGCGGGGCCGAGCTCCAGCCGGCCCTGCGCCGGCAGGCCCTGGATCTGTGCCGGCGCCACAAGGAGGCCCTGCTGCGCCGGCGCGCCTACCAGTTGGCCGCCAACACCGAAGGGCCTGACTTCCTTCAGGAGGCCCTGCGCGACCGGGACTTCGGGGTCCGCTCGTGGGCTTTGAGCCGCCTGAACCGCTCGAAGACCCAGGACTGAAGAAGCCGGGGAGGGTCGGACCATGAAGGTCGGAATCTTGCGTGGGCGCGAGGACAGCTTCCCAGATGCCCTGATCGCCAGCCTGAACGCCCTGGATGCCGGCCTGGAGGCAGAGTTCCTGCACGTGGGCGGCACCACGGCGGGCGAACCCTGCCCCTACCGGGTGATCGTCGACCGGATCTCGCATGAGGTGCCCTACTACCAGGTCTACCTCAAGCAGGCTTCCATGCAGGGGACCTACGTGATCAACAACCCCTTCTGGATGAACGTCGACGACAAGTTCTTCGGCTATGCCCTGGCCCAGCGCCTGGGGATCCCCGTCCCCCGGACCGTGGTCCTGCCCAACCGGGCCTACCTGGCCGACATCGACGCGGGGTCCCTGCGCAACATGTGGCCCATCGACTGGCCGGCGCGCCTGGCTGAGGTCGGCCTGCCCTGCATCATGAAGCCCGCCTTCGGCGGCGGCTGGAAGAACGTCTACAAGATCGCCTCGGTCGAGGAGGCCATGGCGGCCTATGAGGCCTCGGGAACCCTGACCATGACGCTGCAGGAGTTCATCGACTGGGACGACTACATCCGCTGCCTGGGCATCGGGCGACAGGCCGCGCGGGCCATCCAGTACGTCCCCCGTCCCCTGGGCCAGGGGGAGTATATCCAGGACCGCTCGCGCATGAACCCCGAACATCTGCGCCGGGCCGAGGAGTACAGCGTGCTCTTCAACCAGGCCATCGGCTACGACATGAACGCCATGGAGTTCGCCGTCCGGGGTGACACGCTGTACGCCATCGACATCACGAACTACGTGTGTGACTTCGACTTCCGCTCGCTGCGGGAGGCCCACTTCGGCTGGGCGGTGGACACCATGAGCCGCTTCATCGTCGAGGTGGCCCGTTCCGGCGCGCGCAACGCGCCCTGTGCCCATTTCGCCTCGCTTGATTGAGTCCGGCCCCGCGGAGGAGCCGATGCCGGCTTGGAGAAGGCGCCTTCCCAATCCCGGGTGGAGGTATTCCATGAAAGAGGGCGGCGCTTGGAGTTCGGGCGGCTTGAACCTGGAGGACTGTCTGGAGCGGACGGTCACCCTGGTCATGCGGGATATCGGCCCCTTTGTCGATTGCAACATCGGGTTCCAGGACGAGAGGTCCCGAACCCTCACCGGGCGGCTGGTCGGCCTGGAGCCGGAGGTCGGCGTCTGGATCGAGCCGGAACAGGTGGCCAACCAGGAGAACCGTCCCGGGCAGGGGTGGCGGATCCTGGTGCAGTGGCGGGACATCCTGGTCTTGATGCAGGCCGAGACCAGCCAGACCCCGACCTTGTCCCGACTTCCCGAAAAGCCCATCGGCTTCCGCTCTCGGATGGAGTGAGCCCAGGGGCCCGCGCGGGGCCCTTCTGCGGGTCCTGAAAACCAGCCCGGTCGGCCACCGGCCTCAAAGAGGAGTGCGGACATGAAGGTTCACCAGACCTACGATCTCCTGGTCCTGGGCGGGGGGTCGGGGGGCGTGGCGGCAGCCCGCAGGGCCGGGGCCCTGGGGGCCCGGGTCGGGCTGTGCGAGGAGCGCCAGGTCGGCGGAACCTGCGTCCATCGCGGCTGCATCCCCAAGAAGCTGCTGGTCTATGCCAGCCAGTTCCCCGGCCTCCTGGAGATGGCCGGCGGCTATGGGTGGGAGGTCCCCCCCGCCCGCCTGGACTTCCGGCGTCTGCAGCAGGCGATCCGCGCCGAGCTGCAACGCCTGGAGGGGGTCTACCTCGGCATGCTGGAGAGGGCCGGGGTGGACCTGCACCGGGGATACGCCCGCTTCCTGGATGCCCACACCGTGGAGATCGAGGGGGTGCGTCTGCAGGGGCGCAAGATCCTCATCGCCACCGGCGCCCGCCCGTTCCTGCCGGAGATTCCCGCCGCCGGGGTGGCCTGCGTCTCGGACGACCTCTTCGAGCGCGAGACCCTGCCGAGGCGAATCCTGGTGGTGGGGAGCGGCTATATCGGATCGGAGTTCGCCAGCCTCCTGCACGCCCTGGGCTGCGAGGTGACGCTGGTCTTCCGCAGCCAGCGCCTTCTTCCGGGCTTCGACGACGATCTCCGCCAGGCCCTGACCGAGTCCATGCGGGCCCGGGGAATCCGGGTCCTGGCCGGCACCCGGCTGGAAGGCTGCCATCTGGAAGGCGACACGGCCTGCCTGTCGTTGTCGGACGGATCGGAACTGCAGGTCGACCTGATCCTCTTCGCGACCGGGAGGGTGCCCAATACGCTCGGTCTGGGTCTTGACGAGGCCGGAGTGCAGGTGAGCCAGACCGGGGGCATCGTGGTGGACGAGTTCTCGTGCACCAACGTCCCCCACGTCTTCGCAGTGGGCGACGTGACCCAGCGGGTGCAGTTGACGCCCGTGGCCATCGCCGAGGCCCGAGCCCTGGTCGAGACCTTGTTCCGCAACAACCCGACCCGTGTCCGCCATGACCTCATCCCCAAGGCCGTCTTCACCACGCCTCCAGTGGCCTCGGTGGGCCTCTCGGAGAAGGAGGCCCGCTCACAGGACCGCCAGATCCGCGTCTTCCGGACCCGCTTCCGGCCCATGAAGTTCTCGCTGACTTCCCGCCAGGAACGGGTCATGATGAAGCTGGTGGTGGATGCGGTTGACGATCGGGTCCTGGGGGCGCACATGTTCGGGGAGGACGCTCCCGAGATCATCCAGGCCCTGGCCGTGGCCTTGGAGGCCGGAGCCACCAAGGCGGTCCTGGACCGGACCATGGCCGTGCATCCCACCTCGGCCGAAGAGTTCGTGTTGATGAGGGA
>DCTU01000304.1:0-29236 GCA_002329445.1 bacterium UBP9_UBA1432
TCGGGCCTGACGGCGGCCCTGCGAGGGCGACTCTCCTAGGCTCCTAGAAGATCCCGGCCAGGTGCACCAGGAGCCAGAGCGTGCCCGAGAAGGCGGTGACGGTCTGGGCCTGGCCATAGGTCTGGAACTTGCGCTGGGCAATCCGGGCCAGCACGTAGGTCCGATGCAGCATGTCGTCCACCTGGACCTCGAGCGGCGTGCGCACGAACTCCGAGGCGTAGTGGGAGGCGTTCGGGCGCTTGAGGATGTCGGCAAAGAAGAGAAGGTCCGCCCGGGCCTGGGCCGGCGCCTCCTGGCGGCTCATCACCACCACCAGGCACAACACCACCGCCGCCGCCGAGGCCAGCACCGTCAGACCCCGAGCCATCTCCACCAGGGGTCCGGAGGCGGAGACCGAGCCCGCCCCCATGGAGGCCACGAAGAGACTGTTGATCAGGATCAACGTGCCTGCCTTGGAGTCGGCGAACTGGACCAGTTGCTGGTTGTAGTTGAGCACGTCGCTGGCCTCACGGGCCAGGTCGCGCCCCTGGGGCCTGCCGTCGGGACCGCCGAGTTGAGTCATCTTGTACCTCCTGGAGAGCATTCTGACGCGATTCCAGGCGGCTGGCGGTGACCGGGTTCACCAGGCACGCCCCCCAAGGCGCCCGACGCCTGGCCTCCCTGACGTCGACCAGCCACCGGGAGGCCGACCTCGAGGGGGGAGCCACCCTTCAGAGGCGGACCACCGAGCCGACCTCCAAGACCCGAGAGTCGAGGAGGGTGGCCGGTCCGGGCTCTCCGGCGTAGATGTCCCGGTAGACCAGCAAGAGGCCTGTCAAGAAGACCCGCTCGGGATCCTCGGGCATCGGCAGGGAGCGGTAATCCTGGAAGACCAGCGGAGCGAGCGGGACCCGGACCAGCACCGTGCGCCCGGGCTGGCTCCGATCCTGGAAGGTGCGAAAGCGCGAGGGGTCTGGCCCTTCCACCTCGGTCCAGGTGGCGGCCAGCAGCTCCAGCAGCTCTGTGTGGAAGGCCAGCACGCCGTCGGCGCTCCCCTGCGCCGGAGTGCCCGCCAGGGATCGCGATGAGGTGCCGTCGCCCTGCACATACAGGGACGTGAAGGGCGTCCTCTGGTCAAACTCGTCCTGGGCCCCGGCTCCGGTCGGCACCAGGCACGGCGGGAAGGGATGCTCGGGCGAGAAGGGGTCCCCCGCCGGGGCCACCACCGCCTTCTTGATCACGACGCCCCCAGGCTGGCCCAGGACCTCCTGGATCTGGGAGGAACCGGCCATCTGGGCCACCAGCAACGGAGAGAGGGCGCGTCCGGCCGAGACCAGGGGGTCGACGCCTGCGGGACATTCGAAGAACTTCAGGTAGAAGTTCAGGCCCTCCGGCGCCGGATGGCGGATCGGGAAGCCCAGGTCCCGCAGGCCCGTCATGGCGATATTGGTGATGTCGGCCTTCCAGGGCTCCGACAGGAGTGGCCTGGCAGGAGTTCCCGACCGTTCCCGCTCGTCGTGCCAGGCCAGGTGGAAGCCGAGCCGGCGGTCCACGCGCCAGGCGCTCTTCGGGGTGTGCCAGGCGCCCTGGCCGACCTCGGCCCGGGGAACGCGATCGTGGCCTCCGGCCAGGAGGATCCGGCCGTCCAGGCAGGCTGCGCGCAGGCCATCGCGGGCCCTGGAAAGCGGAGGGAGCTCGCTCCAGCCGCCCAGCCCGTCGCCCTCTTCCACCGAGGCCAGGAAGAGTCCGGGCCGCACCCATCCCCCGGCCACCACGATCCGCCGGCCCAGGGGGGCCATCGCGAAGTTCTTGCGCGCCTGGCGCAGGGGTGGGGCCTCCTGCCAGCCTGCCGACCAGCACGGGGTTCGGCCTCCGCCGGGGGATGCGACCTGCAGGCGGAAGACCCTGGCGCTGGCCTCCCCCTGGCGGGTCTCCCCGCCCGCCACCACGAGCGTCCCGTCCAGGGCAGCGGCGCCCAGCCGATTCAGGCCCAGGGGCAGCGAGGGCCCCTTGCTCCAGGAGGTGGCGCCGGGCTCCAGGATCTCGACCCGACGGGAGGCCGGGACGCCGGGCTCGGCTCCCCCCGCGGCCACCAGGACTCCGTGCAGCGAGACGAGCGCCAGTCGGGAGCGGGGGCGCGTCAGGGCGGGGCCAGACTGCCATCGCCCCGTCGCGGGGTCGTAGACGTCGACCCGGTCCAGGGGCTGGCCCTCTTTGCCCAGGCCCCCCACCACGAAGATCCGCCCGCCGGCCACGGCGGCCCCGTGGGTCGAGCGGGGAGCGGGCAGAGCCGCGATGGCGCTCCACGCGCCGCCCGGCCCCAGGCGCCAACAGGCGGCGCTGGGGCCCTCGGGACCATTCCCTCCCAGGAAGTACAGGTTCCCGTCCAGGGCCACCAGGGCCCCATTGCTGCGAGGGGCCGGCAGCTCGGGCAGCGGGTCCCAGCGGAAGTCCAGCTCGGCCAGGGCCGGAGCAGCCAGGAGGAGGAAGAGCGCCGCCAGGATCGCCGGGAATCGCCTCATACCGGAAGGATTCCGCCGGCCCTCCTGGCCTCCTGCCCTGGCCCGAGGGGGCGGGCGGCGCCCGGTTTCCTGCATGTTTCCCAGGAGTTTCCCGCGATGCATGGCGGAGGCGCGGCGGTCCGAGGTGAGAATCCGGGACTCCGGGGCCGGCGCCGCTGCGGAGTTCCGGCGGTCCCACCCTTGACGAAGAAGATGCGACGGGAGGGGCGGGGATCTCCT
This sequence comes from bacterium UBP9_UBA1432, assembly GCA_002329445.1. GTDB lineage: Bacteria > Vulcanimicrobiota > Xenobia > Xenobiales > Xenobiaceae > Xenobium > Xenobium purgamenti. The sequence continues at coordinate 2,721 of DCTU01000304.1, forward strand.
GCACCGGTCGACGATCCAGGTCCACGACATCTGTCGGCCGGCAGGACCTCTCGGGCCGGGGCCTTCGATCAGGACTTCCGCTTCGTTCCCTGCAGCGTCACCGGAATCCGCCGGGACTGGACCGAGCGCACGGCCTGGGGGACCTTCGGGTATCGGGACGCCCAGGCGAGACCTTCAAGCGTGGGCTTCACCGAAGAGCCGGTCGCACTGGTCCAGGTACTCACGCAACAACCCGGGCAGCACTTCGACCGGCCCGGGCTCAAGCATCGGCGCGGAGCTGTAGGTGTTCCAGAACAGCACCGATTGGCCGGCAAGCGCTCCGGCGGCGGCGTCGGAGAGCATGGCCGCCACCGCCTTGCCGGTGTAGGTGGTCTCGATCGTCAGGCCCAGGGCGGCCATGCGGGCCACGGCCGCGCTCGTCTCGGGCGTGACGACCCCGTAGCCGGGCTCGAACCAATCCTGGCGCAGGTCGAGCGCGAGGTCCGGCAGAGTGAGCGCGGGGAAGGCGGGGTCGGCCTCGCGCAGCAGGGCGACGGTCTCGGCAACCAGGGCTTGAGCCCGCGCGGCCGAGGCCACGCTCTCGGGCGTCACCCGCACCGAGATCACGCGGACCTTTGCCCCCACCGCTGCGAAGCCCAGCGCGAGCCCCACCGCAGTCCCCAGGGTGCCGCCGGCCAGGTAGATCCGGTCGGGAATCCGGGAACCGAGCTGGTCGACGAGTTCCAGGGCAGCGCTGACGTAGCCCAGGGCCCCCAGGGCATTGGTGCCGCCCATGGGGATCTCCAGCGGCCCGATGCCGTCCCTGTGCTCGAGCTCCCGGCGGACCCGCTGGGCTTCGCGTGCACCTTCCCAGCCTTCCACCAGGTGGATCACCGTGCCGAGCGTCGCGTGAGCGCGCAGCGTGGCCGCAGCAAAAGGCCCCGGGGCCTGTGGCGAGAGCACCACGTGGGGCTCGAGGCCGAGGGAGGTCGCGTGGACCGCCGTGGCCAGCGCGTGGTTGGAACCGTAGGCGCCGAAGGTCAGGACCGCGCGGCGATTCTCGGCGCGTGCCTGCCCCAACAGGAACTCGAGCTTGCGAACCTTGTTGCCGCCGTAGACCGGGCTGGTCAGGTCGTCGCGCTTGACGAGCATGGTGCCCAACTCCGGGATCTCGAAGTCCTCCACCGGCGTGGGCAGCGTGCCCAGTTCGATGTGGGGAAAGACCGAGCATCCCGGATGATGCTTCAGGAGTGCCAGTGCCATGTCGTGCCTTTCTTCAGAACGGCTCTTCAGGGTCGCGGGAGGCGCCTCCAATCCCAGGGCGGGATGGGGTTGGGGTCGGCCCAGAGACCGCGCTTCCGGGCTCGCGCCTCGGCCTGGAGACTGGCCAGGAGGGGCTCCTGGTTGAAGTGCGCATAGTGCCAGGCCAGGCCGACCCGCAGCAACTCGACGCTCAGGTCCTGGCCGTCCACCTCCACCCGGCAGACCTTCCGGCCATACTTGTCGGTGGTGACCACGCGGACCTGGACGTTCCTGTTGAAGGCCTTCCGTGAAGTAAAGGTCTTGGCCTTGCGGCAATAGGGCTGAGGAGGACGCATCTCGGGACAGTCGATCCCCTCCAGGCGGATCCGGATCGACTCGCGGCCGTGCAGGACCGTCAGGCTGTCGCCATCGGCGACCCCGATGACCTGAGCCTCGAAGGTCGCCCCGGATGCGGTGTGACCGAGCCGTGGAGCGGCCATCAGGGCCAGCAGGCCCACCCCCAGAAGAAGACTCCGGCACACCCGACGCCGAACCGCGAATCCCACGAACATGGTCGCTCCTTCCCCGCCCCCTGGACGAGCGCTGCTTCTCCAGATCGGCCTCTGCCCCTGGACGAGCGCTGCTTCTCCAGATCCTCCTCGGCCCCTGGCCAAGCGGAGTGCGGCTGGCCCGGCAACGTCCGGCAGGTTGCTGGAGGAGCCGGACGGAGGGGCTGCGAACGCGCAGGCATGGACGCGTGGGATGCCAAGGCCGAGTTCTGGGACGAGTTGATGGGCGACGAGGGGAACCTCTTCCACCGCACGCTGGTGGGACCAGCCACCGAGCGATTGCTCGAGCTTCAGCCCGGCCAGCGGGTCCTGGACGCCGCCTGCGGCACCGGGGTGCTGGCCCGCCACCTGCACGCGTTGGGGGCCCGGGTCCTGGGCGTGGACGGAAGCGAGAAGATGCTTCATCAAGCCCGGCAGAGGGGACCCGCAGAAATCGAGTACCGTCGGGTGGACCTGCGGGACGCCGCCGCCCTGGGGGCCCTGGGGACCTTCGAGGCCGTGGTCTGCGGCATGGCCCTGATGGACCTCTCGGACCCCGACCCCCTGCTTCGAGCCATCCCGGGGTTGCTTCGGCCCCAGGGACGCCTGGTGGCCACCCTGTGCCATCCCTGCTTCAACTTCTGGGGGTCGCGCCGGTTCCTGGAGGACGAGGACCGCCAGGGAGAGATGGTCCACACCGCCGGGGTGCGCGTGGCGGGCTACCTGCAACCCCGCTCGGAACCCGGAGTGGGCGCTCCTGGCGAGCCGGCTGCCCACCTGTATCACCACCGCCCGTTGCATGACCTGCTGGGGCGCTGCTTCGCGGCCGGCCTGGTGCTGGACGGACTGGAGGAGCCGGCCTTCACCGAGGCGACGGCCGCCCCCCTCCCCCTCTCCTGGCTCCACATCCGGGACATCCCGCCCGTGCTGGCCCTGCGCCTGCGGGTCCGCTAAGCCGCAGGCCCCCCCCACGAGTTTCCGGTGAGGCGACACGCGCTTGGACAGGCCCTGGCCCCGCGGCGATCGCCGTCCAATTCACCGACCAGTGGAACGATGGCCGTTCGAACTGGACGAGGAACTCGAGCCCAGGCACACCCTTCACCACTGGCTCACCGGGCGCATCCAGAGCCGCGCCGAGGAGGCCCGGGAGCTGAGTCGCGCCGAGGCCCCCCGGACCTGCTGGAGGACCTTCATCGCGACCTTGAGCGCGAGTTGGGGATGGTCTCGCGGACCGCGGAGGGTCTGGCCTCGATTCGTCTCCGGTCTGTCGACGAAGTGTGTCCCCATCCTGCGGGCGCTGCTGAACGCACCGCCGGGCCTGCAGGACAGCGCTCGCATCGTCGAGTTGGAGAGACTGAATCCGGCCCCGGTGTTGTGCGACAAACGTAACGCCCCACCGTCTTGAAGTTCGGCGAGATGTACGAAGGCCAGCCAGCCCTGTTGCCGGAGTGTCCACACCGCCTGGAGGATGGAGCGCACCTTGTTCCGGCTGCGGAGGCCAGCCCGGTCCTCAAAGAAGCGATTCGGGAACAGCCCACTTCGCCTGCGCCTGGGCCAGCAGTTCGAAGACCCTGCCGCCGTCGTGGTCCATGGTCCGGCCCGTCAGGCCCTGGACCCAGCGGGCGGGCAGTGCCCGGACGCCGTGCAGTGCGCCCACCGCCGCACCCACGATGGCGGCCACCGTGTCGTTGTCGCGCGTGTCGTTGACGGCCCGCACGATGGCCTCCTCGGGATTGTGGCCGTGCCGCATCAAGAGGTACAGGACACAGGGCACCGTCTCGACCAGATAGGCCCCGGACTGGAACTCCTCGCAGGCCTCCAGGCTGGTCAGGTCACGCGACCAGGCCGACTCCAGGCGACTCTCCAACAACTCCGAGAAGCGCCGCGGCGACTCCTCGGCGTAGTTGCCCCCTCGGGCCTTGTAGAGTGTCGGGACCTCGACCTGACGGACCACCTCCAGGAAGAGCCGGGCCCAATCCTCGCCGGCGGGGGCCTCCTCCCGGGCCAGCAGATCCCAGAGCAGGGCGGTGAAGGCCATGCATGAGGACAAGGAGGCTGTGTCCTGGTGGGTGATCATCCCGGCCAGGGCGACGTCAGCCCAAAGTTCGGGCGAGGGGTTCCGCAGGTGCGGAATCAGGACCGGGGCGATCCGCATCAGGGCTCCGTTCCCTGCCGAGGGGACGCCTGCGGACAGCCAGTCGCCCGACTCCTTGAATCGGCCCAGGAATTGCCGGACGGCACTGCCCAGCCCGTAGATCCGCCCATGGCAAAACCTCCGGGCCAGGTTTCCGGGGATCAGGGAGCCGTCCTCCAGGGTCTGCTCCAGGGTCCAGAAGGCCAGTTGGGTGTCGTCGCTGGGCAAGCCGCCCTCCGCCCGCAGATAGTCGCGGACCTCGCCATGTCGAGAGCGACGCCGGCCTGGTGACTGGCTCTCGGCAGGATTGCCCAGCGAGTCCCCGATGGCCAGCCCCAGCATCATGCCCTCGACGCGCTGCCAGGAACGAAGACCTGGCGCGGGCACGCCGGAGTAGAAATCCGAGGTCTGCAGCCGGATCCTGTCGGTGGCGAGGAGTTCTTGGAGCAGGGCCTGATTGGACATGGAGGACCTCCCGGAGCGCCTGGTTGGTGGATCTGCCCGATGGTCGCCCCCAGCCTTCGCGGAGTCGACCCGAAAGCGTTCTCCAGGGGCCCCGACCGCCCCTGGGTGCGCGAGGAACCTCGCGCCAGGCTCCAGGGGAGCAGCACCGCGCAGCGAACCTCCGCGAGGCCGTTCAAGAGGTTCTCACCGGCACGGGCGCTCTGCATCCAAAGGCTCCCATTGGCCCGGGAAGGCCTCTTCGAATGCCCCCCGAGATTCGGGGGAGAGGTCCATATTCGCCCGAAGCAGAATGCTTCAGAACCAGGAAGGCTCGAGCATGCTCCCCAGAATCATCTCAGTCCGAAAGAATCCGGAACACGCCCCGCGCGCCATCGCGTGGTTCCAGAAGACCTGGGCCTCCCCGGCCAGCGCCCCGGTCTACCAGGATTGCATCACCCACTGCGTGACGGCCCCGGGTCCACTCCCCCAGTGGTACCTGCTGCTGGACGCCGAAGGCCGCATCCTGGGCGGGGCCGGGCTGGTCCCGAACGACTTCATCAGCCGGATGGACCTGTGGCCCTGGCTGTGCGCCCTCTTCATCGAACCCGAGCACCGGGGTCACGCCTACGGATCGCTCCTGATCGAGAGGGTCTGTCAGGATGCCCGGGCAGCAGGTTTCGAGAACCTCTACCTGGCTTCGGACCACGTCGGCTACTACGAAAGGTACGGCTTTCAGCGGATTGCCACCGGCTACCATCCTTGGGGGGAGAGTTCGGGCATCTTCCAGGTCGGACTGTGAGTCCGGGGGGGGTCCAGGGGCAAGAGACCCGGCGAGGTGACCGACGCGGTCTTCACACAGGATCCTACCCCAGCCCCTGCGCCGCCAGCACCAGCAGGGCGGCCTCGATCAGCAGCAGCAGCCCCAGCATCCGCCCGGAACGGCGCACCCGGCTCACCTGGTGCGCAAGCTCCTGGCGGACCTCCTCCACGCGGGCGATGGCCTCAGGCACGGCCGACTCTCCGGCCAGTTCGGCCAGCCACTCCAGATGCCGGGCATGCCCCCGCACCAGCAGCGCCCGCACCGAAGCCGGCTCCTGCCCACGCAGAAGCGCTCGGGACAGCCACCCCAGCAACGGCAGCCCCAACAGCGTCAGGCCCGCCATGCCTGGCGCGCTGGAACGCAGCATCGCGACGGAAGCCACCAGCATGATCCCGGTCGCGATCCCCAGCAAGCTGACGTTCAGGACCATCCAGGGCAGCAGACGGTCCCACATGCGCTCGAACCCGACCAGTTCGCGAAGGCCGCAGGCGAAGGAGGTCGCCTGGCCTTGAGCCCGGGCCACATCGGCCAGTCGGACCAGCTCGGGCTCGGTGCCCTCGGGGAGGTCTCCGGCAGGCAGGCCCTCCCGGACCAGCACCGACCACTGCATCAGAAGGAAGCGCGCCGGGGGGCCGGGGCGCGGGACACTGGCCAGATGGCGCATCGCCATCCAGCCCAGGGGGCCCATCAGAACCGAGACCCAGACGACCGGATAGCCGCGGCCGCGAGCCAGGCGTGCCGCAGCCAGGGCTCCGAGCCCCCACACGATGGCCACCGCCGACCATGCCACTTCCACGACGCTCTCTTCGGCGGGGCCTGCCTGCCTTCCCCCTGGGTCCCGCCGAAGGCGCAGACCCGGAGGGAAGGGAGGAATGGCCTGGGAACCCGGCCGGAAACCCCTCGGTCGCCTNNATTTGCCTCAAGCAAACCGCAACTTTTTGCTCCTGGCGGGGACAAAAAATCCCTCGACGATGCTCGGTCGAGGTTTCCGACCGGGCTCCTAGGACTGCTTGTAGCGCGGCCCGCCGCCGCCTTCGGGCACCACCCAGCGGATGTTGTCGAAGGGGCATTTGCGCTGACAGGTCTTGCAGTGCAGGCAGTTGGAGGCGTTGGCCGGCTTCACCACGCCCTGGATCTCCTCATACACTCCGGCCGGACAGAAGGTGATGCACGGAGCCTTGAAGGTCTTCAGGCACTTCTCCAGGCAGATTCCGGGATCCACGATCCGCAGGTGGGAAGGCTGGTCCTCGCGGTGCTCGGTCTGGGCCATGGCCGTGAAGGTGTCCTTGTCGAACTCCCGGTTGCCCTTGAAGCGATAGTGACGGGGGCGCATGGCCTTGAAGTCCGGTTCGACCTCGAAACGGGGCAGGACCCCCGAGAGCACGCTCAGGGGCAGGCCCAGCAGGTTCCCGAAACGGGCGATCGTCTGACGATAGTTCCGGGCCCGCCCCATCTCGGCCACCAGCCCGGACTGCTCCAGGGCCGCGGTGTACTTCCGGGCCGCCTGCCCGGGTTCGGCCATCGAGCCGGCGATCGCCTCTCCCGCCAGCCTGCCGGAATCCAGGGCATTGTGAAGGCCCTTGATCTTGAGCATGTTGACGAAACCGGCGGCATCGCCGACCAGCAGGACGTTGCCCTTGCCGAAGGTGCCGGTCTGGGGATCCCGGGGCACCGCTCGCAGCCCGCCCTCGGGGATCATCTTGGCCCCGGCTTCGACCACCTTGCCGCCCTCGATGAAGCGGCGGACGAACGAGTGGTTCTTGAAGTGGACCAGGGCGTCCTGAGGGTTGAAGTCGTTCTCCTGCCAGTCCAGTCCGACGATCATCCCGACGGCGATCTTGTTGTCTCCACAGGCATACATCAGGCCGCCGCCAAACATCCCCGGACCCAGGACCGGGGTCCAGATCGGATAGCCCAGGGCGTGGACCACGCGGTCGTCCCCGAACTGGCGGTACTGCTCTTCCGAGACGGCCACCACTTCTTTCACGCCGATCGAATACAACTGGACGGCCTCCCGCTTCAGGCCCGCCTGTTGGACGAAGCGCTCGGTCACCAGGCCATCACAGCCTTCGGCCAGGACGACCAGGTCCGCCCGGATGGTCTCACCGGGGGCGAAGTTCGGCTGCTTCTCGCCTTCCTTGGTCAAGCCGCGGTCCACCAGACGGACACCGGCGGCCACCGCCTCGCCTTCTCCGGGGACCAGGGCCTCCACGGCAAACCCCGTATGCACCTCGACGCCCAGTTCCTCGGCGATCTGCCCCAACCAGCGCGTCAATCGGGAGATCGAGACGATGTAGTCCCCCTTGTGGTCCATCTGCCCGGGGCCCAACCCCAGAAGGCCCGCCAGCTTGATCAGGGGATGAAGCTGCAGGGCTCCGCTGGCACCCGGCAGGAAGAGGACGTCGTCCTTCTGCACGGTGCGCGCCAGGACTTCCTTGGCCTGGTCGGTTTCCCGCCAGCCGGGAAGCGCGCTGTCCAACAGGCGATGGACCGAGGCGGGTTCCAGCACGGCCCCGGAGAGGTTGTGGTTCCCCAACCCCGGCGCCTTGTCCAGCACCACGATCTCGGCCTCGGGGCGCTCCTTCTTCAGGGCGATGGCACACGCGAGACCGGCGGGCCCGGCCCCCACGATCAGGACCTGGGTCCGGCTGGCCCGGTCGATGGAATGCAGGTTTTCACTCATGGTCTACACAGCCTCGAGCTCTTCCACCAGCTTCGGGACGATCTCTTCGACGTTCCCGATCAGGTAGTAATCGCACATCTTGAAGATCGGCGCGTTGGGGTCGACGTTGATGGCCACGATGGTCTCGGTGTTGGCCACGCCGATCATGTGCTGGATGGCTCCACTGATCCCCAGGGCCAGGTACAGCTTGGGGCCCACCGCCGTCCCGGTCTGCCCGACCTGGCGGATCCTCTCGGTGAAGCCTTGTTCCACCGCACTGCGCGTGGCGCCCTTCTCGACCTCGGTCCCCAGCTTCTTGCCCAGGGCATTCCGCAGCGAATCCAACAGCGCCTCGTAGTTGTCCCGGTTCTGAAGGCCCCGACCTCCGCCGACGATGACCTTGGCTTCGAAGTTCACCTCGCCGTGGGCGATCTCGGTGGCCAGGACATCCATGCACAGCTCGTCCGGGGCCAGCTCCACCTCGCGGCGCAGGACCTCCCCGGTGCGGCTGGGGTCGTCGGGGTTGCGCTTCATCACGCCGGGACGAGCGGTGGCCATCTGCGAGCGGGAATCGACCGTCGAGATGGTGGCCATCACGTTTCCGCCCAGAGCGGGCCGGGTCTGCAGGAGGATGCCGACAAGCCCCTTGCGGGTGCTGTCCCGGATGTCCAAGGACGTGCAGTCGGCCGTCAGGCCGCACCCCAGCCGGTAGGAGACCAAGGGCGCCAGGACCCGACCCTGCGGGGTGGCCCCATACAGGACGATCTGGGGCAGGAACTCTTCGATCAAGGCCGCCAGGGCCTTCCGACAGGCCAGCGGATCGTGCTCGGCCAGCAGGGGATGCTCGGTCAGGTAGACGCGGTCGGCCCCGGCGCGGATCAGCTCCTGCGCCAGAGGCTCGACTTGCGACCCCACCAGGGCGACGCCCACCTTCACCTCCAGAGAGCGTGCGAGCTCGCTGGCCTTGCCCAGGAGTTCGAAGGTGGAAGGGGTGATCCGACCTTCAGAGTGCTCGGCCACCACCCAGACCTCGCCCTTGAAGGCCGGCTCGAACTTCCTCATCCCCTCGAACATGTCGTCCAGGGCCTTCTCGCTGAACGTCCCCTTCAGGCTGGTGACCACCTGAGCCCGAAGCTCGTCGGTCATCTCGTAGAGGTCCTCGATGCCGACCGCGCGCATCCTCTCGGCCAGAAGCCCGAAGGACTCGTTGTCCTTCTCGAGCCCTTCAAAGTTCCGCTCGAAGTTGTGCGCCCGCCGGCCGGGCAGGACGTAGGTCCTCTCGCCTTGTCCCGAAGCGGCGCCGCCCACGCCCTGGTAGCTCTGGATCAGGGCCTTGGCCAGCTCCTTGGCATCGTGAAGCTGCTGACACTTGCGGTTGGTCTTGCCTGGGGGGAAGACCCGGGTCACCTGGGTCTTGGAGCCCTTGCTGCCGACCTGGGTGGCCTGGATGTCGGCCGCTCCCCACTGCAGGACCTTCATCTGGCGAGCCCGGCGGGTGCCCGCCAGGCTGGCGAAGAGGGGATACTCGTATTTTGCGACGGTGAGGACGACCGGATGGTTCCGGGACGCCACCACCTGGCTTCCGCCGCTGATGATGCGCTTGAAGGTGAAGCGCCCATCCTCGTAGGACGCGTCGGTCAGATAGGCGATGCAGCCGATCCCGAGCTCCTCGGCCATCTGGGGAGGCACCTGGGCGGTGTCGCCATCGACCGACTGCATGCCGGCGACGATGAAGTAGTCCTTCTTCCCGCCGAAGAGTTCCTTCTCGATCTTGCGGACCGCGTAGGCCAGGGGATTGGCGGTTGCCACCGTATCGGCGCCTCCCAGGGCGCGATCGGTCAAGAGCACCGCCGCGTCGGCGCAGCGACTCAAACCGTAGCGCAGGACCTCGTCGGCCATCGGGGGGCCCATGGTCAGGCACACCACCTGCCCCTCCTCATCGCCGCTGAGCTGCTTCATCCGATGGACGAAGGCCAACGCCTGGGCATCCAGCTCGTTGATGACGTTCTGCAGGCGACTGCGGACCAGCGTGCCGGTCTCCGGATTGAACGCGTTGTCGGTAATCTGCGAGACATCCGGAACCTGCTTGACAAGTACGATGTAGTTGCTCATCGACCGACCTTCTCTTGGAAATGCTTCAGGAGCGCCTCGGGCCGGAAGGACCGGAAGGACCGGCCCCCGTCCCGGACTCCGCGGACCTGCTGCGCGGACGCCTCAGGCCCGGTCCAGGGCCTCGCCCCTTGGAGGAACGCCCCTCTTCTCGGCCGACGGCGAGGTTCCCGCCTGCCGGACGCGCCAGGTTCCCCGATCCATGCGGCTCAATGAGCCTCGAGCCCTGCCCCGGCGCCGGCCCGGGCGATCACCCCTCCGCCCAGGACCTCGTCGCGGCGGTAGAAGACCGCGCATTGGCCAGGGCACAGGGCCCTCTGGGGGCGGTCGAAGCGAACCCGGACCCGGCCGTCAGGCAGGAGGGTGAGCGCGGCCATCTCCCCCCGGGAGGTGGAACGGAACTGCACCCGAGCCCGGCAAACCGGCTCGTCGACGAGCCAGTTCACCTCCCCGACCTCCATCTCCTGGTGCAGCAACTCTTCGGCCTGACCGAGGATCAGGGCGTTGCGCACAGGGTCGAGCTCGACGACATAGAGCCGCCCGCCTCCGCAGACCCCGAGTCCCCGCCTCTGACCCACCGTGAAGAACTCCAGCCCCGGGTGGGTGCCCAGGAGGTGACCCGCCCGGTCCAGGATCGGGCCGGGGCTTCCGGGTCCGAGATGCTTCCGGAGGAAGGCTTCCTTCCCCCCTTCCGAGACGAAGCACAAGTCCTGGCTGTCGGCCTTCTCGGCCACCGAAAGACCGAGTTCCCCTGCGATCTCGCGAACCCGCTGCTTGGGGAGCTCTCCAATCGGGAAACAGGCCATGGCCAACTGGTCCCGGCGCAGACCCGCCAGGAAATAGGACTGGTCCTTGCGCGGGTCGCGACCGCGCAGCAGGCGGATCCGACCCGTCCCGGGGTCGGTGCGAAGCCGGGCATAGTGGCCGGTCGCCACCTTTTCGGCCCCCAGGAGTCGAGCGCGCTCCACCAGGGCCTCGAACTTGATCAGCGAGTTGCACCGCGCACACGGATTCGGGGTCCGACCGAGCCGGGATTCCTCAAGGAAGTGCGCGATCACGCCCCGGGTGAACTCTTCTCGAAGATTGAAGACATAGTGGCGAATTCCCAGTCGCCAGCAGACCTTCTCGGCGTCCTGCACATCCCAGATCGAGCAACAGCCCTCGGCCAGAGAAGGCGCCCCGGAATCGGGGGGGAGCAGGGTCATGGTCACCCCGATCACCTCATGCCCCTCCGCCACCATCAGCGCGGCCGCCACCGAGGAATCCACCCCTCCGCTCATGGCCACCACCAGGAGGCTCATCCGATCCCTCCTCGGCGACCGGTGTCCCCAGCATGGCCAGAATCCGCCGCCTGGCGGCCTTCCGGAACCCGCCCCGTGAGGGGCAGGCCTCGGGCGTCTCCAGGGCAGGAGCACAGCGATGCGCCTGGGCAGGCCGCCAGGACAGGAACCCCTTCACTCCGGGTCGGGAAACAGGGGAAAACGGCGAGAGGAGCGATTTCCGACAAGGCCCCGGAATCGTACCAGCAACCCGAAGAGCCTGTCAAATGCGATGCCCTGCCGGATTCCGCCTCGAGAAGCCAGCGGGTTTGCGCCCGACCGCAGACCCAGGCCGCCCTTCCAGATGGCCTCGGCCTGGGAGCACGGGCGCCAGGGCCCATCCCCCCGGAGTCTCTCGGGCAACGTTCACATTGCGGAAAAGACGGGAGCCGAGAGGCGCCCTAGGATGGGGAGAGAGGACCTGCCCCCGAGGGAGACCATCCACTTGCGAATCGATGCCCTGCCCCCCACGCCCTACCGAGCAAGCTTCGCGCCCGCTCCCTCCCGACCCGCCGAGACGCCCCCCGCCGACCCCCACGAGGCATTCGCAGCAGCCGAAGCCCCCTGGCGGGCCGAGGCGCAGGCCATCTCCGTCCACCAGGCTCCCCCCGCCCCGGCCGGAAAGGCCTGGTCGGTTTCGGCCTGCGCAGCACGGGCCTTGCCGATCCGCCCGGACGGAGGGATTCCCGTCGAAGCCGAGACCGGCACGGTGGCCTACACCGGAGAGGCCGCCGAGCAGTTCCTGGGCGTCCAGATGGTCTTCGACAAGGAGACCGAGTTCGTCTTCCCCGAGGGTTCGGTGGTCTCGGTCGAGGTCTCGGGTGAGACCTGCCTGTTCGCCGAACCCGGCGTGGTCCTCATGGCACCTGGAGCGCAGGCCCGGGTCGATCTGCGGGAGGGCCGCCCCCCTCTGGTCATCACCTCCGAGAGGCCTCCCGCGTGGTATCGCAAGCACCGCGCCGAAGAGCCCTTCTACGAGGACCTGGCCCAGGTCAACCAGCGACTGGTGGACGGGCGCACCACGCTGCGCTCGGCCTTCCGCCCCGCCCTGCTGGAGCAGTTGCTGGAGGGGGGGATCCTGCACGCGGAGGAGGACGGCCGGAGGGTGCGCTGGGAAGAGATGCGCCGCCCCGAAGAGCTGGCCCGCCGCCTGGAGCCCCTGGGCCTGGACGAATCCGAGAAGGCCGAATGCGAGAAGGCCTGGTCGGACACCCTGGCCCGTGGGCTGTATGGCCTGCAGGCGGGGAGATTCCCCCGAGACCGGATGAAGGAGGACCAGGCTCTCCGCCTGACGGAAGCGGGCCTTCTCCACGAGAACAGCCTGTGCCCCCAGGAACTCTTCTGGGCCCGCTACCACCCCGAAAGCGAGTTGCGCCAGACCCTTGCCGAATCGGGTTTCCAGGGAGCCGAACTGGAGGGGGTGGTCGACCTCTGGCGGGCCACCAGCCGTGCCGGATATGACACGACCGGACTGGCCTGGAACAAGGATGGAGTCACGCTGTACACGCACCGGGGGCGGCTCAACATGTGGAGCGAAGAGCCCACCGAGTGGCTGGTCGCCTCCACCTCCTTCACGGGGCAGAGCGAGCCCTTCACCGTCGGGGTCTCGACGGTCCGCGCCGAAGCCGGCTCGAGCGGACCTCGAGCGTTCCGGGAAATCCGTCCCGCCGAGACCCTGCACCGCCACCCCGTCAGCCAGGGTGCGTCCCAGACCGAAGCCTACCTGGTCCACCGGGGAAGCGGGGCCCTGCTGACACTGAGGGATGGCAAGCCTGTGCTGCACCTGTTGGCGGCCGGCGACATGGCCCTCGTGGAGCCGGGCGTCATGCACTCGGTCCTGGCCGTGAATGGAGACTACGAGCAACTGGTCTTCCAGGTGCCCTCCACCTTCCAGTATGGCTTCAGGTTCAAGGAGTCCCACGACTACCAGGAACTGGGGCTGGATTACGAAGAAGTCCTGGCCGTGGCACAGCAGGAGCTGGCCAAGGGCACCCGGGGCGCCGTTGTGATCGCCTCTCCTCCCCGGGCACAGGGTGCCCCCGACATCCTCGCCGAGGTCCCCTGATGAACCTGCTCAAACCCGTGGAACGTTTCTCCTGGAGCGAATACTGCCGGATCCTGGACCAGGAACAGTCGGGCTCCTCGGACTGGCTGAGCCGGGTGGCCCGGGGCCAGGAACCCCTGGAGTGGAAGGTTCCCGCTTCGCTTCAGGCCAAGGTGCACCCGTCAGGACGACTCCTGCCCTTCCACGGCGACACGGTGGTCTTCCCCCTGGACGAGAAGGGGCTGGAAGAGTGCGCCGCGATGCAGGGGGAGCTGACCCGGGGCCTGGAGGATCTGTTCGCCGCCCCGCTGGACCCTCAAGACCTGCACCTGACGCTGCACGACCTGAGCAACGGTCCTGACGCCTGCGCCCTGGAGCAGGAGATCCAGATCAACCAGGCTGCCTGCATGCAGATCTTCACCCAGATCCGGGCTGTCCTGGACGAGCACCCCGATCTCGCCGAGATCCGGATGCGCCCGATCCGGCTCTTCGACTGCCTGAACATCTCGATGCTGCTGGGCTATGCCCCGGCCACCGAGCGGGATCACCGGCTCTTGCAGAACCTCTACAACCTGTTTGACGGGGTCCGCAAGCTGGACTACTGGCTGAGGCCCCACGTCACCCTGGCCTACTTCCGTCCCCGCGTGCCGACCATGCAGGAGGTCCAGGAACTGGTCCGCCGACTGGAGACCCTCGGGCCCGGGCCCGAACTGAGCCTGCCGGTCTGGGAGCTGGCCTATCAGCGCTTCGAGGACATGAACCTCTATCGGACGCGATTCACCGTGAGAAACGCCTGAGAACGAAGAGAGCCCCGGCCACACCCTGAGGGTGACCGGGGCCCGTGGCCCTCTGCGGGCGAAGAGGGGGCCGAGATCAGGGAAGGCTGACGATGCGCAGGCCGTCCTGGTTGTACAGGGTCATCCAGCGCCCATCGCGGCTGAGGCGGATGTTCCCCACCGAAGACCGGGGCAGATCCGGAACCGGTTGATACTTCCAGCCCGTCCGAGAGCTGGCCGTAAAGAGCCTCATCTTCCGATCCGGGGTGATTTCGTTGACCTGCACGGTGGAGCCATCCTCGGAGAAGGTCAGATAGCCCAGCTCCACGGGCGAGGTGGCCACGACCCGGCGGGTCGCGCTGGCTCCATCGTAGATCACCAGTTCATACAGGCCACCCGAGCGCTGGGCCACGTAGGCGAGCGTGTCCCCCTTGGGCATGAAGCCGGGCACCGACAGGGCCTCGTCGAAGGCCTCCGGCTCCTGGCCCGCCTTCCAGCGGTACAGGGTATAGACCTTTGAACCCTCGCGCTGGACGCAGAAGTATCCGGTTTCGTGATCGGTATACGCGTTGATGACCAGCCTCTTCATGCTCCGCTCGAGCTTTTCCACCTCGGCGACGAGCTCGAAGGCCTCGACTCCACTCTTGGTCAGGTCGATCCGCGCGATGGAGTCCGGTCCACCGTAGTCCTCTTCGTCATAGAAGAAACCGGTGGCCAGGAGGTCTCCGCCCGTGCGCAGCAGGATGGGGGGATAGGACCGGAAGCCGGGTGTCCTCGGCTCGTGGGCCATCAGCGTGCGCACCTTCCCCGTGGCCCGGTCCAGGACCACGAAGGCGGCGCCCGAGGCCGTCGTCACGACCACCTCACGGTCATCCGGAGACAGGGCGATCTGCTCGACCGCCGGAACCGACAGGTTGTGGGACCGAACTCCGGTGACCTTGCCGTCCGAGCGCAGGTTCAGCTCGAAGAGTCGATTGGTGATCCCCTTGGCGACCTCGTCCCGCTGGGTGGCCTGGTAGCCCATGAGCATCCGCCCATCGGAAGAGAAATCGAGGACCTGGAACATCGGGGGGTTGATGCCGTAGGAGATCAGTTCAGCCTTGCTGAGGTGCCAGGCCTCCGCCCAACTGGCGGTGCCGCCAAGGGTCAAGACGAGAAACAGGATTCCAGCCCAGAAGGTCCGCATGTGGTGCTCCTTGTACGCAACTGGCCGGGCACCCGGCGAGGGCACCCGTGAAGTCAGGTTAACCGATTCGAGCAGGTCTCGGCAACGGAGGTTTCTTCGAAAGACCAATAATGTTACAAGTTCGACGGGCCATGACCGTTCCCATGCCGGCAGAGATAAGGTAGTTTAAGGTTAATACCGGCTGCCTCTGCTGCCGGTCGACAGCAAAGGAGGGTGTGCAGACCGTGAAGATCAGCCAAGCAATGGCGGCGGCAATCCTGATCGGGGGGCTCCTGACCGGGCCGGCCGTGGCGGGTGTGACCGGTGCCGAAGGTGGAAACGGGAGCGTGACCGAGAATCGGACCGAGACGATCAACGAAACGCACAACGTCCACCGGAACGACATCTACCAGCGCGCAGACACCAGCAGCCGGACCGACAAGTACGTCACCAACACCTTCGTCAACAAGGTCTACGAGTACGACACCCAGACCAAGTGGGCCGCTGACAAGACCGTGAGAACGAGTTCCAGCGAGACCTTGGAGTGGCACGGCGTCAAGCACGGCGGCTGGGATGCCCAGCGCAACCCCGCAGCCGGAAGGACCATCTCCTACTCGTCGAGCAGCAGCAGCAGCAGCGGAGTCGAGACGGTCGGCAGCAAGACCGACACCTCCTTCCTGGGACGTTCCACGGCCACGCAGACCCAGACGACCGTGAATCCGGTCACCAAGTTCACGGGCCGCGACACCAGCTTCGTCAAGCGCGACACGGTGAAGACCCGGGTCACCACGGTGGAATCCGACCGCACCCGGACCGACAGCGCGGACGCCATCGTCATCGGCGATGCGGATGCCCTGCAGGCCGCCTACGTGGCCCAGGGGAACGTGTCCCAGCACACGAACATCCACACCACCCACGACGACACCTATGATCACACGGACACCTACCTGAACGTGGACAACTACCACACGACCAACAACTACACCCACACCACCAACATCACCCACACCGACAAGTATCGGCAGACCACCGTCACCACCAAGCGCAACGTGACCTACTACCACACGCACACGGTGAAGCGGATCTCCCCGATCGTGTTGGATCTGGACGGCGACGGCAAGCTGGAGGCCTCCAACGGCCTGTGGGAACCCCACGAGGGCTTCGACAAGACCCGGGTGGCCCTGTTCGACTTCCACGCCAACGGCTTCCCCGTCATGACCGAGTGGGTCGGCCCCAATGACGGCCTGCTGGTCCGCCCCTACGAAGACGGTTCGGTGGACGGCTCCTGCCTGTTCGGCAGCACCCGCGGCTTTGCCCACGGCTACGACGCCATGGCGGCCCTGGACTTCGACAACAACGGCAAGCTGGAAGGCACCGAACTGGCCGGCCTGATGGTCTGGCAGGACAAGAACTCCGACGCCGTGGTCGATGACGGCGAGCTGCTGACCCTGGAGAGCCTGGGGATCACCTCGCTGGGCGTCACCCACGACAACCTCAAGGGCAGCTACACCCGCAACGGCCAGACCTTCACCAGCTACGACTGGTGGCCCACCACGGTGGAACTTCGCAAGAAGAACATGGAACAGGCCATCTAGAACCTCACCGGAGCCTGGCTCCTGCTGAAGAAGGGTCGGACATTGAGTCCGGCCCTTCTTCCATTCTCGCCGCGCGTGGGGCGGGCGCTCGAAGGGGATCCTCGCCAGGCGCCCGAAATCTCGCGCGGAACCTGTTCCGGAGGAGGAGCCCCCGTGAAGACTGTCCTGCTGGTCAACGGAAGCCCGCGCGAGGCGGGATGTACCCGGACCGCCCTGGAGGAGGTGGCCGGGGCCCTCGAGCGACACGGCCTGGCGACCCGGTTCTTCAACCTGGGGACCGCCCCGGTCCATGGTTGCACCGCGTGTGGCGCGTGCACCGAACTCAAGCGCTGCATCCTGGAGGACGACGTCTGCAACGAGCTGCTGGATCTGATGCAGCAGGCCGACGCCGTGGTGATCGGAAGCCCGGTCTACTACGCAGGCCCCAACGGCGCGCTGTGCGCGGTTCTGGACCGGGTCTTCTTCGCCTCGCAGGGAAGCCTGGCCCACAAGCCGGCCGCCGCCGTGGTCAACTGTCGCCGCGGTGGAGCCAGCGCCGCCTTCGACCGGCTGAACAAGTACTTCACCATCAACCGGATGCCCGTGGTCTCGTCGCAGTACTGGAACTCCACCCACGGCTTCACCCCGGACCAGGTCCGCCAGGACGCCGAGGGCCTGCAGACCATGCGCACCCTGGGCGACAACCTGGCCTGGCTGCTGCTGAACCTCGAGAAGGCCGGCCTGGAGCCCCCAACACCGGAGCCCTGGACCCCCACCCACTTCATCCGCTGAGCCGATCCGGTGCAGACCCTGATCCTGTTGACGGGTGGAAGGGGGCGGCGCATGGGCGGGGTCGACAAGGCCGGCCTCCTCTGGGACGGTCGCAGCTTCCTGGCGCGGATCCTGGACCGGCTGGGCCCCTCCTTCGACGAGATCCTCCTGGCCGGAACCACCTCGCCCCCTCCCGGCCTTCCACGGGCCAGGGCCGTGTCCGACCGGCACCCTGGTGGAGGCCCCCTGCAGGGGATTGCCGCGGGCCTGGAGGCCATGTCGGGCGAGCGGGCCTTCCTGTGCGGGTGCGACATGCCCCTGGTCGACCCCGCAGTGGTCAGGCGTCTGCTGGAAGCCCAGGGTCCTCACGCCGCCGTGGTGCCCCGGGTGGGAGGAAGGCCGCAGTTCCTGCACGCCGTCTACGGCCGGGCCTGCCTGCCGGCCGCGCGCGAACTGGCCCGCGACCCAGGGGTCCCGGTGGCCAGGCTGCTGGACCGGGTCGACTGTCTCTGGCTGGACGAATCCGAGCTGGCAGACCTGCCGGACTGGCGGGACTCCTTCGTCAACGCCAACACCCCCGAGGATCTGCACTGGCTGCCAGGCCGGACGGACAGGCCCACCCCAAGCTGAAAGCCGCCCTGGACGAGAGGTTTGATCTGGCGCAACGACCCGATCCTGCCTGGAAGATAGGCTAGGATCCTGCAGGTCAGGCCGGGAGTTCGGGGCGGATTCCCGAAGCTGACCTCGAAATCCCATCAGACCGGGCTCGGGCGACGGGCCCCGATTCCTGGTGACGGGGGGAAGCCCGTGAGCCGAGAAGAGAAGACCGCGAACATCTGGGGAGCCGGGGTCTGCCTGGGGCTGGGGGCCCTGGTCCTGGCGGGATCCCGAGCCCTTCACGATTTCGACGCCGTCCTGCTGGGCTACGCCCTGGCCACCCTGACGGCCACCTTCGGCCTGACGCGGCGCTACCTGATGTGGATTCAGCGCCCTCCGACGGCGCTGTTCTGGCGCCGGGGCTGGCAGTCCCTGTTCCGACGGGGCTTGCTGGGGCGCAACCTCTTGGCGGCGGGGCGTCGGATCGTGGGGGACCTGGCCCTGAACGGCTTCATCTTCCGCCGGGGTGCCCGGAGGGGCCTGGCCCACCTGCTGATCATGTGGGGCTGCCTGCTGGCGGCGGCGATCACCTTCCCGCTGGTCTTCGGCTGGATCCACTTCGAGACCCCGAGCGGCGCCCTGGACCACTACACCGTGGTGGTCTTCGGGTTCCCCACCTTCCCGCTCCCCGTGGACTCGATTCCCGCCTTCCTGGTCTTCCACGGCCTGGTCTGGTCCGCGTTCCTGGTCCTGGCCGGGATCTCCCTGGCCTTCCAACGCCGGGTCCTGGACCACGGCGCAGCCGCCACCCAGCGCTTCAGCGAGGATCTCCTCCCCCTGATCCTGCTCTTCGCGATCAGCGTGACCGGCCTGATGCTGTCGGCCTCCTACACCTGGATGAAGGGCCAGGCCTACGAGTTCCTGGCCATCCTCCACGCGCTCACGGTGATCGGGACCCTCCTGTGGCTGCCCTACGGCAAGTTCTTCCATCTCTTCCAGCGTCCGGCCCAGGTCGCCGCCGCGCTCTATCGCGAGGTGGCCACCATGGAGGGCGAAGCCTGTTGCCGGCGTTGCTCGGAGCCCTATGCCCCTGGCACGCAGGTCCGGGACCTGGCCGACGTGGAGCAGCGCCTGGGCTATCGCTATGAGTTGCCGGAAGGGCACTACCAGGAGGTCTGTCCCCGCTGCCGGCGGCTCTTGTTTGGCCTGGCCCAGGCCCGACTGTGGAGCCGGGCCACCCTCGTGGATCCCATGCCGCACCTTGACGGAGGTGAGAACCCGTGAGCCAGACCCCGCAGACCCCCCTGGAGATCCAGGATCGCTTCGGCCCCCACCTGAACTACGCCGTGGGCGCCCGGCTGGCCACCGAGGTGGAACCCGAGCGCCTGGTGGCCACCCACTGCTGCTTCTGCGGCCAGCAATGCGGAGTCCACCTGAAGGTCCGCCACAACCAGGTCATCGGCTTCGAGCCCCGAGAGGACTTCCCGTTCAACCGAGGGATGCTGTGTCCCAAGGGCGTCAAGCGCTACCTCCAGGGCGCCCACCCGGACCGGATCCAGACCGCCTTGCAGAGGGATCCCGACGCTCCGGGCGGGTTCCGCCCCCTGCCCTACTCCGAGGCCATCCGCCGGGTGGCCTCCGAGTTCGACCGCATCCAGTCCACCTTCGGCCCGGACGCCATCGGCGTGCTCTCCGGGGCCAGCCTGACCACCGAGAAGACCTACCTGATGGGCAAGTTCGCCCGGGTCTGCCTGAAGACCCGGCACATCGACTACAACGGCCGACTGTGCATGGTCAGCGCGGCCGCCGCCAACAAGATGGCCTTCGGGATCGACCGCGCCGCCAATCCCTGGTCGGACATCCCCGGGGCCGAGGTGGTCTGGGTCAGCGGCGCCAACGTGGCCGAATGCGCACCGATCACCACCAACTACATCTGGCAGGCCCGCGAGAACGGCGGGAAGGTCGTGGTGGTGGATCCCCGACTCACCCCCCTGGCCCGGACCGCCGACCTGTACCTGCCCATCAAGCCGGGCCGGGATCTCCTGCTCTTCCACGGCGTCCTCCACCTCATGATCCAGCACGACTGGCTGGACCACGACTTCATCCGCCAGCACACGGTGGGCTTCGAGGCCCTGGCCGAGCATGTCCGGCCGTGGACGCCGGCCCGCACGGCCGAGGCCACCGGCCTTCCCGAGAAGAAGATCCGCCAGGCGGCCGAACTCTGGGGGACGGCCCGGAGCAGCTTCCTGCTGCATGCCCGGGGCATCGAGCACTCGACCCACGGGGTCCAGAACTGCCTGGGGGCCATCAACATGGTGCTGGCCTCGGGCCGGATCGGAAGACCTCACTGCGGCTACGCGACCATCACCGGCCAGGCCAATGGCCAGGGCGGCCGGGAGCACGGCCAGAAGGCGGACCAGTTGCCGGGAGGCCGGGACCTGGCCAACCCCGAGCACCGGGCCCACGTCGCCAAGGTCTGGGGCGTCGCTCCCGAGAGCCTCCCCCCTCCCGGGGTGGACTGCTACGAGATGATGCGCCGCGTGGAGACCGGCCAGATCAAGGGCCTGCTCTCGATCTGCTTCAACCCCAAGGTGTCGCTTCCTGACTCGACCTTCGTGGCCCGGATGCTGGACAAGCTGGAGTTCTTCGCGGCCATCGACTTCTTCGTCAGCGAGACCGCCCAGCATGCGGACGTGATCCTGCCGGGCTCGCTGCACGAGGAGGACGAGGGCACGGTGACCCAGGTCGAAGGGCGCGTCATCAAGATCAACCAGGCCCTGGACCCGCCGGGAGAGGCCCGCCAGGACTGGCGGATCATCCAGGACCTGGCCCAGGCCCTGGGGCGTCCCCACGGAATGACCTTCCACAGCCCCCGGGAGATCTTCGACGAGCTGCGCCAGGCCAGCGCCGGGGGCGTGGCCGACTACTCGGGCATCACCTACGAGAAGATCGAGGCCCAGAACGGGGTCTTCTGGCCTTGTCCTGCCGAAGACCATCCCGGGACTCCGCGCCTCTTCGAGGAAGGCTCGTGGAACCCGGTGGCCAAGGGGGCCGGCCCCTTCTACTTCCCGGACGGCAAGGCCCGCTTCCAGGCAGCCCTCTACACCCCGCCCGCCGAGGAGGTGGACCGGGACTATCCGCTGATGCTGACCAGCGGTCGGGTGATCAGCCACTTCCTGTCGGGAACCCAGACCCGCCGCATCGGCCCCCTGGTCGACCAGTACCCCGAGCCGCGCCTGGAGCTGCACCCCCGCCTGGCCGAGAAGCTGGGAATCGAGGACGGAGAGTGGGTCTCGGTCGAGTCCCGCCGGGGCCTGGCCACGCTGCGGGCCCAGGTGGTCACCACCATCCGGCCGGACACGGTCTTCGTCCCCTACCACTGGGGCGATCGCCGCAGCATCAACCGCGTGACCCACGCCGCCCAGGACCCGATCTCGAAGATCCCCGAGTACAAGGTCTGCGCGGTCCGGGTCCGGAGGGCCAGCACCGAAGAACGCGAGGCCGCCGAGGCCGACACCCGCTCCAGCATGCAGATCGGCGCCACCCGCGCGGCGGGTGAGACCGCGCTGGGCAGCGGCCGGCTGGGCCAGGGGGTGCGCCCGAGTTGAGCGTTCCCGAGCGCTTCGGCTTCTACCTGGACCCCAACCGCTGCATCGGTTGCCGCTCGTGCGTGCAGGCCTGCAGCGAGTGCGACACCCACAAGGGGCACGCCATGATCCACCTGGACTTCGTGGACCGGGCCCACTCCATCCAGACCGTCCCGATGGTCTGCATGCACTGCGACTCCCCGACCTGCGCCGAAGTCTGCCCGGCCGACGCGATCAAGAGGACCGAGGACGGGGTGGTCCAGTCGGCCCGCAAGCCCCGCTGCATCGCCTGCTCGAACTGCGTACTGGCCTGCCCCTTCGGAGTTCCCAAGATGAACTCCAGCTTCGACCTGATGATGAAGTGCGACATGTGCTATGACCGCAGCCAGGCCGGCAAGAAGCCCATGTGCGCCGCCGTCTGTCCCAGCGGGGCCCTCTTCTTCGGCACCCGGGAGGAGGTGGCCAGCCTGCGACCCCGCTCTCGGATCCTGGACCGCTTCGAATTCGGAGCCCAGACGATCACGACCAAGGTCAAGCTCATGGTTCCCCGCGATTCCACGGAGCTCCAGGTGGATGTCACCGGAGCCCTGGAGGCCGTCCCGGAGGAGGATCCCTTCGAGGAGATCGCCCTGGAGGGATTCCTCTGAGGAAGGCCGAGGGCCGTATCCCGCAACAAGGAGGAGGCAGATGCAGGACCATCCAGCAGAATTCCCGCCGGACTATGCTTCCCAGGATCCCGCCGCCCTGCCCCGGATCCGTTTTCCCGACGGCCGCTCGGAGCCCGACCAGCCCGGATGGCGCCACGCCTTCCCCATCGACTGGGCTCGCGACCAGGTCGTCTCGCGTCGGGACTTCACCCGGCTGATGGTCCTGACCGGGCTGGCCTTCACGGTGGCCCAGTTCGGCGTCGGCCTGGCTTCGCTGCGGGCCGGACGGGCCAGACCGGAGCCCAAGGCCCTGGCCCGGGTCGAGGAGATCCCCGTCGGTGAGACCGTGAGATTGCATTACCCCGGCCCCCGGGACCCGATCCTCCTGACCCATCTGTCCACGGGTGCCTTCGTCGCCTACGGCCAGCTCTGCACCCACCTTCAGTGCCCGGTCGTGCCCCGGGCGGAGCTGGGCCGCCTGGAGTGCCCCTGCCACAACGGATGGTTCGACATGGCCGAGGGACGCCCCATGGCCGGTCCGCCCCGCCGTCCCCTCACCCGGATCCAACTGGAGATCCGGGACGGGGTGATCCACGCAACCGGAGTGGAGGAGCGCACGGCATGAGCCCCGCCGACGATGGCCACACCCCCGACCAGCGAGGGATCCTGCTGGACGGAATCCTCTTCCTGGTGGGCTTGATCCTGATGTTGCAGCTCTGGCTGCTGACCGCGACGATGGAGGCCTTCCTGGGAGGCGACCTGGAGATCGCCTGGCCCGCCGCCCTGGCCAGCCTGGCCTGTCAGGCGCTGAACCTGGGCCTGTGGCGAATCCTGGGCGCCCTGGACCCCAGATGAGCGACCGGGCGTCGGGCAATCCCCTGCAACTGCTCCTGGGGACGGGTGCGTTTGCCTTCTGCTTCGCCGTCTTCGGCTCGGTCAGCGCCATGATGCCGATGATCCGCGAGAGCATGGCGCTCGACCCGATCCAGGTCAGCGTGGGCCTGGCCACACCGGTCCTGCTGGGCAGCCTGGGCCGGATCCCCCTGGGCCTGCTGACGGATCGACTGGGAGGCCGGCTGGTCTTCAGCCTGACGATGGCGGTCTCGGCCCTGGCCGCCTTCGTCATCGCGCTGGCCACCAGCTACGGGCAGTTCCTGGTCGGCGCCTTCTTCCTGGGCATCTCGCTGGCCAGCTTCTCGGTCGGGGTTCCCTTCGTCAGCCGCTGGTACCCGCCCGAGCGTCAGGGCTTCGCGCTGGGGATCTACGGTGCGGGCAATGCCGGCCAGTCCCTGGCTGCCTTCGGAGCCCCCGTGCTGGCAGGCGCGCTGGGCTACGTCTGGGGTTTCTGGAGCTTCGGAATCCTGGTGACCCTGTGGCTGGTCTTCTTCCTGGCGACCGCGCGCGATGCCCCGGCCCTGCGTCCCGGCAGCCTGGCCGATTCGCTGCGCCCTCTGCGCCAGCCGATGGCCTGGGTCCTGAGCCTGTTCTACTTCCTGACCTTCGGCGGGTTCGTGGCGATGAGCATCTACCTGCCGATCTTCCTGACGCAGCTTTTCGAACTCTCGCCCACCGACGCCGGGATGCGCACGGCCGGCTTCGTCGTGCTGGCCACGCTCATGCGCCCCCTGGGGGGAATCCTCTCGGATCGGGTCGGGGGCCGACGGGTCCTCCTGGCCGTCTTCCCGGCCGCAGGCCTGATGGCCCTGCTCCTGACCCTGCCCTCCATGCTGCCCTTCACCTTGGGGGCCCTGGGCCTGGCCACCGCCTTCGGGCTGGGCAATGGCGCGGTCTTCAAGCTGGTCCCGCAGTATTTTCCCCGCACGGTGGGCTCCGTCACCGGGCTGGTGGGCGCCGCCGGAGGCCTGGGCGGGTTCTTCCCTCCCCTGGTGGTGGGAACCCTGCACCAGGCCCTGGGCAGCTTCTCGCACGGCTTCGTGCTTCTGGCCTGCTTCTCGGGACTGTGCCTGGTCTCCGCCCTGCGCCTGGACCGGGTCCCCGCTGCGGCCAGCGGCGTCGGTCTAGAGGATCACCGGCCGCCCGTGGAAGGCGCACTCCAGGATGGCCAGCAGATCCTCGGGTGAGGTCCGCCTGGGGTTGGTGGCCGTGCAGCCATCTTCGAAGGCCTGGGAGGCGATGTACTCCTTGTGCATGTCGAACTTGAACTGGCTGATCCCGGTGTCCTGGAGGCACTTCGGAATCTGCATGTAGCGGCCCAGGTCCTCCACCCCGGCGACCAGCGAGTTGACCAGGTTCATCTCGCGGGTCCCGTCCAGGCCGATGCGCCGGGCGATGTTGGCGTAGTGGCGCATGGCGGCGCGCTCGCGGGCGTTGTACTTGATCACGTAGGGCATCAGGATGGCGTTGCACAGGCCGTGCGGCAGGCCCAGGGCGCCCCCGATCTTGTGGGCCAGCGAGTGGGTGATGCCGAGCCCTGCGTTGGTGAAGGCCATGCCGGCCAGGCACTGCACGACGTGAATCTCGCCCCGGGCCGAGAGGGCCCCGTCGTAGGAGTCCTTGAGGTAGCCGAAGATCACCGTGATGGCGTGGATGGCCAGGGGATTGGTGAAGCTGGAACGATTCAGCGCCACGTAGGCCTCGATGGCGTGACACAGGGCGTCCATCCCGGTGTAGGCCACCAGCGAAGGCGGCATGGTCAAGGTGATCTCCTCGTCCAGGACCGCGATGTCGGGGGTGATCTCGAAGTCCGCGATGGGGTACTTGACCTTCGCCTTGTGGTCGGAGATCACCGTGAAGGCGGTCACCTCGCTGCCGGTCCCACTGGTGGACGGGATCGCGGCCAGGCGGGCCTTGTGGCGCAGAGGCGGCACGCCCCGGGTGCGCATGTCCTCCAGGGTCAGCCCGGGATGCTCGTAGAGCGCCCACATCCCCTTGGCGGCGTCGATGCACGAGCCGCCCCCGATCGCCGCGATCAGATCCGGCCCGAATCCGGTCATCCGGCGGGCCCCCTCCATGACGGTCTCGATCGAGGGGTCGTTCTCGACGTCGCTGAACGTCATCACCTCCATCCCCGCCGAACGGAGGATGCCCTCCAACCGGGCCGCAAAGCCCAGCTTCTCCATCATCGCGTCGGTCACGATGAAGGCCCGCGAGAATCCCCGGAATCCGGCCAGTTCGGCCAGGGATCCCTTGCCGTAGAAGATGTCCCTGGGGATGGTGAACCTCGACACGAGACCTCCCTGAAGGCCGGATTCCAGACCGGCCTGATCTGCGGTGTGGTAGCCCTACCCCGGTTTCAAGATCGCCAACCCGTCCGCCTCGCCAGGATTTTCGCCCCCCCGCGGGGCAGACTACCAGGGTTCGTCGGAGAGGCCCGGAGGAGGGCCCAGGATCTCCTTGAGGATCATGGCCCGGGGCAGATCCGAGGCCGTCAGCGCGAACCCGGAGGGCGGACGCAGGCCCTGCGGCGCAGTGGCAGGCTGGGCTGGCGGCTGGGCCGGTGGCCTCGGAGCCGTCCTGGGCTGAGCCGGGGCGGTGGACGGACGAGGTGTCCGGGAACGCCGGCGGAGAGGCTCGGGCGCGCCGGGCGGGTGCCCCTGCGGCTGCCAGCCCGACGACATGGCCCCCTGCCCGGGCTGGTCCAGTCCGGTGAGCTCCATCTGGCGGAGAAGCTCGTGGTTCATCCGCTCGAGACGGGCGGCCTCCTCGGTGGCGGCGAGGCGCTCCATCTCCTCGGCCACCTCGCGGATCTTGTCCAAGAAGCCCATCTCAGGCGCTCCTCAGACGCCCGGTGCGCAGGGCGGTGGCCAGACCCCGGGGAACCCGGGCCTCGGCCTCGACCACCTTGGCCCGGCTCTCCTCCACCTGGGAACGCATCTCCTCTTCGCGAGCGACGGCGTCGGCCCGGCGCTGCTCGGCGTGGGCCTGGGCGATCTGCTTGTCGGCCTCGGCCTGGTCGATCTGCAGTTGCGCGCCGATGTTCCGGCCCACATCGACATCGGCGATGTCGATGGAGAGGATCTCGAAGGCCGTCCCGGCGTCGAGCCCCTTGGCCAGCACCGTCTGGGAGATCAGGTTGGGGTTCCCCAGGACCTTCTTGTGGTTGGTTGCCGAGCCGATGGTGGTCACCACGCCCTCGCC
>DCTU01000304.1:29271-34267 GCA_002329445.1 bacterium UBP9_UBA1432
ACCTGGATCCCGTCCTGGGCCATGGCCATGACCGGCGGGGTCTGGATGACCTTGGGGTTCACGCTCATGGCCACGGCCTCCAGGACGTCCCGGCCGGCCAGATCGATGGCGGCGGCCTTCTGGAAGTCCAGGGGGATGCGGGCGTTATGGGCCTCGATCAGGGCCTTGACGACCCGAAAGACGTCGCCGCCGGCCAGGATGTGGGCCTCCAGGTCGTTGCGCGTGATGGGCAGGCCAGCCTGGGTCGCCATGATCAAGGGATCGATGACCGCCTCCGGGGGAACCCGGCGCAAGCGCATGCCGACGAAGGCCATCGGGTTGATCTGGACCCCCGCCGACATGGCCTGGATCCAGATGGGGAATGGGATCCAGTGGAGGATGAAGCCTCCGCCGATCAGCACCAGGATGAGAACTGGGATGAAATACTCCATGTCGATCCTCCTTTCAGAGTCCGAATCAGCCGGCGTGGACCAGGCGGTCCGGGTCGCCGGAGCGGGCGATGGCCTCGCGCATCCGGGTGTCGGCGATCACGTTCTCCATCTTGTAGTAGTCGAAGACGCTGAAGCGGCCGGCCTCCAAGGCCTCGGCCAGGGCTTCGGGAACCTCCGCCTCGGCCTGCACCACCTTGGCCCGGCTCTCTTCGACCGCGGCGCGCATCTCGTGCTGACGGGCGATGGCCTCGGCCCGGCGCTGCTCGGCCTTGGCCTGGGCGATCTGCTTGTCGGCGTTGGCCTGATCCACCTGGAGGCGAGCCCCGATGTTGGCCCCCACGTCGATGTCGGCGATGTCCACCGAGAGGATCTCGAAGGCCGTCCCGGCATCCAGACCCCGGTCCAGGACGGCCTGGGTCAGATCATCGGGATTCTTCAGGACCTCGCGGAAGTTCTCGGACTTGCCGATGGCCGTGACGACGCCCTCGCCCACCCGGGCCAGGACCGTCTCCTCACCAGCGCCGCCGACCAGCTTGTCGATGTTGGCCCGGACCGTCACCAGACAGGTGGCGATGACCTGGATGCCATCCTGGGCCACGGCCTCGATCTTCTGGGTCTGGATCACCTTGGGGTTGACGCTCATCTTGACGGCTTCCAGGACGTCGCGCCCGGCCAGATCGATGGCCTTGGCCTTCTGGAAGTCCAGGGGAATCCGGGCCTTGTCCGCCGCGATCAGCGCGCTGACCACGTTGACCACGTGCCCGCCCGAGAGATAGTGGTTCTCGAGCTCCTTGGGGGTCAGCTTCAAGCCGGCCTGACTGGCCATGATCAGCGGAAGGATGATGTCCTGGGGGGACACCTTCCGGAAGCGCATCCCGATCAGGTACCCCAGCTCCACCGGGACTCCGGCCGCCCAGGCGTTGAGCCAGAGCGGCACCGGGATGAAGTAGAAGAAGATCTGCAGTCCGATCAACAGGACAAACAGGAAGATGATGAANNAAGGCCTTCCCGACGGGCCTGTCAACCCCTCCAAGAAGGCGAAGATCCTGCGCTGCCCCAAGGAATCCGGCGCCGAGGGCGAGGGTTCCGCCCAGACGACAGGCCGAAGCCCCAAGAGCTCAGGAGGCCGAGGAGGACTCCAGGGGGCGGACCACCACCCGGGTGCCCACCACCTCCAGGCACTCGACGCGAGCCCCCTTCTCGGCGAACTCGCCCTCGGTGACCACGTCCACCCTCTGTCCCTCGAAATCCACGATCCCCCCGGGCCGCAGCGGTGTGCGGCAGACGCCGATCCGGCCGAGCAGAAGGCGCAGGTCCCCCTTCTCGACGTCCGGCTCCGGGATGGGCTCGGGCTTGAGGATCAGGGTGCCCCGGACCAGCCGATTCTCGGGCAGGTACTTCAGGATCCAGAAGATGGCGGCCCCGGCCAGAAGGAGCGAGCTCATCAGCGCGACGGCCCCGGTCTGCCAGTCCGAGAAGCTCAGGATCACCCCGGCGCTGACCCCCACCAGGCCCAGGATTCCCGTGATGCCCGTGCCCGGGATCACCAGGACCTCGATGGCCAGCAGGGCCAGGCCGGCCAGGAGCAGGACCAGGGGCAGCCACCAGCCCATCCCGGCCAGGAAGCGCGAGCCGAAGAAGAGGCCGAAGCAGACCAGGGTGGCCAGCTCTCCCGCCCCCATCCCAGGGGTTCCCAGGGCCACCGCCAGGGCCACCATGCCGGCGATGAGGAGGATCGCCGAGACCCAGTCCTCGGCCAGGAAGCTGGCCAGTTCCTCGGACCACCCGGGCGAGGCCCAGACCAGATCGGGATTACCCATCTCCAGGTGGGTGAAGATCTGCTGGGGATTCTCGGCCACGAAGTCGGCCAGTCCCAGGCGCACGGCCTCCTCGGCGGAGACGCTCAGGAGCCTGCCCGCCGGGGCCTGGGGCACGTCCACCGAGGCGTCCACCATGGCCTCGGCCAGCTCGACCGGACGTCCCTGCCTCTCGGCCGTTGCCCGAAAGGCCGAGCGCAGGGCGGCCTTCTCCTTCTCGCCCGCGCTCTGACCGCCGATCCGGGGTTCGGCCGCCCCCATGCTGGAACCGTGCGCCATGACCACCTTGTCGGCCGCCAGCGTGATCAAGGCGCCCGCCGACCAGGCCTCCCCGCGCACGAAGGCGATGGTGGGGTGGGCCTCCTCCATCAGGGCCCTCTGGATCTCCAACGCGGAATCCACCCGTCCTCCGAAGGTGTCCACCTCCAGGAGGATGGCCAGGTGGTCCTGCCCTCGAGCCTCTTGAAGCGTGCGCTGCACGAAGTGGGCCATGCCGGGATCGATCCCCCCCCGAATGGGGATGACCAGGACCGAGTCCTGGCCGGCCCGGGCCCAGGGCGTCAAGAGTGCCGCGAACAGCAGAAGCGTCAAGAACGTGCGCTGGAGCATGAAGACAGGTCCCTCCAGGGATCCCTTCCACCCGCGAAGCCCGGCCCCTCTCGAAGTCGGGGGGTCGGGGCCTGGAGCCGGAGCGGGAAAGGGAGAAGCTGGCGAGAATCCACTGACCAGGGGGGCATCCAGGCTTCGGCACCGACGGAGAGCCGAACTGCTTCCCCGCAAGGAGGCCCGAGCCATGGAGTTCCGGGAGCAACTGGTTCCGGAGGCGACGCTGGAAGACTGGCAGACCATCGTCGACCTGGTGGCCCGACTCTCCGGCGTCAAGGCGGCCCTGATCATGAAGGCCTGGTTCGAGGCCGACCAGATCGAGGTCCTGGTCGCCAGCCGGACGGCTGGAAATCCCTACCACCCGGGCGAGAAGGAGACCTTGCGCTCTTCGGGCCTGTACTGCGAGAGGGTGCTCCAGACCCGGAGCATGCTGATCGTCCCCAACGCCCTGACCTCTCCTGAATGGTGTCGGAACCCCGACATCAAGCTGGGAATGGTCTCCTACCTGGGGCTCCCCATCCTCCAGCCGGACGGCCAGCCCTTCGGCACGATCTGCATCCTGGACGACCAGGAGTACGTCCCCTCCCCGGACGTGGTCACGCTGCTGGAGAAGATGCGCGATCTTCTGGAGGGCCACCTGCGCCTCCGGGACCGGCTGCGCCTGCAGCAGCTCCTGGCCGATGAGGCCCTCCTGCGCAAGGTCCTCGACAGCCTCCCCACCAGCATCCTCTTCGCCGCCCTTCCCCCTCGCTCGCAGGTGGTCTATCTCAACGAACACTTTCGGCAGGCCTGCGGCTGGAGCCAGGAGGATCTGCCCACCCTGAAGGCCTGGCAGGCCCGGATGTCGCCGGCGCCGGAGGCCTGGCTGGCCGAACTCGAGCGCCTGGGTTCAGCCGCGCCGCCGCTGGACTCCTTCCAGCACGACTTCACCTGTCGGGACGGCAGCGTCCGGAGAAAGCTGACCAGCGCCCTGGTCGTGGACGGCATGCTGGTGGCCTCCTCGATGGACACCACCGAGCGGGATCGCTCCCAGGCCGAGCTGCGCGCCAGCGAGCAGCGCCACCGCCTGCTGGCCGACCACGCGGTGGACGTGATCTGGACCCTGGATCTCCAGAGCCGCCGGATGACCTACGTCAGCCCCTCGGTCCAGACCCTGACGGGCTTCAGCCCGGAGGAGTGCCGCCAGATGGGCTTGGAGGATCTGCTGGCCGAGGAATCCCTGACCCTGGTTCAAGGGGCGCTGGACGAGCTCGGCGCCGGTCACCCCGTGGAGTTCAAGTCCCAGGAGGTCCTGCAGAGGCGTCGAGACGGATCGCACGTCTGGACCGAGGTCACCGCCACCAGCCTGCACGACGCCGAGGGGCGATTCCTGGGGATCCTGGGCATCAGCCGGGACATCAGCCGGCGCAAGGAGAACCAGGCCCACCTGCTGAAGGCCCTGGAAGAGAACCAGTTGCTGGTGTCGCAACTGCGCGAAGCCCTGGAAAAGGTCAAGACCCTCTCGGGGATGCTCCCGATCTGCAGCCACTGCAAGCAGATCCGGGATGACGAGGGTTACTGGCAGCGCCTGGAGCGCTACATCGAGGCCCGCACCGAGGCCACCTTCAGCCACGGCCTGTGCCCCGCCTGTACCTGGAAGCTGTACCCGGAAATGGCTGCCGAACTGGAAGCCGAGATGGAAACCGGGGCCTGAAGCCCTTCGAGGCAGGCGGAGTCGGAATTCACGCGGAAGGCCCCCCCATGCCGAACCGGAGTCGCTGGATGGATTTCCCGGGCGAGCTGGCCTGGAACGCCTCGATCTGTCTGTACGAGCTGCTCAGCCTGGGCGAGCACCGCGCGGGATGGTGGCGGATGCACCGGGTCCTGCGACGGCATTTCCGAGGGATGGACTTCGACCGGATGGCCCTGGAAGTGCAAGGGCCCCGTCCCGAATCCCTGGCCTATGGCGAGACCCCGACTTCGTCGGTCCTGCACCTCCTGAAGCACAGTGGGCTGGCCCCGGGTCGCCGCTTCGTGGATCTGGGCTCGGGCCGGGGACTGACGGTCTTCACCGCCTGCCTGGCAGGCTTCCGGGCCAGCGGGCTGGAGTACTTCG
Source organism: bacterium UBP9_UBA1432 (assembly GCA_002329445.1). Taxonomy (GTDB): domain Bacteria; phylum Vulcanimicrobiota; class Xenobia; order Xenobiales; family Xenobiaceae; genus Xenobium; species Xenobium purgamenti. Next base: position 34,221 of record DCTU01000304.1, read on the forward strand.
CGGAGTCCGTCGAGCGCTCGCGCCTGGCCGCAGCCGACCTGGGCCTG